>NZ_KV797511.1:0-121507 GCF_001809385.1 Staphylococcus sp. HMSC055C03
ATTAGAAGTCAGAACATTTATGTCCCGACCCCTTCTTCTTTTTATCAAAAGAATTAGTAGTACCTCGATCTTGCACTAAAACTTTTAAAAGTTATTTTATTTGCGATGTAACATAGGCTTTAAAGTTTTCAGCTTCATCTTGTTTGAAATCAGTTAATTTAAATGTGCCAATTTCAAATGTCAGACTTAATGTGTCTTCTGTGAGTTCAATCGCTTTAATTTCATTGTATGCGATGTTGCGATAATAGAACTCTCCAGCCATATCTACATTTAAAATCAAACGTTCATTTGTGGCGATGTAAGCTGCTTCAAAGATTTTAATTTCACCGTTCATTGGATAACCCATTTTGCCTAATACTGAAGTTTGTTGTGACTCGGTTGGAAATAGGTCATTTGGGTTCACTTTATCTAATATCATAAATAAGCTACCTCTTCTTTATATATTGCCTAGGAAATAATCGGCTTAGTCTTCAGCATCTAAATCAATACTGTTAATGTCGATACCCATTGCTTTTGCGACACCTTTACCATACTCAGGATCTGCTTTATAGCAATGACGAATATGACGTTCTTTTACTTCTAATGTTACGCCTTCCATTTCATTTGCTGTGTTTTGGAAGATGCGTTCTTGTTGTTCAGGTGTTTGTAGTCTGAACAATTTACCTGGTTGTTCGAAGTAGTTATCGTCATCTTCACGGTAGTCGTATTCATAAGCTGGACCATCTACGACATCCATTGGTGGACGTTTGTAACCTGGTTGGCTTTCCATTGCGCCTGTGCTGTTAGGGTAGTAATGTGTTTTACCGCCTTGGTTGCCGTCTAAGAAGCGACCTTGACCATCACGTGCGAATGGACATAAGTTTTCAACACCTACACCTTTAGGTTGGTTGACTGGGATTTGCCAGTGGTTAACACCTAAACGGTAACGTTGAGCATCTCCATAAGAGAATAAGCGACCTTGCAACATTTTGTCTGGTGAGAAGTCGATACCAGGCACAATGTTAGTTGGTGCGAATGCTGCTTGTTCAACATCCATGAAGTAGTTGTCAGGGTTGCGGTTTAATTCGAACTCACCGACTTCAATTAATGGATATTCATCTTTAAACCAAACTTTAGTTAGGTCGAATGGATTGTCTTTGTGGTTACGTGCTTGTTCTTCTGTCATGACTTGGATATACATTTTCCATTTAGGGAAGTTGCCTTCTTCGATAGCTTCGAATAAGTCACGTTGAGATGATTCACGATCTTTCGCAATCACTTGTTCTGCTTCTTCTAGTGAGAAGTTTTCAATACCTTGTTGTGTACGGAAGTGGAATTTCACCCATACACGTTCGTTATCTTTATTTAATAAAGAATACGTATGTGAGCCGAAACCGTGCATGTGTCTATAGCCACGAGGAATACCACGGTCAGACATTAAGATTGTTACTTGATGTAATGCTTCAGGTAATGAAGTCCAGAAATCCCAGTTGTTTTGTGCACTGCGCATATTTGTACGTGGGTCACGTTTAACTGCGTGGTTTAAACTTGGGAATAATTTAGGGTCTCTGAAGAAGAATACAGGTGTATTGTTACCTACAAGGTCCCAGTTACCTTCATCTGTATAGAATTTTAATGCGAAGCCACGGATGTCACGTTCAGCATCAGCTGCACCGCGTTCACCAGCTACTGTAGAGAAACGTGCAAACATAGGTGTTTGTTTACCGACTTCTGCGAAGATGCTCGCATCTGTGTATTGTGTAATATCATTAGTTACTGTAAATGTCCCGAATGCACCTGAACCTTTAGCGTGCATACGTCGTTCAGGGATAACTTCACGATCGAAGTGTGCTAATAATTCTAAGAAATATACGTCTTGCATTAGTAATGGACCACGTGGACCAGCTGTTGCTGAATTTTCACGATCTCCTACGGGATGGCCGAAAAGACCTGTTAATTTTGATTTGTCTTTACTCATATTCAACTCTCCTTATTTAGAATGATTCTAATCTATCTGTATTGATTGTAGCATGACGCATTAAAAAACTGTTAAAGAATAGCACTCGTTCTTTGAAAAAATTAATAACTGTTCTTGAAGAATTTGTGAACTCTTTATAAAAGTCGTTTCAATGAATTAAAACGGAGTACAATATAAATGTAAGCATTAAATCAAGGAGGGTTTTAAAATGACTTATAATTTTGAAGACCAAGGTAACAAACCAGTAGTAGATAATATCGAAGGTATGACATTGGAAAATGAAAACTACCGTACTACCATTTGGACTGGTTCAAATATTCAAGTTACATTAATGACAATTCAACCAGGAGATGACATCGGTTTAGAAATCCACCATGGTATTGAACAATTCCTACGTGTTGAACAAGGTAAAGGTTTATGCCAAATGGGTCCAACAGAAGACAATTTGAATTTCGAAAAAGAAGTCAACCCTGACGATGCGATTATCGTTCCTGCAGATACATGGCATAACGTCACAAACAAAGGTGACGAACCATTAAAACTTTACTCAATCTACGGTGGTCCAGACCATAAATTCGGTACTGTACACAAAACACACCAAGATGCAGAAAATGATCCGAACGAACATTAATAACACACATCATCATATATGAGGAAAACGACATTTCTTGAAAGAGGAGTGTCGTTTTTTAAATTGAAAGAAAGAGTAATATATACTCAATATAAAAAGGCAGGAAGACTGTGCTCCCTACCTTAACTGGATATACCTATAATTTATTATGCTTGGTCACCATTTAATCTTACTAAGATTTTAGCTTGTGATTTATCACTGACTAATTTTTCAAATCCGGATTCAACGATATCTTCTAATTCGATTTCATCTGTAACGACTGGTTTAACATTTAAGTTGCCTTCGCTGATTAAATCGATCGTTTGTTGGAAAGTAGTTGGTGTGTAAGCAATTGTTGATGTTAATTTCACACCTGTGTTTGTTAATTGCATTGGATCAAATTGTACTGGATGACTGAAAATAGATACGATAACGACTGTACCACGTGGGCGTGTCATAGAAATAGATTGTGCTAATGTAGCAGCTACACCAGCTACTTCAAATGTGACATCTACACCATTTTCAGTGTGTTCGCGAACGAATTCTACCGGATTTACTTCACCAGAGTTTACTGCGTAAGTAGCACCGACTTCTTTAGCTTTTGCTAAGCGTTCGTCAGATAAGTCGAATACAAAAATCTTACTTGCTCCAGCAGCTTTTGCCGCGATGACATTTAATAAACCAATTGGTCCTGCACCGATAACTGCTACTGTATCACCAAATAACAATTCGCCTTCTTTAACGGCTTGTACAGCTACTGCCGTAGGCTCTACTAAAGTACTTCTTTAGCTGATACGTTATCAGGTAAACGGTATACATTACCTTCAGGTGCATTAGTGTAGTATGCGAAACCACCATCTGCACCTAGACCGATAAATGAATAGCCATCATATAAATCGATGTTTTCTTCTTTTTCGTGTTTAGAAACAGTAGGGTTAACTACTACACGATCACCTTTTTTATATTCAGTAACTTCACTACCTACTTCTTCGACTATACCTGAAAATTCATGACCCAAAGTAACAGGTGCTTTTTGACCTAATAACGGATCTGGCTCATCGACCGCGATAAATACAGGTCCTTCTAAATATTCATGTAAATCTGTTCCACAAATACCTGTCCAAGATACTTTAACGCGTACCTCATCGTCTTTTAATGGTCTGATTTCACGTTCCTCAACACGTACATCTTTTTGTCCGTACCATACAGCTGCTTTCATAAAATAAAACGCTCCCTTTCTATAATTCCAATAGGTTAATTGATTGGAATTGTTGTGAATATCTTGATGCTGGGTAACTTGTCTAAAGCCTTGTGACGCTTGGATGAAATGGCTTTCTTTAACATAATTATATCGCTAATTTATGCGTGGAACAATGTTTTTTTGGTTAGATTGATATTAAGTTGAAATAGTGCGTGAAAGCGTAACGTTTAATACAATTTAAGGTAAAAAGTTGAATTGAATATTTAATGATATAGCAGTGTATGTTTTTATCAACTATAATAAAGATAACAATAAACGTGAGGGGAAAAGCGTTATGAAGTACTGTACAAACTGTGGGAAACCTTTAGCACCAGATGAACACTATTGCACAAATTGCGGTAAAGAAAACAGAGATTATCATGAATTTTCACGTACTGAAATTCTACACGAGCGTACATCAGTTTCACCTTGGAAAGTCATCGGTTGGAGTCTGTTAGGCTTAGTTATCTTAGCTTTAATCATAGGCGGCGCTTATCTTGCTTTTTATTTCTATAGCGGAGGTTCAGGAAACCATCAACAAAGCGCAAATAATCATGAACAAGCTACGCAACATAACTTGCCAGACACAGATAAAATCTCAGTCAATGTGAATTCAACGGAGTTTAGTCAAAACTTTATGAAATCATCGAATACACATGGCTATAAAGGCTTTGAAATTGGTCAATCTAAATCAGATGTACAAAGTACATTCGGTAAACCAGAAGGTACAAAAGAAGTTCGTGGAAACAAAGTTGAATTATATGGCGATATGGGTGTCAGCTATGATAATGACAATAAAATTGATCACGTCTTTGTGATTCCATCTCATATGTCTGAAACTGAGTTTACAAGTTTTCATAACGCACCTGATATAGACCATGGAAGTATATGGTATTACGATACGCTGAAAGATAATGGATTCAGTATTAAGGTATATACAAAAGACAATATGATTGAAGCCATTGAAAATATTCCGCAGATTTAATTTAAAGCGACATTTCTTAAAAAGGAGTGTCGTTTTTTAATTTGAATTTCGAGAATGAAAGAGAGTTTGATAGTATAAAGATAAATCTATCGTTATGTATTGAGGAGTTGCTGAAATGAAACAGAAAGTATTAAACCTCATGGGGACACGTATTACCCTACAAATTGAACATCCTAAAGCGGAAGTACTATTAAACCATGCTGAAGAGATGTTGAAAGACTATGAAAAACGCTTTAGCGCAAATGATGATAAATCAGATTTAATGCACGTAAATCAAAATGCGGGCATTAAGCCTGTACAAGTAGAAGAAGATTTATTTGAATTGATTGCACAAGCACATGCGGTCAGTCTGTCTTCTGATTCTAAGTTCAATCTGACGATTGGGCCATTAGTTAAATTATGGAAAATTGGTTTTAAAGATGCTCAATTACCAAATGAATCTGACATTCAAGAGCGTTTACAAAAAATCCAACCAGAAAATGTAGTATTAGATCATGAAGCATATACAGTTTATTTAAAAGTGCCAGGGATGGAAATTGATCTAGGTGCCATTGCGAAAGGTTACTTTGCGGATCGATTAAAAGATTACTTTGTCTCACAAGGTGTACAAACAGGCATTATTGATTTAGGTGGTAATGTCTTAACGATTGGTCATCCTATAAATAAAGATAAGTGGACAGTAGGGATTCAACAACCTGATTCTGAACGTGGAGGATTAGTAGGTGTAGTAGAAATCGCAGGTCAATCTGTGGTGACTTCTGGTATCTATGAACGTTATTTCTATAAAGGTGACAAGCTGTATCACCATATTTTAGATTCAAAAACGGGCTATCCAGTAGAAGGGGGCATTGCTAGTATAACGATTGTTTCTGATCAATCTATTGATGGAGAGATTTGGACAACCGTATGTTTTGCGATGTCGATTAATCAAGCGATTGCGGTGTTGAATGAAATTCCTGGTATTGAAGCGGTGATTATCAGTAAAGATGGTGAAGTCTTCACAACACAACGCATGACGCACCTTACATTAATTTAATATAATCACATGGTGATTCGATGCTTAAATCACCATGTGAATTAATAAAGATACTAAAATAAGTGATTGTAAAAATAATTTAAATTTATCTTGTTAACTATTTCACAAACTTTCTTTCTATGTTATACTTTCAGTGAATCAAAGGTAAATATAAAAAATGAATCACTTGATACTCGTTAACTTCTCATATGCTAGGTATGAGAAAAAATTTTGCGGTATCATGTGAAAATATTCACAAAGGAGAAGAGGGTATGACAAAGTCATTATTTGAAAAGGTTAAATTAGCTTCAGGAGCTGAATTAGATAATAGGATTACAATGGCACCTATGACTATCCAATCAGCTTACTTTGATGGATCAGTAACGGCAGAGATGATTGATTACTATAAACACCGCTCTGGTAAAGTGGGTGCGATTATTGTAGAAAGTTGTTTCGTAATGGACAATGGCCGTGGCTTCCCAGGTGCTATCGGCATAGATACAGATGAAAAGATTTCAGGTTTAAAACGTTTAGCAGATGCGATTCACGAAAATGGATCTAAAGCAATTTTACAGTTATATCACGCAGGGAGAATGGCTGATCCTAAATTAAACGGGGGTGCGACTCCAATTTCAGCGAGTCCGGTTGCGGCGCTTCGTCCAAATGCGGCAGTACCTCGTGAAATGACAGCGTTACAAGTTGAAGATATGATTCACCAATTCGGTGAAGCAACAAGAAGAGCAATTGAAGCGGGTTATGATGGTGTTGAAATTCATGGTGCGAACACATACCTCTTACAACAATTCTTCTCACCTCACAGTAACCGTAGAACAGATGAGTGGGGCGGAAGCAGACAAAAACGTACGAATTTCCCAATGGCTGTCTTGAAAGAAGTACAAAAAGCAACAAAAGATAATGGAGCTGAAAACTTCATTATTGGTTACCGTTTCTCACCAGAAGAATTAGAAGAACCAGGTATCCGTTTTGACGATACAATGTATCTTTTAAATACTTTAGCAAAAGCACATCCAGATTACTTCCATATTTCTGCGAACAGTTATAAACGTACATCTATTGTAGATACAGCGGATAAAGAACCATTAATTTCAAAATATTTAAAACTTCAAAGCGATACGTTAGCTGACATTCCAATTATGGGTGTTGGTAGTATCGGTCAACGTGAAGATGCTGAAGAAGCATTAGAACTTGGTTATGACTTAGTCAGCGTAGGTAAAGCTTATTTAGTTGAGCCACATTGGGCTGAAAAGATTGAAAAGAATGAAAAAGTTGAAGATTTCGTAGATATTCATGATCAACGTTTATTACACATTCCATCTCCGTTATGGAAAGTAATGGACTTCATGATTGTCGATAAAGAAGAAGAACAACGTAAATATGAACGCTTAAAAGCGTTACAAAATAAAAAGGTTAAATATAACCCAGGTACGTATGAAGTCTTCGCGCAAGGACACAATGCGAACTTACCAATGAAAGTTGTGTTCTCTGAAGATGAAATCGTGTCTATTGAAGTAGATGACAGTAATGAATCAGAAGGTATCGCAAACCCAGCGTTTGAACGTTTACCAAACGAAATCATTAATGGTCAAACATTGAACGTAGATGTGATTTCTGGTGCGACAGTGACGTGTGAAGCGGTTATTGAAGGTGTGGCAGAAGCGATTAAACAAGCAGGCGAAAATCCAGACATCTTACGTGCGCGTCCAAAACCAGTTGTAGAATGGTCAGACGAAACTATCGAAGAAACAACAGATGTTGTAGTCATCGGTACAGGTGGCGCTGGTTTAAGTGCAGCAGCTTCAGTCTTAGAACAAGGCAAAGAAGTGATTATGCTTGAGAAATTCGCGGCTATTGGTGGTAATACAATCCGTACAGGTGGCCAAGTAAACGCACCTGAACCTTCATGGCAAAATACATTCCCATCATTACATGGTGAACAAGAAACATTAGAAGCATTAATGAACCATGATGAAAATGACATTGAGGAAGAATACCTTGAAGACTTCCGTACATTGAAACAACAAATCAAAGAATATTTAGAAACACAAAAAGAAGGACAAGATTACTTGTTCGACTCTATTGAATTGCACCGTATCCAAACGTACCTTGGCGGACGTCGTGCGGATAGAAACGGTAAAGTCATCACAGGTCAATATGACTTAGTTAAAACATTAACAGACAATGTCTTAGAATCAGTGAAATGGTTAACTGAAAAAGGTGTACACTTCGATAGAACAATTGTAGATATGCCTGTAGGTGCTTTATGGAGACGTGGACATAAACCAATGAAAGCTCAAGGTTTAGAGTTCATTGAGTCATTAAGTGACTATGTACGTAAGAACCATGGTCAAATCATGACTGAAACAACAGCGGATCGTCTGATTAAAGAAGACGGTAAAATTGTCGGTGTAGAAGCAACGAAACATAATGGTGCGAAAGTTAGAATCCATACACGTTATGGTGTGGTTATCGCCGCAGGCGGATTCGGTGCGAATACACAAATGATTCAACAATATAACACATATTGGGATAACATTCCTGATGATATTAAAACAACAAACTCACCAGCAATCACAGGTGACGGTATTAAATTAGGTGTTCAAGTAGGTGCTGACTTAGTCGGCATGGGCTTCTCACAAATGATGCCGATTTCTGACCCTAAAACAGGTGCATTATTCACAGGCTTAATTGTGACACCATCTAACTTCGTCTTCGTCAACAAAGACGGGGACCGTTTCGTCAACGAATTTGAAAGCCGTGACGTCTTATCTAAAGCAGCATTAGACCAAAAAGATGGCTTGTTCTACATCATTGCTGATGAAAATATTAAAGAACTTGCGATGAACACATCTCAAGAAAAAATTGATAAAGAAATTGAAGAAAAAGTGCTTTATAAAGCAGATACGCTTGAAGATTTAGCAAGACAATTAAATATGGATCCAGACCACTTTGTGAAAACAATTGAACGTTATAACGACTTCGTGGATAAAGGTCATGATGATGACTTCAGTAAGAACGCATTCGATCTTAAGATTGAACGTGCACCGTTCTACGCTACACCACGTAAACCAGCAGTTCACCATACAATGGGCGGTCTGAAAATCGATACAACTGCACAAGTCATTGATATCGATAACAACCCAATAAAAGGTTTATACGCAGCAGGTGAAGTTGCGGGCGGTATCCACGCGGGTAACCGTTTAGGTGGTAACGCACTTGCGGACATCTTCACTTATGGTCGTATCGCAGGTCAAAGCATTATTAAAAATCACTAAATGAGGAGGAACAAGTAATGGCACAAAATAAGAAACAACATCAAGCATTTAAACCGGGTACACAGCTCATCGTTGCGATTATCTTATCCATCCTCACGTATTGGTTATTCGCGCAATCCTTCTTGAACATCGCACCACATGTTCAAAAAGATTACAACATTGATATGACTGTCGTGAATATTGCAGTAAGTTTAACTTCACTATTCACAGGTATCTTCATTGTTGTAGCAGGTGGCTTAGCGGATAAGCTAGGTCGTGTGAAAATAACACGTGTCGGAATTATCTTGAGTATTGTCGGATCTATTTCCGTCATTATCTCAAGTATTCCTGCACTGTTGATTATCGGCCGTGTCTTACAAGGTTTATCAGCCGCATGTTTAATGCCGGCAACGATTGCGATTATTAATCAGTTCTATCATGACGAAGAACGTCAAAAAGCGTTAAGTTTCTGGTCATTCGGATCATATGGCGGAACAGGTATCGCGTCATTCTTCGCAGGACTTGTCGCAACATTCTTTGGATGGAAATGGATTTTCGTATTATCAATCATCCTATCATTCGTCGCACTCTACTTATTTAGAGGGGTTCCAGAATCAAAAGAGCCTGGCGCTAAAAATATGAAGTTCGACGTTGTAGGGATTGCTATCTTCTTAATTATGATGTTAAGTATCAACGTAGTTACAACACAAGGAACAAGATTAGGTTGGTTGAACCCGATTACTTTAACACTTGATGCGATTTTCGTTATTTCAGTCTTTGTCTTCTACTTCTATGAAAGACAAAAACATCAACCGTTTATCGACTTCAGTGTATTCTCTAATAAAACGTATATCGGTACAGTATCAGCGAACTTCTTGTTAAACACAGTTATCGGATCACTCGCATTATTTAATATCTATGCCCAAGCAGGATTAGGTTTCTCAGGATTAAAAGCAGGTTTCGTTACAATCACTTACTTAATCGGAAGCTTATCTATGATTCGTATTGGTGAACGTTACTTACAACGTAAAGGACCAAGATTCCCAATGCTTGCAGGACCGATTTCTATCGCAGTAGGTATACTGCTTATCTCAACAGTATTCTTACCAGATGTAGTTTATATCATCGTATCAGTCATCGGATTCTTATTCATTGGACTCGGACTTGGTTTCTTCGCGACACCAGTACTTGATACAGCATTAACGAGTGTTCCAGCTGAAAAAGTAGGGGTTGCCTCAGGTATCATTAAAATGTCATCAACACTCGGTGCCGCATTCGGTATCGCAATCCTGACAACAGTCTACTCATCACTCGCACCAAACCATACACCAGAATTCTCAGCAGGTATTGCCTTTGTTGTAGGTGCAGCCGTAATGCTTAGCGCATTCGTCGCATCCTTTGTGACAATACCGAAAGGAAAAATGGAGAAACAATAAAATAATATGACACAAGAACTGCTAATCTATACAGGTTAGTGGTTCTTTTTTAATGCGAATAACTCAATTTTATACAGCCGTCACACTCACTTCAGACAAGCGTGAGACTGCCTTGTATGGTTGAGTTTATTCGTTTATAAATATTGTTGTTAAGTGGACATGCACTGTCCTAATCATATGGTTTAATAGAGCTAATTGATTAGGGTTTTAGTATCGATTATAAAAACAAAGTGATAGGATGAGGCAAAATTGGATAACAATAAATTTGAAGAAACTATTTTAAAGCATGCTATTTTAGATCATGATGAATTTTTGGACAAATATAACCCATGGCAAACTGAGCGAGGTAAAAAAGTTATACAAAACTTTGCTGATATTATAAATGGGAAAACACCATCTGATGAAACTAATGAAGAGAATTTTTCTTGGTTAGCTATAGAAGAGAATTTTGAAAATGAGTTTTTGTCAGATAAAATACGTGAATTTAAAATTCCGGCAAATATTGATTTCGGATTACCAAATCATGTAAAAGGTGATATAGATAACTCGAATTTGTTTATTTGTTTAACGAACCCAAATATTCAAGTTGAAGATAAACATGCTGTTAGAGCACATAATACTACTAAGAACTATAAATATTTCATAGAGTCTTTAACTCACTACTTTGATATTTTTAATTCTGATGCAGATGTAAGTTCAAAAAAAGAAAACTTTCCTAGTGAAGCTGAAGTGAGTATACATATCATTGACTTCAATGAAAATATTTTAAAGACTGAGTTCAAATCACTTATAAACGCAAATTTGAATGGTGAAGCTGCTCAAATATTACAAAACAAGACTGTTTTTGCACAACACTATTATTACTTAGGCAAATACTTTTATCCTTTATTTGGTGAATATAATAAGGAAACCACATTTGTTAAACTTCAGCGTAAACTCTCTGAAAGATTAACAAATGAAGACGTTGATGAGTTAGAAGAAAAATTAAAAAATGCTTCTATTTGTAATGTTGAATCATTTCCATTTCGTTCAGGGAACCCTCAACTAGGAGATGGCAAAGGGAATTTTGGCAGAGAGTTATTGAGTTATAAAAATAATACAATTTTATTTAGTGCACGTATTATTTTGAGAAGAATAGCATTAAGCTTAAAAGAAAACTCTAAAGAAAAAGAAACTCCGGCATTTATTTTCAGAAGGTTTAATAGAGCTTGGAAGAATCAAATAATTGAAGTCTTGAAAAAGGATTATGAAGTCAATAATGGTGAAATCAACGAGTATATAAATTGGCTTGAGAAATATTATTTCTATACTTTTGGGAAACGAAATGTTAATAATACGAGTTCTGCACTTATATCTGAAAATATACAAAAGCAAGATAAACCAATAGGTAAAAAAGTTAAAGAACTCAAATACAAAGCAAATGCCATTATTTTCACTAAAAATTAACGGTAAAAATCATCAATAAAAAAGCTGCATGCCCTCAATTTCAAGGTCATGCAGCTTTAATAGTTCTATAAAGTTATTTTCCGTAACCAGAGTCGATTTCTTCGCCATCTTCATCATATTTAGTGACGTATTTGTCTGGTTCAATGATGTAAGAACCGGCAAGGTCTCCGTCTTTATCTGTGAAAGAGAATCCCCAGTCGTCTCCATCTTTTTCTGGTTCTTTATATGTGTATGTGTCTGTATCAAGTGTGCTGCCTTCGAATGATTCTACAACGTCGATGACGTTTTCACGTGTGACTTTTTCCTCTGAGCTTTCGTCATCATCGTCATCTTTGCTCATTTCTTTTTCTAATGCTTTATCGATTTGTTTATCAATAGCATCGTCATCGAAAGAAAGTTTTACTGTTTCTGGGCTTTCTGAATCTCCTTCGAATTTCACTACTTGTTTGTCTGACGTGAAGTTCTTACCTTCAACATCAGCTACTGCGTAGACTTCAACTTTTTCATCTGGCGGATATGGACCATAATCAGTAAAAGAGTCGAAGTCATGTGGTTTGTTGTTGATGTAAAGCGTTGTATCTTCTTCGTTAATACTGTAATTATCTAACTCGACATTGAATTTGATTTGATCAAAGTTTGAGTGAGCAAGACTAGAATGTTGTGATGCATAGATTTGAAGTTGTCCTTTATAGTCTTTGTCGTTAACTTTCTTCGTAGCTTTTAACTCATAAAGACCAAGTGGGAACGAGCCGATATGACCATTACTATCTACTTTGTGTTTCTTGCCTTCGTATTCATAAGTAATTGTGCCACCGTCTGAAATATCATCCATACTAATAGAGTAGTTTGGAATATCGAATTTATAATCATCAAAGAAGAGCCATTTCTTTCCGTCTTGGTCGATGTTCATAATTGTTTCGCTATCATATTTAACAGTATCGCTATACTTATGATTGCGTTTCATGCTTTCGCCTTTTTCTTTGACTTCATTACCGACAGTTTTATAAAGCTTACCGCCTTCTAAGATATCAAGAAAAGCTTTAGCCTCATCTTTACTTAGCTTTTTACCGTCTGACGTGACATACTTTTTAACTTTATTTGGGTCTTTATCTTTAATCGCGTCTGCGACTTGATCTGCTTGATGTGTGACACTTGCTTGTTGTTTACCGATAAAGAAGAGTATCAGTAAAACAATAATGATTGCGGCAATAATACCGATAATTACCCACATCTTTTTAGATTGTGGTTGGCGTGGTGCTGAGTGATAGTTTTGATTAGAGCGCTTAGGTGTTTGATTCGTGGGTGTTCCGCATTGTGGGCAAACTTTCTGTCCCTCTTTAAGTTTGTGTCCGCAATTACGACAGAACTTCACTAGAAACCACCTCCAAATCTAAACAGGTCTTCAAGCATACTTCCAAAGATATCTACAAATGTATTTCGAAGCATTTCACCGTAGATTGATAGTACGATAAATTGAACTACAATATAGATGATGATACCGAAGAATACTGGAATACGTAATGTATGGTAGCTAGAGTATTTCGTGATGAGATAAACAGCTGATGCATAGAAGCTGACAATTCCTAGTAATAATAAGAATGATCCGATTGAATAGATTTCGCCTCTTAGTAACAGTAATCCTAAAATGAAGAAAATGAATGAGAAAGTATTAATGAATACAAAGTCAGACAGAATCTTCGCAAAACTTATGTTGTCTTTAACTACTAGACGTGTCACCCCAGCAAGTAATCCATAAGAAATAACTAAGAATAACAGAATACCGAAGAATGATTTTGTGACAATACCTGATTTCGTAACGCCATATCCAATGTAGTTAACTTCGCTTGGAACGAAGATAGCTAAAACAATCAGTGTCAAAATTAAAAATACTGCAGAGAGTATGCCGATAAATTTAAGTGAGAAAGATTTAGTACCTGCAATCACATTGTCGTGTGATTTGAAGAGTTGTGAAAAGAAACTCGTCCCTTCGTGTTTAATTTCATTCGCATGTTGATTAAATTTTTCTTTGTCGAAACTAGGTTGTTGAATAGAGTGTGTTGGTTCATTTTCATTGTGGTTATGTAATGCTTGAGATGATTCTGATTCAGTAGAATTTTGTGAGGAAACAGCTGATACTTTAGTTAAATCGATTCCGCATTCTCCGCAGAAACGATCGTCTTGTTCAACAGGTGCTCCGCATTTTGGACATTTCATGTTAATCCCCCTTAACTTTTAATTAAATATAAAAAATAATACACAACATTTTGTGTGATTAATGTCATAGTAGCACACTCATTTTTCAATATCTATAACACAATTAAAGTTATTGAAATAATTTTCAAAAAAGACAAAAAATGTACTATAAATTCAAATAACAAGATGTATAATTGAAGTACATTATCAAGTTGTGAAAACTGTAAAGGTGATAGTTTGTACTTAAAATAACGGCATCTATGTCATCTGAATATAGAAAGGAGTTTAACTTTGAAGTACTGTACAAATTGTGGAAAGAAATTAGAACCTGATGAACTATTCTGTACAAACTGTGGCGCAAAAGTGCCACAAAAAGACAGGCGTGATGCAGCACAATCAAAACCTACAAACGAAACACACCGCATACAGTCATCTAAAAAGAAATTATCAAAAGGTTGGATTATCGTGATTAGTCTTATGATCCTCGTTTTGGTTGCTACGTTGATTTTCGCTATCTCTCACTTTATGAGTATCCGTGAAGATAACGACAAAAAAGCCACACAAAACGATACAACACAAGAACAAGCAACAACATCAAAACAAGAAACAAAAACAGTTAAAGTTGAAGTGAACTCAGATGACTTCAGCGCTAACTTTATGAATGCAGATAACTCTTCAGGCTATAAAGGATTTCATATTGGAGATACTAAGAAAACGATTGAAAAGAAATATGGAGAACCAGAAGAAAGTCTAGATATTAACGGTCATGACGCTAATAAATATGGAAATATTGCTGTAAGTTATGACAATGACAACAAAGTAGATCATGTCTTCGTTGTACCTTCTAACGTCACAACAAGAGAGTTCACGGACTTCCATAACGTACCGAATGAAAAACGTGGCGATACTTGGTACTACGATAAAAACAAAGACAATGACTATACCATCAAAGTCTATACAAATGGACAATACATTAAAGCAATTGAAAACATTGATCAAATATAAATAAAAGGAGTCTAGGAAACTTGAGAAGTAAGCCTAGACTCCTTTTTTATTGCTAAAAAATAAATATAACTAATAGCGGAAATACTAAAACGAGATTAACTGAATTTATAAAAATACTTGTAATAAATGATGTATTCAAGTTACTTTCCTTTCGAAAACGTATGGCACCAAAGATAGAAAAAACTAATGTGATTAGAGAATAAATAAAAAAGAAAGTTACAGCGTTAAAACCCCAAGCAGATATAGTATTTGTTAGAAAAAATACGAATAACAAAAGTAATAATATTAGGTAATTAATAATGTTCAAGCACCAGAGTACTCTATTCAAAGGCATCATTCCTAGCTTTTCAATTTTAAAAAATTAATTTAGTTAATGGTGTTTATGTTCATATTCTAATGGTTAAAATAGTTAGATTGTTTTTTATTTTTCAAATGCGATAGTATGAATATTTTCTTGGTTTAGGAATTTTTTCAATCTTTGCTTGTTCTTTGCCATTAACTGATTTGGCAGATTGTCGTAAAGCTTTGAGTTCTTCTTTAGGTAATTTGCCGTTTTTAACTTTGTCAGATGAGTTTTCAATACTTTTATCAAGATCCATCATAAATTTGTTATTAGATTGGGTGAATTTGCTTATACGGTCTGCATTAGTTTGATAGTTGTTAGGTAACTTTTTGTTTTGAATATAATTTGAGAAGTTTTGATCATTCTCTTTTTTTTAGATGACTGGCTTTCTTTATTTTATCAATGTCTTTTTGAGTTAATTCTTTTTCTGGATTAGAGAGTACTTCATAGTAATTACCTGCTTTTGTTAATTTTTTATCACTGTCTAAATACAGTTGAATATCTTTTTTTTCATTTGTGACTTTGAAATGGTAGATTGAGTAGTTTTCTTATCAAAGTATTGTGTAGGAATACTTGTTGCTTTAACTGTCTTCTCTTTCTCTTCGCTTTCTGTTTTATTTGTACTACATCCAACAACGAATAGAACGACAGTGAGTACTAAAAATAATGTTTGATAGTTTTTTCATGAAAATTCTCCTCTTTGTTGATTTCTTTGTTTTTTGTTCATCAGCTTCAAATCACTAACATGCTTTAATTCAAGATAAAGTTACCGATTTTCTTCAGTTTTAAATACAAGGAACATAATTAAGGTAACCACTAAAGGAAGTAGGAAGGTATCAGCTAAGTCCACCTTTCTGTCGAAGATAAACATAATCGAGTTGTAAATAATCAAGGCTAGTATGTAGAATAATATGAATCTCACAATACTTTTCATAGAATCAACCCTCCAAAAGTTCTTATTATTTAATAATTATAACAAACAATAATAAATTGTTTTAGTGCTATTTACAATTTTGAATTTGTGCATTTAATAAGAGACATCTTTAAAGTTTCCTAGTGAAATAGATTTCTCATTACGGAACTGGTAATGTCGCTTTAACACTTAGAAATAAGAAAGATTTAGAGAAGGCTAAGGCATTCATTGAAGCGAGTTATGAGAATAACTAGTTGATGGTACGTATATTAGTGATGTACATGTGTTAAAATGATAGGCAATTGATAGTAGGATGGAACTGTTGATGATTCAGCAGTTCTCTTTTTTAATAGGATAAGAAAAATTGAATTTTTTTCAAAAAAAGTAATGACAGCCCTTACAAACTCAATTATAATAAAAGTGGTTATAACCAGAGGTGATAAAAATGAATAACTCTAAAGCTCCGTTATACTTCCAAGTGTATGAAGATATAAAGACTCGGATTGTAAACGGTGAATATGAGGAAGGAACAAAATTACCATCTGAAAGAAAATTATGTGATTTGTATGATGTAAGTCGTATTACGATTCGTGAGTCACTGGATCGTTTGGAACAGGAACAAATGATCAGACGTGAACATGGAAAGGGCTCGATTGTACTAGGAAATCATTATACACAAGTGTTAAACAGTCTCTATAGTTTCAAAGATGAGATTGAGAAGAATGGCAAGCATGCGAGTACGAAAGTAATTAGTATGGAACGTATTGATGCGACGCCGTTCTTACAAGAGAAAATGGGCTTAAAATCATTTCACTCAGTGTACCGTTTAATACGTTTAAGGCTCGCAAATGACCAGCCGATGATTTATGAAATTACATATTTACCAGTAAGATTATGTGAAGGGTTGGATAAATTCGATTTTAACCATCACTCACTCTATGAAACATTAGATCAGTATTATGATATTCAGATTGATAATGCATATGAAAGTTTAAGTGCGATTAAATTGAATAAGAGTATTGCGGATTTATTGAATGAAAGCATTAACGCAAGCTGTATGTTTATTGAACGTGTCAGTTACGTTAAGGGCGAAATCATTGAGTATACGCAATCTTATGCAGGTGGTAATAATTACAAATACACAGTGCAGCTGCTTTAAGCTCTGTGTATTCATAATGCAACTGGTTATGACAACATAACAACATAGTAGGAGGTAGAATCATTTTGAAGACAACAGATACTTATAGAGAAATACAACAACAACCTTCTGTGTGGAAGAAAACGTTCGATATTGTAAATGATGTTTCAGCGGATTTCAAACGATTCATTGAAGCCATTGAACAACATGAATCGACTGAGAAGTTTAAAGTTATTTTCACTGGCGCAGGTTCAAGTGCATATGTCGGCGACATTGCGCGTATGGCCGTGGATAATAATAAATTCCCGAAATGGAGCTTTGAATCTGTACCGACAACACACTTTGTGACAAATCCGGGCACATATATCGACGATGCAACAACATACTTAGTGGTTTCCTTCGCAAGATCAGGTAACAGTCCTGAAACGCAAGGCACAGTAGAATTATTTAACCAATTGTCACAACATGTTTATCACGTTTTCATCACAAACAATAAAGATGGCTTCTTAGGACGTTACGCAGATACTGAGAATGCATTCAAAGTTATCTTGCCAGATGAAACGAATGATAAATCACTCGCAATGACATCAAGTTTCTCAACTATGTTATTGGCAGCTTGCTTATTATTCAGTTCAGAAGAAATCGATGAAGCTTACTTTAAACGTGTCGAACAGAACTTCAGTTGGATTGATGCACATGCAAGAGAAGTTGCAGCACAACCGTTCAAGAAAATCTTTTATGCCGGCACAGGCATGCAAGGTGAGCTGACCAAAGAAGTCAGCTTGAAACTAAACGAGTTGACTGCAGGTGCGATTGAAATTGCGAAAGAAACTACACTTGGATTCAGACACGGTCCTAAAGCTGGTTTAAATGACAATGCATTATTCATCATGTTGAGAGGCTCAAATGACTATCAACGTCGTTATGAGACAGATGTGATTCATGAAATCGATATACCAGAACGTAACTATCAAATCTTAGTGTTAGACGGTAAAACAAGTGATGATGCATTCACATTTACTTTCCCAAATGCTGAACATGACAGTGATTTAGAGTTGACGCTTGCGTATTTGATTTTCGGACAGTTATTAGCGTTTTATAAATCTGTTCAATTAGGATTGAATCCAGATAATCCAAGTCCAAATGGATTTATCAACCGTGTCGTTAAAGGTGTCACGATTTATCCATTTAAAGCTTAAGACACAATATTCAAGGAGGCGAGCTTGTTGAGTAAATTCACAGTGGAAGAAGAATTTATGTTAGATGGAAAGCCTTTGAAGATTTTGTCAGGTGCGATTCATTATTTCAGAGTGTTGCCTGAAGACTGGGAACATTCTTTGTACAACTTGAAAGCCTTGGGCTTTAACGCCGTTGAGACATATGTACCGTGGAATTTTCACGAAACCGTTGAAGGTGAGTTCGACTTTTCTGGGACGAAAGATATCAAACGTTTCATTCATACGGCTGAAGCTATTGGTCTTTATGTCATCATCAGACCTTCTCCATACATTTGTGCAGAATGGGAATTCGGTGGTTTGCCAGCGTGGTTATTAACAAAACCAAACTTACGTGTGCGTTCGCGTGATCCGCAATTCTTAGAGTATGTGGAGCGTTATTACGACCGATTGTTTGAAATCTTAACACCGCTTCAAATCGACCATCACGGCCCCATCCTCATGATGCAAGTCGAAAATGAATACGGCTCTTATGGTGAAGACAAGACTTACCTCAGTGCACTCGCCCGCATGATGCGAGACCGTGGTGTAACAGTACCGCTATTCACATCAGACGGCTCATGGCAACAATGTCTAGAGGCCGGCAGTCTCGCTGAAGCAGACATTATACCGACAGGCAACTTCGGTTCGAAATCACAAAAGCGTTTAGACAACCTGCACAAGTTCCATCAACAATTCGGCAAAATATGGCCGCTAATGAGTATGGAATTTTGGGATGGCTGGTTCAACCGCTGGGGCGACCGTATTATTACACGTCAAAGCGATGAACTGATTGATGAAATCGGTGAAGTATTAAAACGCGGTTCCATTAATCTCTATATGTTTCATGGCGGCACGAATTTCGGGTTTTGGAATGGTTGTTCTGCACGAGGACGTATCGATTTACCACAAGTGACATCTTATGATTACGATGCACCTTTAGATGAAGCAGGTAATCCAACCGTGAAGTACTACAAAATTCAACAGCTGGTACACAAGCTTCATCCAGAGATTCAACAAACAACACCGAAAGTGAAGCCGTTGATGGCTAAAGATCATATCACGCTAACTGATAAAGTCAGCCTGTTTAACATCCTAGAAGATATCAGCCATCACAGCGAAAGCTTCTATCCAGAATCCATGGAGACTGCTGGTACAGGCTATGGTTACATGGTTTATCGTACACAGTTGAAACGAGCGACTAGACAAGAGTATTTAAGAATCGTGGATGCGAGAGACCGTGTCCAATTGTTCTTAGACAATGAAAAAGTCTATACCGCCTATCAAGAAGAAATCGGTGACAAGTTTGAAGTGGCATTAAAACAACCTGTCGTTCAAGCAGATGTGCTAGTCGAACACATGGGACGTGTCAATTATGGATATAAACTCGTCGCACCGACACAACGTAAAGGTCTTGGTCAAGGTTTGATGCAAGATCTGCACTTTGTACAACAATGGAAACAATTCGCTATTGATTTTGACTTGTTAGAAGACAAGCACTTTGAACAAGCATGGGAAGCAGACCAACCAAGTTTCTACAGATATCAATTTGACATAGAAACACCTGAAAGTACTTACTTAGATGTAAGCGGTTTCGGTAAAGGCGTTGTATTAGTGAACGGTTTTAACATAGGTCGTTACTGGAACATAGGCCCGACACTTTCTTTGTATATCCCAGGTGCATTATTGAAACAAGGTCAAAATGAAATCATTATTTTCGAAACAGAAGGACAGTACTCAGAGGAAATCCGCTTATTACAAGCACCTCAATATATAGCCTCAAAACGTAAGGAGAGAACATCATGATTATAGCAAACAGAATTGACGGCCGTTTAATTCACGGTCAAGTCGCAAACTTATGGGCAACGAAACTGAATATCACACGTTTTATGGTAATTGATGATGAAGTCGCTCAAAGCACAATTGACAAGCAAGGCTTGAAATTAGCAACACCTGCAGGTGTGCGTTTAAGTGTCTTGCCTGTAGCAAAAGCAGCTGAAAATATTTTAGCAGGCAGATACGATTCACAACGCTTAATGGTCATTGCGAAGAAACCAGATCGTTTCTTAGAACTGATCAATCAAGGTGTTGACCTTGATGTGTTAAACGTAGGTAATATGTCTCAAACAGATGAAACAAAGTCTATTACACGTTCTATCAATGTAACGGATAAAGATATTAACGACTTTAAAGCAATTCAACAAAAAGGCGTTAAGATAACTGCTCAAATGGTTCCAAACGATAAAGCAGAAGATTTTATGACATTAATTAAGGGATAGTCAGGAGTGAAGACAACATGGAAATACTTTGGTGGCAGATTTTATTATTAACCTTGTATGCAGGGTATCAAATCCTAGATGAAATCCAAATTTATTCATCTTTAAGCCAACCTGTATTTGCGGGATTAATCGCCGGTTTGATTATGGGCGATGTGACAACAGGGTTGATTATCGGCGGTAGTATGCAATTAACGATTTTAGGTGTAGGGACATTCGGGGGTGCATCAAGAATTGATGCCAACTCTGGTACCTTACTTGCGGTCGCATTCTCAGTAGCACTTGGAATGAACCCGCAACAAGCTTTAGCAACATTGGCCGTGCCGGTTGCGAGCTTAATGATTCAAACAGATATTTTAGCACGTTTTGCTAACACATTCTTTGCGCATAGAATCGATGCGAAAATCGAATCATTTGATTACAAAGCAATTGAAAGAAACTATTTATACGGTATGATTCCTTGGTCATTATCAAGAATGATTCCAGTATTCTTAGCATTAGCTTTTGGTGGCGGCGTAGTGAAAGCCGTTGTAAATTACTTGAACTCAGATTTGAAATGGTTAGGTGATGGTTTAACTGTTGCCGGTGCCGTTTTACCAGCTGTAGGTTTCGCAATCCTTTTACGTTATCTACCTATTAAGAAACATTTCCCATACTTCATTTTAGGTTTCGTATTAACAGCATTATTCGTAACTGTATTTGATGGTATGACTGGACTTGGTACAGCAGTGGCTGGCTTAGATAAACACTTCGGTATTAAATTCACTGGTTTATCAATGTTAGGTATCGCATTGATCGGTTTCGCGTTTGCGGCAATTGAATACAAACGTACATCAGAAAGCCGTCCAGTACCGCAGTATGGTGGCGCAGCTCAGAATAATAACAGCGAAGGAGAGATTGAGGATGACGAACTCTAATAATCAAAACGGCACATCTTATAAATTAACCAAAAAAGATTTTAATCAAATCAATCGCCGTAGCTTATTTGCCTATCAATTAGGGTGGAACTATGAACGTATGCAAGCCTCTGGTTATTTGTATACTATCCTTCCGCAATTAAGAAAGATTTATGGCGACGGCACACCAGAACTTAAAGAAATGATGAAAACTCATACACAATTCTTTAACACAAGTAACTTCTTCAATACCATCATCATGGGTATTGATATCGCAATGGAAGAGAAAGAAAAAGTAAAAGCTAAAGACTCAGTACAAGGTTTGAAAGTTGGTTTAATGGGACCATTCGCCGCAATCGGTGACTCAATCTTTGCCTCATTAATCCCGACAATCTTCGGTGCTTTAGCTGCCAACATGGCAATCAACGGTAACCCGATCGGCGCATTTATCTGGTTAGCAGCTCAAATCGCCGTTATGGTATTCAGATGGAAACAATTAGAATTCGCGTATAAAGAAGGGGTATCCCTTGTTACGACAATGCAACACAGACTTGAGAACTTAACGAACGCAGCTACATTGCTCGGGGTCTTCATGGTCGGAGCTCTCGTCGCCACGATGATTAAAGTGAAGTTCGCTTGGATGCTGCACATCGGTAAATTGACAATTGATGTTCAAAACAATATCGATATGATCTTACCTAAATTATTACCACTTGGTATCGTATTAGCGATTTACTGGTTACTTGGACGCAATAAAATGAGTTCAACTAAAGCCATCTTTATCGTATTAGTTGTATCAATTATCTTATCTGCATTAGGCATTATCGGTAAAGCTTAATTCAAAGGTGGAAACAAAGAGATGAAAAAATTAATATTAATCAGTCATGGCGCATTTTGTGAAGGTTTAAAAGAAAGTGCAGAAATGATTTTAGGTGAACAACCTGATATCGTTCCTGTCCCGTTGTTACCAGAAGAAAGTGCAGAGGACTTCCAAGCAAAATTACTTGCGGAAATGGCCAAAGAAGACGGCTTTACAGTCTTTGCGGATTTAATGGGCGGGACACCTGCCAATGTTGCGGCTAAATTATTAATGCAAGGTCAGCAGTTTGATTTATATGCTGGTATGAACTTGCCAATGATTGTCGCATATGTAAATGGTGAACTCTTAGGAGAAGCACAAGATATTGTTGGAAAAACGAAAGAGTATATTGTGAAAGTAAACGATTTATTATTATAGATTACGAATAAGAAGGTAGAAACATGTCAGAATATGTAATTAGCAACGCTAAGATTTACAGTGAAGATCAAGTGATTGAATCAGGATATGTCCATATTAAAGACAGTAAAATTGAAGCAGTAGAAAGTGGTGTGTATACAGGCCCGCTTACTCAACATGATGCGGAAGGTAAAATCTTACTTCCAGGATTTATAGATATTCATATCCACGGTGGATATGGCAATGATGCGATGGATGCATCTGTTGAAGGGTTACAACACTTAGCTGAGAATTTACTAAGCGAAGGGACCACTTCTTTCTTAGCGATAACAATGACACAATCTGAAGAAAATATTAATAAAGCGTTAGAATCAATTGTTGCGTATAAAGCAACACAAAACAGCTATAATGCTGCGGAAATTGTCGGTATCCATTTAGAAGGACCGTTTATTTCAGAACATAAAGTCGGTGCACAAAATCCAGCCTACGTACAACAACCAAGTGTTGAGAAACTGAAACATTTCCAAGAAACAGCAGATCATAATATCAAAATTCTCACTTTCGCTCCCGAAGTGGAAGGTGCTGATGTTATGTTAGAAGCATTTAAAGATGAGATTATCTTCTCTATCGGCCATACGACAGCAGACTTCGACCAAGTCAATGCCGCTGTAGCCAAAGGCGCAAAACACATTACTCATCTATACAATGCAGGTACACCATTCTTACACCGTGCCCCTGGTGATTTCGGTGCTGCGTGGACGAATGATGATTTAAGTACAGAATTGATTGTAGACGGTGTACACTCTCATCCGGCATCTATTAAAATTGCCTATAAAATGAAAGGCAATGAACACTTTTATGTGATTACAGATGCGATGCGCGCGAAAGGTATGTCAGAAGGCGAATACGACCTTGGCGGCCAAACTGTCGTAGTGAAAGGAAAAGAAGCAAGATTAAAAACAGGTTCTCTTGCGGGTAGTATATTAAGAATGAATCAAGGACTTAAAAACTTACTTGATTTTACAGGTGACACTTTAGAAAACGCATGGAGAACAACGAGTTTGAACCAAGCGAAAGCACTCAAAATAGATAATCAAAAAGGTAGTATCAAACCAGGCAAAGATGCAGACCTCATTTTAGTAGATGAAGACATCAACGTTCTGACTGCCATTAAAAAAGGAAAAATCCATTCCTTTAGTTAAAAAATAATCCAATAAAACCCCAACCCCCTAGTGAATATAAGATGATTCATCAACAATCATCATAGTACCCGGTTCCTAAGTAGTCATAGGAGCCGGGTGCTTTTTTGTGCTTAATAAAAAAGATGCTTAATACTTCATAGTGGTTTATAATAATCTTTAAACTTATTGAGCCGAGGCTTAATTATAATTTGTAAAAAATGAATTGATGAGGTGCTGAAAACAATGAAAATTGAAGTTTTGAATCAAATGTTTTCTAATCAAACTTTACGTGCTCTTGTTCGTAATCAATCGGATATTAAAGTTGATGAAGTATACTCTGAATTTGTTCAAGATACTACACAAAAAAGCAGCGTAGAAAAGTTACAGTCCTTATATAAAGTACTACAAAGAAGTTATAGGAATGAGTATTACTTTAAAAATACATTGTTAAACAAGTTGCTGCTAGGTAAACATTCGATTCATACGACAGTAGCGCTATCTGAAATGCCTATAGAAAAAAGTATTGCTGACTTTATTTTAATTAATGGGAAAGCAGAAGTGTACGAAATTAAAACTGCATTAGATAGTTTAAATCGTTTAGAACGCCAAATAGAAGATTATTATAAAGTGTTTAATCATGTGTCGATTGTGACTGATCAAAGCCATGTAGAAAAAGTCAAAAAGCATTATAGTCAATCATCTATAGGGATTTATGTGCTTACTAAAAGAAATACACTTCACGAGGTGCAAAAGCCAACTGCTTATTCTGATTGTTTAAACATAGAAAGCATTTATAAATTTTTAAGAAAGCCAGAACGTATAAGTGTATTGAAAGCTTTGAATGTATCCATACCGACATACACGGATTTCACAGAATACAAAACTGTATTAGAGGTATTTAAACAGTGTGATATTCTTGAAGTTTATGATGCAATGTTGAAGCAATTGAAGAAAAGAAATGCACTTCAGAAGTTTGAAAAAGAATTTCTAGAGGCACCTAAAGAGTTAAAATTCCTTTTATACTTTAATAAATTAAACCTTAATGAAACTCATAAGTTGTATGAAATGATGAAGGAGGTCAAAGCATGTACTACCCATATTTAAGAGGTAAACAAAATGAATTGTTAGCTTCTATACTCATTGCTGATTTATCTGATTTTACTGCGAAATCATTAAATAGAGGTTTGGAAGAAGTTTCCAAGTATTATGTGAATTATGATGTTATTAAACATATTCAAAGCGGAATATCTGAACCTAGTTCACCTCAAGGTCAAGAATATATACCTTTTCAATATATCGCAGATTATATTAAAAGTTTAGGCTACGACGGCATTAAATACAGTAGTATATTCGACCCCACTACTTATAATTATATGTTTTTCGACCCCGATTTATTCGAATGCATTCATTGGAATAAGAAAATAGTTACGAATGTTTCTCTCAAACTTGAGAATGCAGATTGATAGATTGCTGTTACGTGGTGTCATACTTCGAAGGTCCTTCTTTGATAAATTCCCAATATTTAGAATTCTATACACTTATAACTAAAAATGAATTAAACGTTATTCACAGAATAGTTTAATTTTCACTACCCGGTTCCTAAGTAGTCATAGGAGCCGGGTTTATTGTATTTTGTAAATGTAAGCCTTTACATTTATACTAGGATACATTAAAATAAGAATCAGTTTTAACTTAAACGTTTAAGGAAGTAATCAATATGAACAATAATCCAACACTTCACGACGTCGCAAAAGCAGCAGGTGTTTCTGTAGCGACCGTTTCAAATGTGATGAATGGTAAAAAAGGACAAGTCAGCGAAAAAACGAAAGCGAAAGTAGAAGTAGCTGTTGAGTCGCTGGGTTATCAACCAAATACGTATGCTCGTCAGTTAAAAAGCGGCCAGAGTAACTTAGTTGCCTTTATTGTCCCTGACCAAAACCCATTCTTTACGGATATTTTAAACGGTTTAACTACAGTGTGTTTAGAACACAACTTGCAAGTGATTGTGATTTCGTCAGAAGAAAGTGAACAACGACAAAATGAATTGATAGATTTATTTGTGAAACAACGTGTCAATGCGATTGTGTTAGCACCTGTTTCATCACATCTGACATTAAAAGATGAATGGAAAAAGACACCGATTGTGACAGTAGACAGAACGATTGAAGCGAGTGATGTGCCAAGTGTCACGGTGAATAACCAAGCAGCTGGTTATCAAGCAACTAAACACTTATTGGAGTTAGGCCACACGTCTATTGCGATTTTATTGGCAAATCCTAAGATCAGTACAACTACCCATAGACAAGCAGGATATGAACAAGCGTTAATGGATAATCAGTTAACAGTTGATGCGCATTTAATGAGTTTTAGTGATGATAAATTGGGGACTGAGGCTCAGATAAGAAGCGGGTATCTTGCGACTAAGCAATGGCTGACTTCAAAAGATGCGCCAAGTGCGTTAATCGCAACGAACTATTTATTGATGATCGGTGCGTTACAAGCCTTTAAAGAACTGGATATTCAAATCGGCAAAGATATTTCATTTATCGGCTTTGATAATAGTCATTGGAACGAAATATATTCACCAGCCATTACGGTCGTAGAACAACCAGCAAGTAAACTCGGTGAATGTGCAGCACAATTAATCATTGAAATGAACAACGATGAACCTGCAACTTCGGTAGAGTTATCGACGCATTTAGCCATAAGAGCATCGTGCGCTAAGAAAAATGAACGCTAGTTCGTTCTTTTTTCTTAACGTCAAACTTAAACGTTTAAGTTAGTTATAAATGAGGGGGAAATCTATAATGACGATAGAGAAAAATAGAAAGTTATGGATGGGAATACCAACAGTTGTATTCTTAGGTATTATCGCAATCTTTATTTTTATGACAGGAGACGGTATTGAACAAGCCTTCTTGTCTAAATACATCGTAGACATTGGATTCAGCAAAAGCCAAGCATCATTAGTCTTTGCGGTATATGGTGTGATGGTAGTAGTGGGTTCATGGTTAGCGGCAGTCTTATCTGACGTATATGGACCAAGAAAAGTAATGACAAGCGGTGTTGTATTATGGATTGTCTTCCATGTACTTTTCTTGACGTTTGGTTTGCAAGTTGAAAATTACAACATGATGTTATTGATGTACGGTATCAGAGGTATCGCATATCCATTATTCTTATACGGTTTCTTAGTATGGGTGACATACATTACAAATAAAGCACGACTTGCGACAGCAATCGGTTGGTTCTGGGCGATGTTCTCAGTAGGTATGGGTGTTGTAGGTTCATACTTACCAAGTTTCACAATTCCATATATGGGCTTCATGGGAACACTATGGCTATCTATCGTATGGATTATGATTGGCGGTATTATTGCTTATATCGCAGTAGGTAAAGACAATGTGAAACCTAACGCAGATTTAGCAGTAAGTGATCGTTATAAGAAGGTGCTTAAAGATATCGGTGTGGTTTATAAGAACCCTGAAATTATTAAAGTATTCATTGTAAGAATTATTAACCAACTATCACTCTTTGGATTAGTGATTATCTTCCCAGTTTTATTTACAGATGAAATCGGCTTTACGATGCAACAATGGTTATGGATCTGGGGTACAATGCATGTCACTTGTATTGTTGGTGACGTATTCTGGGGTATTACTGCAGACAAAATCGGTTGGAAACGCCAAGTCATGTGGTTCGGTTGTGTCGGTTGCGGTATCACAACACTGACATTCTATTACTTACCGATGATTAGCGGAGACGTATTCTTGATCGGCGTATTATGTGCTGTATTATTTGGTATTACACAATCAGCATTCGTTCCGATTTTCGCGATTTTCACAGCGTTAGAACCAAATCATATCGGTGCAACATTATCTTCACATAACTTAGCAGCTGGTTTAAGTAACTTCTTACCATCTGTGATTGCGACAGTATTATTACCAGTCTTCAATGAAATCGGTGTGGTATGGGCATTCGCATTATTATACTTCTTTGGTGCTGTATTGACGTACTTCATCAAAGTACATCAACCAGGATTAAAAGAAAAACCACGTAAAGTGATCCAACCTAAACCGGATAATGTAAATATTTAAAAAGGCAGATGAAACATATTGAAACCACTTGTTTTAGGTATAGATTTAGGAACAAGCTCAGTTAAAGTGATTGCGGTTGACCAACAAGGTTCGATTGTGACATCAAGCAGTGAACCTATCAGTATTTCACAACCGCAAAATGGTTATAGTGAACAAAACCCAGATGAATGGGTACAAGCAACAAAACAAGCAATTCAAACACTGACAGATCAGTTAGACGATAGTCAGTACCAAATAGAAGGTATGTCTTTCTCGGGCCAAATGCATGGCTTAGTGTTATTAGACAAAGACAATCATCCTATTCGCCCGGCAATCTTATGGAACGATACTAGAAATACTGAACAATGTGATGAAATTAAAGCACAGTTCGGAGATAAATTACTGGGCAATCCTATTCTAGAAGGCTTCACGTTACCAAAATTATTATGGGTGAAAGCACATGAACCACAACACTTTGAGAAAGCTGAAACATTCATTCTTCCAAAGGATTATGTCAGATATGCATTAACTGGCAAGGTCCAAATGGAGAAATCTGATGCATCCGGTACACTGCTTTACAACAGTGAAAGTGAAGCATGGGATAAAGAAACAAGCGTTTACTATGAACTTTCACATTTACTTCCAGAACTTGTTAATTCAACAGATGTAGTGGGTGGAGTAACTGAAACAGTAGCGCAAGAATTAAACTTACCAACTTCAACAAAAGTGATTGCGGGTGGTGCTGACAATGCATGTGGTGCACTCGGTGCCGGTATTATCGGTGAAGGAGATGCGATGTGCAGTATCGGTACGTCTGGTGTAGTACTCGTTTGTCAGAAAGATTATAGTGATTATCAAAATAATATTCACTATTTTAAACATGTCACACCGGATATTTCTTATGCGATGGGGGTTACACTTGCTGCAGGCTTCAGTTTAGACTGGTATAAACGTAATTTCTATGCAGAACAAAGCTTTGAAGACATTACGGAAGATGCGGAAAGTTCCTCGCCAGGTGCGAATGGTTTAGTATTCACACCATACTTAATGGGAGAACGTACACCACATGGCGATGCGAAAATTCGTGGCAGCTTTATCGGTATCAGTGGTAAACAAACACGTGAAGATTTCTCACGTGCAGTGATTGAAGGCATCACGTATTCGCTTTATGAATCATTAGACTATATCAGACAGTTTTATCCAGCGATTCACACCATCACTTCAATTGGCGGCGGCGCTAAAAGTGATTTCTGGTTACAACTTCAAGCAGATGTATTCAATTTAGAAGTTAAGAAATTAAAACACGAAGAAGGGCCAAGTATGGGCGCAGCAATTCTAGCTGCATATGGTGTTGGTTGGTTCGATTCATTAAAAGACTGTGTTGAAACCTTTATTCAATACGACACGACCTTCAAACCAAATACACAAAAGCATAAAATTTATGAACGTTACTTCAAAGTGTATCAAGACGTTTATCAAAATACGAAACAGATGACAGCGGATCTGTTATCAATTCAACAAAATCACGGGGGTTATACAGATGACAAATAATATTCCTGAAACAATGCAGATAGCTTTATTAAATAAACCATTCGATATTGAAATCAAAGAAGTCGATGTGCCGAAATTAGAACCGAAGGAAGTCTTAGTTAAAATGATGGCGGTGGGTGTTTGCGGTTCTGACGTCCATTACTATGAACATGGTAAAATCGGTGATTTCATTGTCAAAGAACCATTAATCTTAGGTCACGAATGTGCCGGTATGGTTGCGGCAGTTGGTGAAGATGTGACGAAGTTTTCAGTAGGTGACAGAGTCGCAGTAGAGCCAGGTGTACCATGTGGTAAATGTGAACAATGTCAAAAAGGGCAATACAACTTATGCCAAGATGTTGAGTTTCTAGCAACACCACCGATTGATGGTGCATTCGCACAGTACATTGCACATCCAGAAGACTTCTTATTCCCAATTCCAGATTCATTATCTTATGAACAAGCATCATTAAACGAACCATTCTCAGTAGGTATTCAAGCTTGTAAACGTGCAGGTGTTCAACCAGGTTCAACAGTCGTAATTACAGGTATGGGCCCAGTTGGTTTAATGGCGGTTGTGGCAGCTAAAGCATTTGGTGCGACACGTATCATCGTGACTGACTTAGCAGATATTCGTTTAGAAGAAGCGTTAAAACTTGGTGCGACTGAAACAATTAATATTTCTAAAGAAGATTCAGTAGAACGTATCCAAGAAATTACAAACGGTAAAGGTGCAGACTATGCCTTTGAAACAGCAGGTCATCCAGCAGCACTACAATCAGCTGTACAATCTCTAGCAGTAGGCGGTAGCTTATCTATCGTTGGCCTACCACAACAAGAGGAAATTGCGTTAAACATTCCATTCATTGGTAACCGTGAATTAAATATTTATGGTGTCTTCCGTTACGCAAACACTTACCCAATGGGTATTGAAATGTTAAACAATACAGACGCAGATTTAGACTCAATGTTCACAGATTCATATGAACTTAAAGATACAAAAGCAGCATTAGAAAGAGCACTCAACAACAAACAAGGTTCATTAAAAGTGATGGTTTATCCTAACGGTTTCTTAGACTAATATAAAGATCAAATAGCCTCGTCCAAAAAAGCGGACGAGGCTATTTTTATAACTATCTATCTTCATCATTATTCTTCACAAAAAACCTTAATATTACTGCCAACACTAATAATACTATAGTTACAACAGCTTTTATGAATGCGCTGATAGGCAAGAATAAAACAATCAAAATTATAACGAATCCTATGAGATAAAGTGTTTCTTTCTTTTTGGTATTCAAGTGGTATTCACCTCAGTAGTTTTATTTTTCAAAGATAGGTGCACAGGCGCCTACAATTGTTGCGATACCGAAGAAATCTAATAAAGCTTCTTTAACATCTGGTCCAGCCGCTTTTGCAGCTTGTGCTGCGGCGTTCTTAACAGCGCTTTGTTTACTATGACCAAGTTTTCTTAACTGTTTATATGCTCCAGACATCTTCTTAACAAACGTTAATGTGCCCCCGGCAGCTTTTAAAGCAGACTTTACTTTTGCGATTTTAGCAGGTGTAAAATTAGTGACAAGTGCATATCCTATTGCTCCTGTACAAGCTGCATAATTACTGACACTTGCTCCGTAAGTTTGAACACCTACTCCTTGTTCATTTAAGTAGTTTTCAATTGCGGGTTTTCCTTCATTAATAACAGAGTCTGGCATGTGTTCAATAGCAGATAATGTCCTAGTTAAACCTTCCATATCTAATTCTTCATTAGTATAAAGGCTTGAGGATTCGTTTTCACTAGATATTTGTTCAACAGCATCTACAAAAGTTTGACTTGTTACACTGAATAATACAGTTAAAACAGAAAGTGAGAAAGCAACTTTTTTATAATTCATGGTTAGGCCTCCGTTTATTAGCAAACATCCCTAACATCCCATTCCAATAATATCACTTAAATAATAACAATATATAAATTTACTATTAATTAAATAAAAATTAACATAAATATATAATATAAATATCAACTTTTTAACATAAGAAGATAGAAGGAGTAGTAAGAATTGTTGTGAGTTAGCAGAGAGAGCCAGCTACTTTATTAGAAATCATTATATTATAGGGGGGTGAACCTTTAATAGAAATGCTAAATTTTAAAACTGAAACATTATTTCTTGTTTTTTTGTAAATAATATATCAAAACGTTTGATATTGTGTAATACTAAAAAAGAAGATTAGTGTTTAGGAGATGGTATAAATGGTAGAAATTATTTCAGCAATCATCGGGGCTATTACAACATGTGTCATTACAATTTATGGTATTAATTTGCAGTTTGAAAAACAAAAGCGAGAACAAGAAGTGGCTTATAGAAATGATTTAGTCAGTATGCTAGATATTTTGGTGTTTCAAGTAGCCAAAATAAGAAATAACCAACTTACATTTGATATGTCGAATTTAAATAGACAAACGACTAATGAAATATTAAGTGAGGTTGCAGATGATTATAATGCGTATGATATGCATCTACAAAACTTGGTCTTAATGATGAGTCATCATATAGACGAATCTAATAAAGATATACAAGAAATTATGAAAATTAATCAAGATTTAGTTGATAAATATAGAAAATTTGATAAGAGTGCCAAAATATATAAAAATCAATACGATCAACCAAGCTGCGACAAAAATATAGTTGTAAGATCAAAAATCAATTTAGATGTAACTGTTGGAGAGTTCATTGATGGTATAACTAAATTTGGTTTAGAGCGATATAGTCATAAGCTTTATAGACCTGCATTGATAAAGGTATTAGATAAAAATGATGGCGATAAATATAAGCAATATAACGCAAAGAAATATGATAAAGAATAAAAACTGATAACATAAAAAATACCGTATAAAGTTTTCACTTTTTAAGTGTCTGCTTTATACGGTATTTTTCAAAATGTTAAATCATTGCCTTTCATTTACTCTGCTTTCTTCCGCTTCTTCACCATCTTCATTATCAGTGGATACGTTAATGAAAGTATTGTCATAATCGTCAACACAATACTGATCGGTGATCCGAAGAAAATATCGAAAACATTATTATTGCTGGTAATTAAGCTCTTACGGAAGTTCTGTTCCATATCTGATCCGACAATAGCTGCCAAGATGAGCGGAGCCATCGGGAAGTCTAAAAGTTTTAAACCTAAACCTAATAAACCAAAGATTAATAAAATATAGAAATCTACAACACTATAACCTAAAGTGTATGTACCTAAGTAAGCTAACACTAAAATAATTGGATAAAGTACTTTAGGCGGTGTACGTAAAATCTTAAGTAACACACCTATGAGTGCGATGTTGATAATCACTAAGAAAATATTACCGATAAACATACTGTTAATCAGTGTCCAAATGGTTTCTGGTTCATTTTCAAAGAGTAATGGACCAGGTTGTAAACCTAACATAATAACTGCACCTAAAATAACAGCGGTTGTTCCTGAACCAGGTACGCCCATTGTAAGTAATGGAATCAGTGCACCAACTGAAGCAGCGTTGTTAGACGCCTCAGGTGCCGCAACCCCTTCAATCGCACCTTTACCAAAGTCTTTACCATTCTTGTTCACTTGCCGCTCAGTAGAGTAACTCAACATAGAAGCGATAGAACCACCAGCACCTGGTAAGACACCAATGACGAATCCAATTGGACTTTGTCTTAACATAGTCCACCATGTCCGCTTCCAATCCGTCTTCGTCAACTTCATTGATCCTAATTTCGCATCAGGCGGCTTCAATGCTTCTAGATGCATATAGTTATACAGGACTTCAGCCACCGCATAGACACCGATAATCACAACTAAGAAGTTAATCCCTTCACTTAGGTGTGGAATATCGAAGGTGAAGCGGTAAACGCTTGTTTGTAAATCGACGCCGACTGTACTGACCATGAGTCCAATCGCAGTAGCGATAAAACCTTTGACCATTTTACCGATAGATAATGAGACAATCGTCGATAATGTAAATAAGAATAATACAAAGTATTCACGTGGTCCGAATTGAAGTGAGAAATCTGATAGCGGTTTGGCAAGTACAATAAACCCGACAACTGCCACAATACCGCCGATGAGTGAAGCGACTGCGGAAATCGTTAAAGCTTTGCCCGCTTCCCCATTTTTAGTCATAGGATATCCATCGAAAGTAGCCGCAATCGCAGAACCATCACCTGGTGTATTCAGTAAAATAGAACTACGCGATCCCCCATACATCGCGCCATAATAAATCGCAATCATTAAAATCAAGGCACTGACAGGTTCCATACCGAATGTCACAGGAATTAACACTGCAACTGCGGTCGCTGGACCTAACCCCGGCAGCATGCCTACAATTGTCCCTAAAAATCCGCCGATTAACACCCATAATAAATTCATAGGATGAAAGGCAGTTGTGAGACCTTCTAAGAACGTATTGATATCTCCCATATTGCTCCCCCTTGTCTTATGGTAAACTCACATCTAATAATTGAGAGAAGGTATACCATGTAATCCCTGAAAATACGAGCGCCACAATGATATTTTGAAGCCAGTGTTTCACCCCATTGATTAAAAACAAGACGCCTCCTAAGAAGAGGATTGTTGAAATCAAGAAACCTAAGCGTTCAAAAATCAATGCGTAAATAATAATCATTGCTACTGTTGCGCCTAAGCGTATTAAGGTTTTCTTTTGAAGTAACAAGTCTAGAATTTCAAAATGCTCATGTCTTTTTTTATATTCTTGGAAGAAATAAATCACACTCATCACAATCAATAACACTGAAATGAGCAGTGGAAAGTACATTGGACTGTTTGGATCACCAATGCGTGAACGTTGTACATTCAGCGTTAAAACTAAATAGATGATGCCTAATAACGTAAGTAAAATAGGCGGCATTAAACGAGCCATACAATTCCCCCTTAGAAACCAGCATCTTTAATCAGCTGATCATATTTTTTTCGTTGCTCTTTTAAGAATTTTTCAGATTCAGCACTATCTTTATAGAAGTTATCCCAATCATTGTTTTTGCGTAATTCTTGCCATTGTTTAGAATGTACGACTTTACGCATGGTCTTATCCCAATAAGCACGTTCTTCTTTTGTCATATCTTTCGTCCCCATGACACCGCGCCAATGAGGGAACACCATATCGACACCTTGTTCCTGCCAAGTCGGCACATCTTTAATGCCTTCAAGTCGTTCATCAGATGACACTGCCAACATTTTCAGTTTATGTACTTGATGTTGCTCTTTAACTTCTGATACTGCTGTAGAAGCGACATCTACATGACCGCCAAGTAGGGCAGTTTGTAAATCTCCACCACTCTTATACACTAAGAAATCAAGTTTATCGACATCTACACCGTATTGTTTCGCTGCTTGTACGAATGCAAGGTGGTCGTTATTTCCTAAACCAGGTGCGACACCGATTGTCAGTGATTTCGGATCTTTCTTGAGCTTTTCCATCACTTCTTTACCAGAGTTCAAATTAGATTTATTTGATGCGGTTAAACTAATCCATTCAGTCGCAAGAATCGCAATAGGAGTGAAGTCATCATCTCCAAGGTCACTTAACCCTAATTCTTTATTAGACAGTAATAGACTTGAGTTAATGGCGATTGTATTTGGTGAACGTGATTTTAAGTATTGCCAACCGACTTCACCGCCGCCTCCAGGCTTATTCACAACTGTAATGTTTTGATTCGTCAGCTTTTCATCTAACATGACTTTTTGAATTGCGCGTGCAGTGGTGTCCCAGCCACCGCCTGGTGAAGTGGGTGCAATAATCTCAACAGTTTCATCAGGAAACGTATTAGATTTTACGGTTTTCTTATCATCAGATTTACCGCAGCTCGCTAAAATAACTGTCATGGCTAACACGAAGTACCCCAATCTTCGCATAAAAATCCCCCTTTATTTAAAAATATTCAATTTTACGATAATTTATCACAATTTTCAAAATTTAACAATGATAGTTAGATGTAATTATTATATAAATAACTAAGGGTATAAATTATAAAATATATATTGGAATCTGTGAAAATAAATGAAAACTTGAGGTTATCATCTTTAAGTGTCTGTAAGGCTGATATTAAATTCTAAAAATGTTTCGTAATAAAAATTAAATAATGATGTGAATGTTTTTAATGATGAATTGTGATTATGTTCTGTTTATGGTTTAATGAAACAAACGCTTATATGAAACAAGCGGGAAGGGGATTATTAATTTCACATGAAAACCAGGAAAGAAAAACATAGAAATATAGTTTATTTCACTTCGGTAGGGATTATCCTGCTGGCGACTTTAGTTGCGGGCATTTTCCCGAAACTATTCGGAAAATATGCGCAGAGTACGTATGATGTCATCGCAGGGGCATTTGGATGGCTCTTCTTAGTCATTATTGTCGTACTGGATATTTTCTTAATCGCTTTAGCCGTTTCACGATACGGCCGCTTCAAACTCGGCGCAGATGACTCTGAACCAGAATTCTCATTCATGTCTTGGATTGGGATGTTATTCTCAGCAGGACTTGGTGTTGGGATTGTCTTCTGGGGTGTAGCAGAACCGCTGACACACTTCTTACATGTGCCGTTCCCAGGTGTTAAAGATCAATCTGCAGAATCTGCACGTTTAGCTATGGGATATACCTTCTTCCACTGGGGTATCTCACAATGGTCTATCTTCGCAATGGCAGGTTTAACAGTAGCGTACTTCCAATTCCGTAAGAAACGTAACGGATTAATTTCTACAGCTATGGAACCGGTCTTTGGCGAGGCTTATCCAAGACCTTTACGTAACTTGATCGATATTCTCGCAATTATTGCGACAGTGATGGGGATTGCGACATCTATCGGTTTAGGTATTATGCAAATCAGTGGTGGATTAAATCATGTCTTTGATGTACCGAATACAAATGTGACTAAAGTAGCGATTACAGTCATTATGGTATGTATCTTCTTAGGATCAGCACTTACAGGTTTAAACCGAGGTGTTAAATGGTTGAGTAATATCAATATCGGACTTGGGGCAATCTTATTGATATTCATCTTAATCTTTGGTGATTTAAAATTCGTGTTAGAATCTTATACACTTGCGATTTCAGATTACTTAACACACTTTATTCAATATAGTTTACGTATCAATCCATACACAGGTGATAACAGTTGGGTTCAACAATGGACAGTCTTCTACTGGGCATGGGTCATTGCTTGGTCACCATTTATCGGTGGTTTCGTTGCCCGTGTATCACGTGGACGTACAATTCGTGAATTCGTCATTGGTGTATTAATCATTCCACCATTAATTTCATTCACTTGGATTGCTGGATTTGGTGGTACGGCATTAAAAATTGCATTAACACAAAATACAGGTATCGAGAAAATTGTAGATAAAGACTATTCAGTCGCATTATTCGAGTTGTTGAAACAATTCCCAATTTCAGATATCACAAGCATTCTAGCCATTGCCTTAATCTTTATCTTTATTGTGACAAGTGCTGACTCTACAACACACATTGTCGCAAGTATGGCGACAGGCGGGGTTGATAACCCTAACGTAAAAGATAAAGTTATTTGGGGCTTATTAATCGGTGCGATTTCAGTCACAATGACTATTGCAGGTGGTTTAACAAGTTTACAAACTGCTTCACTTGTGACAGGCTTACCATTCTCTATCATCCTAGTGTTGATGATCTTTGCGATTATGGGTGCCTTACGTCGAGAACCGACAAAACACTTCCAGATGTCATATATTGATGACGAAAAAGACTTCTCTATTCCATTAGAGAAACGTGAGAAAGAAATTCAAAAAGAACAAGAAGCGCAAGAACAAGCGCGACAAGAAGAGAACCAACATAAAGAAGATTAAAATATCGAGATAAAGTGATAGCCGCTTCGCACGATGGGTGTGTGAAGCGGCTATTATTTATTGTATAATTTAAATAACTATTACATATGATAATTAAAAGAGCATTCACCTAATCAGAAAGAAGTGTATGCTTAATCAGGTGAAAGGAGTTAGAGAAAGAGAGAAGTACAACCATGATTAAAACGTTAAAAATCATCGCTTTTATTTTTTCAATTAGTTATTTAACCCTATTTATTACCAAGTTTGTTTACCAACCCATTTTAAGTGAAAAGATTGAAGGTTTCGCAGCATTAATCATTATAATACTGGTTCTGGTAATTGCGGTAAGTGAGAAATTAAGTAAAAAAGACAAAGCATAAAACGTTTCGCGACATCACGAGGCGTTTTATGCTTTTTGTTTATTCTGATAATGAATGATCCCATAAGCAATTAATATCACCCATAATAAAATATCAAAAGGATGAAGTAATGCCTGAAGGACAGACTTATGTTCAATAAAAATACTATCAAGTATCTTAAAGATTTGAAGTAGAATCATCGCAATAATGACATAATACAAAGGCTTTCGCTTAACTGTACAGTAAATAATGAAGCTTAAGACAACTATGGGAATAAGGATAACGCTCAATGTATAAATCATATGTTATGCATACCTTTCTTTATCTAAACGTATAAATAGCGTCGTATTTGATTTATGAATACAATCACATACTCAGATATTTAACTTAGACACATACTGTCATCTTCATAAAAATATTTGTAAAAATTGCAGGTACATTTACATGTAATTATATTGAGTTTGGTTATAAAAATAAAGAATTTCATTATATCATAATGTAAAGTAGATTGAGCCATAATATAATAAATGCATGAGAAAGTTGAATAGATGGTGGCAAATCTAATTTAAAGGAGGTGATGCCTATGGTATCGCCGAATTTAGAAAGGAAATGCCTTAAATGACAACATTTGAAGTCATAGTATTGCTACTGGCATTTGGTGAATTTATACTAAATCTAGTCTCTACTATTACGAAACTTGTTGAAAAAAGAGATAAAAAATAAGCCATCTTTCTACTTTGACTAAGGAAATGGCTTATTTTAAAAATTTTCTATGTCACCGTCTTTTTAACGGTCTCAAAGAGTCGTGTACAAGCACGGCTCTTTTTTATTACATTTATATTATCGCACAACACGCATAAGAAGTACAACTAGAATAGTTTATGAGTTACTGAATTTAGAAAGGAAATTCCTATGAGTGTATTTGAAGCTATAAGTATAATGATTGTGTTCTGTGATTTGCAGTTCACAATTCTAGTATTTATCTTTTTGTACATTTCTAATAGAAAAAAATAAACCATCTACAAACTTTGACAAGTCAGATGGTTTATTTTTTAACCTTCAATGTGTCACCGTCTTTGAAACGGTCTCAAAGAGTCGTGTGCGAGTACGATTATTTTATAACATAAATTTATTATAAACACAATAATAAACAGTGTGTAACAACTATTTCTAGCTAAACATTTCACAATCTTGTGACAAATAAAGAAATGTGGTTCAATTAAGAAAACGTTTTCATAAAGTTGTCACATCTGAACTACAGGGAGAGAGATAGAAAAAGGGGGATTGTGAAATGATTACGTTTATTGTTTCAATCATTTTACTAGTTATTGGTTATTTCACTTATGGTAAGTACATTGATAAGATGTTTGGACCGAAAACAGGAAGACCGACACCAGCACATCATCAAAGAGATAATGTAGATTTTGTGCCGATGAAGACATCGTCTAACTCGTTAATTCAATTACTGAATATTGCTGGAGTAGGTCCAATCTTCGGACCAATTATGGGGGCATTATATGGACCGGTCGCATTTTTATGGATTGTTTTAGGATGTATTTTCGCAGGAGCCGTTCATGATTATTTAACAGGTATGATTTCTATTCGAAACAAAGGGGCACATCTGCCTGAACTTGCGAGTAAATTCTTAGGGAAGGTCATGAAGCATTTCGTTAATATCTTCTCGATTTTATTGTTGCTGCTTACGGGAACAGTATTCGTGACGAGTCCAGCGTTATTGCTTCATAACATGATGGACGGTCGTATTGCGTTAGGTGTTATTATCTTCGTTATTTTTGTTTACTACATTCTTTCAACGATTTTACCGATTGATAAAATTATAGGACGTGTCTATCCAGTCTTTGGAGCGTTATTATTGATTAGTGCGGTCGCAATGGGCTTTCGTTTAATTCAAACAGGCGCACCGATTCCAGAGTTAAGTTTAAAAAATATGCACCCTGACGGCGCACCGATTTTCCCACTGTTATTCTTTACGATTACGTGTGGGGCATTATCAGGTTTCCATGCGACACAAACACCGATTATTTCACGTACTGCGAACAATGAAAAGAATGGCCGCTTTATCTTCTATGGCATGATGGTCGCAGAAGGGGTTATAGCGATGATCTGGGCAGCAGCAGGTATGAGTTTATTTAATGGTTATCAAGGCTTGCAAGGAGTGCTTGCGAAAGGGGAAGCAGCACTTGTTGTGAGTGAGGCATCTCACTTATTGCTTGGTTCTGTTTTAGGTACAATTGCGGTGTTAGGAGTGATTGTCTTGCCTATCACAAGTGGTGATACATCATTTAGAAGTGCACGTATGATTATTGCGGATTACTTGAATGTCAATCAACGTTCTCTAGTTAAACGTATTATCGTTGCAACACCACTGTTTATTATCAGTTTCGGCTTAACACAAATTGATTTCACAATTCTATGGCGCTACTTCTCATGGGCAAACCAAACAACAGCAGTGGTCGCATTATGGGTCGGCGCAATGTATCTGTTGCTAGCTAAGAAGAACTTCTGGGTAGCAGCTGTACCAGCGACATTCATGACTTGGAATATCTTTGTCTATATCTTAAGTCAGAAGATTGGTTTCGGTTTAAATTTAACGCTTAGCTATTATTTAGGTGCTGTCTTAACATTAATTTGGATTGCTTATTTCATTTATCAATACAAGAAAGTGACAGCAGGTGTGAAATTTGAGTTAGATCATCCAATCGTGTCACAGCGAGATGCGGCAGTCTAACAAGGTGTCTTAAATAGATTAGTTCAACCCGTACGTTAAAGCACGTGCGGGTTTTTTTATTGTACTGAATTTAGAAAGGATATGCCCATGAGTGTATTTGAAGCTATAAGTATAATGATTGCGTTCTGTGGTTTGTAGTTCGCAATTCTAGTATTTATTTTTTAACCTTCAATGTGTCACTGTCTTTGAAACGGTCTCTAAAGCATCGTGTACCAGCACGGTGCTTTTTATTTTCATCTATATTATGACACAATTTAAATATAGACATAAAAAAAGATGGGTACTGAATACCCATCGTGTTTTGAATAATTATTGGTGGACAGTTTCTTTAAAGTTTTCTAAATGGCGTTCTTTTTCCTCATCACTGAGATTGTGTTTCGCTACATAGCGATTACGTTCGTGCTCTGCACATTCTTTACAGCAAGCACCTAAATAACGGTGTTCGTTTTCTTCTGATACTAAGATTTGTTTATTACATTCAGGGTTACTGCAGTTGATATAACGTTCGCATGGTGTACCATCGAACCATTCTTTGCCAATCACTGTTTTTTCTACTTGGTTAACGTCTACACTGATACGTTCATCGAAGACGTACATTTTACCGTCCCATAATTCACCTTGTGTTTCAGGGTCTTTACCGTACGTTGCGATACCGCCTTCTAATTGTGCAACATCTTCAAAGCCTTCTTTAAGTAAGAAGCCTGAGAATTTTTCACAACGGATACCGCCGGTACAATAAGTGACAATTTTCTTATCCATGAACATATCTTTATTGTCTCTGATCCATTGCGGTAAATCACGGAAACGTGTAATGTTTGGACGAACTGCACCACGGAAATGACCTAAATCAAACTCATAGTCATTACGTGCGTCTAAGACGATAGTATCTTCATCATCTAAAGCTTCTCTGAATTCTTTAGGTGATAAATATTTACCTGTTGTCTCACGTGGGTCGATATCATGTTCTAAATCAAGTGCTACGATTTCATGTCTTGGACGTACATGCATTTTCTTAAATGCATGACCTTCTGCTTCATCAATCTTGAATGTGATATCTTTGAAGCGTTCATCTGCACGCATATGTGCAATATAAGCGTCTGTGTCTTCTTTTGTTCCTGATAACGTACCATTAATCCCTTCAGTAGAGACTAAAATACGGCCTTTTAAATTGTGTGCTTTACAGAACTCTAAGTGTTCTGCCGCATACGTTTCTGGGTCATCTATAGTGACATATTTATAATATAACAATACTCTATAATCCATATTATGATACTCCTCAATCTTTCTATCTATTTCTCATTATAAAGGAAAAAGCTAAAACCTAAATGATGCATTAGACCTATTTTTTTACCGATAAGCATTATTTTCCACTGTAATAGCTTAACAAATCATTGTAAATATGCAATAAGTTTGTTTATAAACTTAATATTGAATGCACTAAAATAGGGTAAATAAAGCAAGAATTCTCATATACAAAGTCCTTGAAAGCTAAGTTACATTTGTTTTTCACACAAACGGGTATAATAACTATATATAGAACTTTAAATGAGGTGAGATACATGGCAGAGATTAAACATAGCAATAATAAATTTTATGTCGGTGATGAAGCGAAACCAGATGCAGAAATGGATTATACTATGAACGACGATGTGATGACGATTACGCATACAGGTGTAGATCCAAGCTTACGTGGACAAGGTGTAGGTAATCAATTAGTCCATGCCGGTTTAGAGTATGCGAAAGAAAATGACTTAAAAATTGATGCACAATGCTGGTTCGCAAAAGCATTCATTGAAAATACAGATGACAAAGATATTTTGGTAAATAAATAATAATGAGCGTATAAAAGAGGCGCGTTAGTCTGAGGACTAGCGCGCTTGTTTTATGTGTTAAAGATGTGTTTTGTATAACGGAAATAGACCCACACGATGACACATCCCGCAAAGATGATTTCAATCATCGCAAGGATTCCAAGCATTTCCTGGGAAATACCAGGGAGGTCTAATTGTGTATAAAGATGATACGTTGAGGCAGCAGTAACAGCCCACGGGAAAGTCAGTGCAGCATATGCGGGTTTGAATCGTTTCTCAATGATTTGAGGCAAGAAGATAACTGAGAACACAAATAGAAATTGCGCAATGACGAAATAAAACAGAATATAGCTGACTGATAAACTTTCAGTATAAGATAGATATGCATTTAAACATAAGGACGCAGGTGCACTAATAATGACTGCCATCGGTAATTGATCTTTCGGATAATAATGCCACATTCTTTCAAGTAAAATAAACGCTAAAAGAATCCAGAATAAGACTGAACTGAAATCTATCGCAAAGATACCGATTTTAGCGTAAAACGATGAAGCCGTCTCACCAATCACGCCGATACCGACAAACATTACAAACCAACTCGTATTTGGATATGTGCGGTGTTTTATAATGAAATAAACGATAAACCAAATCATTAAAATAATATGTAGCAATACAGCACCTATCCAGAAACTTGTGAGTATTAGGTTATTAATATGGAATTGTGATTTTAAAATTGAAGCGAGTGTCATGAACCCCATAGGTAATGCAGGCATAATCGCAAAAGTATTACTGTCCTTTAATTCTAAGCCTAATGCTTTTGGAAAGCGTATCAACTTAATAAAAAATAAAACCAGGCAAATACTACCTAGAGTAGTTGCTAATAAACCTAGCCAAGCTAAGTGGATTTGAAATAAAATGTGACTAAAAGTAAATGTACCTAAAGCTAAACCGCAAATCGCGGCAGGTACGTTTTGAATCATGGATTTAAACATATATGTAGCCTGCCTATTCTCTCTCTTTATATGTTCAAAGTATAGCACTGCTTATATGATTAAGAAACAGAGTGAAATGTAGATGATTTGAAAAGATAACAAAATAGAGAGAACCTTTTGAGTCCTCTCTATTGAGATTAATGTCCTTGCCCTTGTGGTTGTTGCGCAGGTTGGGCTGGTTTTTGTTGTTGAACAGGTTGTGGCTCTGGTTGTGGTTTCGATTGTGCTTGTTGGGGTTGTGGTTTTGATTCTGGATGTGATCCGCCACCTTCGCCAGGTTTATATTCTTTTGTTTCTTCTTTTTCTTGTTTAGGTTCAGGTTTTTCTTCAGGTTGAGGTGCTTGATAGATATGTACAGTTGATTGTTGGACCTCATGATGTACTTGTTCCTCTACCACAGGTTCTTCTGGCGCTTCTTGCTTATGTTCTTTTTTCTCAGTTTTCTTCTCTTTTTGTTTTTCTTTATTTTCATAGTATTTCGCAGCATCTACTTGATCGCTGCTGTGATGCTTATATTTATCATAAGCAATCATTCCAGTGACAATGACAGCTGTCACAAGCAATGCAGTGACAACGACTGCTAGAATACGTTTGATAGCTTGAAACATGATGTTGGCTCCCTATATCTATAGTTTTATCTTGGTGCTTGGTGTATATCTTCATTCTAATTTTATAGAATTGCCTTACGCTTTTCTACTCTTTTTATATTAAATGAACGTTACAATATTAAAATGAATAGAGATTAAGTAGATATTTGTCATTGTTAAATCATTCGTTGTGTTTAGAAAGAGAAGTTAGTGGTATAACTTTTATACCAACTTATTTGAAAGTGAGGAGATAGTATGGCAGAGATTAAACACGGACACAATAAATTCTATGTAGGTGATTCAGAAGAAAATCCAGATGCAGAAATGACATATGTACCGACAGGCAAAGATAAAATTATTATCGATCATACAGGTGTAGATGAAAGTTTACGTGGACAAGGTATTGCGAAGCAGTTAGTTGAAGCGGGTGTGAATTACGCACGAGAAAATGACATAAAAATTTTAGCTACTTGTCCGTTCGCTAAACAAGTATTAGAAGAGACACCGGAGTATCATGACGTCTTACTAAAAGGTTAGTCTTAGGTATGTCTTAAAACTCCTGTAATGACAAGGGTTAGTGTGTTTGAGGTAAGTGTAAAGAAGCGCTGAGATATGACGTCCCAGCGCTTCATTTTAATGCAGTTTTATCTTGATTCCAGTTGGCGAATATTACATATAATCTTTAGATTTTCTAACTTAAATTTCTTCTAATTGACTTTCGATTTGTTCACGTTTGTGTTCTAAGAAGTCAGGTAATGCGAGTTTGCTGCCTAGATCTTTAACATCTGTGTCGACCGTAAAACCAGGTGCTTCTGTTGCGAATTCATATAAAATTTTGTTGTTACGATAGTAGATAGATTTAAAGAAATAACGGTCAATAATACCTGAAGTACTGCCAGGCAATTGTTCTAATTTATCTAATAATGTTTCTAAAGCTTCATCAGTTGGCACACTCACTGCAATATGATGTACATAACCACGTCCAGGTTTTACACTTTGACCTTGTTCTTCAACTAAGACAAAGTCTGTATAACGTCCATTAGGATTTAATGTATAGACATTATCATCGCCAAAGTGTGCGTGATAACCTAATGTGTTGGTTAGAAAGTCGATAGTAGGTTGTAAATTACGGAGATGTAATTCTACAGGTCCCATTCCTAAAATTTGAAATTCTTGAGGTACATCTGTATAAGGATTCGCATGCCAAGCGTTAGGAACTGCGTTGTCACCATTGACCATAAGTATTAGTTTTAAGCCATCAGGATCTTCGAAAGCTAATGCTTGTTGTCTAAGGTATGTGATAGCTTCTGTTTCAACTTGATTCTCGTTCAGACGTTCTTTGAAATAACCTAATGCTGCTTCATCAGGTACGAGTAATACTAAACGTTCAATACTATTAGTACCTGAATGATGTTTTCCTAACATTTTCATTTCAAAGAAAGTTAACAAAGTACCTGGTGCACCTGTTTCATCCCCATAGAATAAGTGGTACATCGATGGATTATCTTGGTTCACAGATTTTTCAATTAAGCGTAAACCTAAGACCTCTGTATAAAATTGTTTATTTTCACGTGCATCTTTTGTGTACATTGAGATATGATGATGTCCTGTAATTAGCGTCATACTATCCCTCCTATTTATTTAGTATACTTTTTATACCTATATCATAACCGTTCCTTTAACATAAAGAAAGTTTTATGTTTCTTTGTATAAATTTACCCCAACTTTTGACAAAACACGCAAACCTTAAGTTTTTGCTTTGAGGATAATCGCGTTATCGGGCATAATAGAAGCAAATACCTAAGAGAAATAGATGGGGTGAAACGATGAACTTGGTGAAAATATCGCTGCTGATTGCGTTAATGTGCTTGTTAGCATTGATTGAAATGATAGTCGCATCAACCATAGGACTAAACTATATCGTGGCTGTACTCATCACGATAGTTATGGTGGTATGCATCGTATTAATCATACTCGAGATATTTAAAGGTAGAAGGAAACAATAGATAGCTAAAGAGGAACCTGATCCAGCCAGTTTGCGTATGCATCCGTCTAGGTCAGGTTATTTTTTATGGGAAAATAGCGAAAACACTCGTAGATGTAACAGTGTTATGTTACATTATGATTAGGAGGATAATTATGAAAGAACAATTAATCAGCAAAAAAGACTTATTAACAGAATGTGGCATTACTTACGGCCAATTGTATCGTTGGAAACGTAAACACTTAATTCCAGATGAATGGTTCATTCGTAAATCTACTTTTACAGGTCAAGAAACGTTCTTACCTAAAGCCAAAGTCATTAAAAGAATCGAAGATATTCAACGTTATAAACATGACTATGTCTTAGATGATATGGTCAAAATGTTCGCAGATGACGGTTATGAACCAGAAATTGAATACAAAGATAATGACACTTTGATTCAATCATGGGCAGGTTTCTTTTATCGCGAAGTCGGTAAAGTCTTGTTAGAACAATATCCGCAAGATCAAGCGGTTTATGTGGGTACTATTTTAGATGAAGTAGTAACACGCAGTATTGTCTCAATGGAAGAAGCACAAGATTTACAGGCGTTTTTACTAGAATATAGTGAAAATGATAAAGAAGCAGAATTATATATCTGTCGTAAATTCGGAATCACGTTTTATTTGCTGATTGAACAAAATACGCCGATTAAAATCGATGATAGTGTAAGAGTCTTAGAAACAATTAACATCCAAAACCTATTTAAGAAAGAAGTGTAAACATCATGAGTCAGTCCATCAAAGGCATGGGTAAGAAGCAATTAGAAGACAGTGAATATGACGCGATTACTTTATTGGGAGAAGTTCAATTTCTATTTGAAACCAGTGTTAATAACATTAAAATGACGGGTGAAATTACCGCATCAGACCAAGTCAATGTAAACAAAATCAAACTGATAGGTAATTTCACTGGTCGTAAAAATGTACATGTATCAACAGCTTCTATTATCGGTGAAGTTGAAGTAGAAGAAGATTTAACATTTGAATTACTTAAAGTGACAGGAACTGTTGATGTCAAAGGTCATTTAAACGGTAAAAGATTAAAACTTCTCGGGGTACTTGAAACAGAAGGTAATTGCGAAGTAGATGAACTTGAAATCGATGGTCAAGTTAAAGTCGAAGGAATGTTGAATGCAGATACTGTTGACGTACATGTTCGACAAGATAGTTATGTTCGCGAAATCGGCGGCAATGTGATTCACATACGCAAACATGATGGGGAAAAGAATAAGTTTAAGTTTATAACTGTCATGACTTCTCAGTCAGATTCTGCATACTTAACTGCTGAGGTTATTGAAGGGGATCGTATAGAAGTCGACCGTGTTAAAGCGAAAGTCATTCGTGGAGATCATATTATCTTACACGAAGATGTGGAAGTTGAAACGATTGAATATACAAAGACCTTAGAATGCGCTCAAGCAGCACAAATCAGTAAAATTACGAAACTATAAATTGTATTTTTAGACGTATTCTCCCTTAAAATATCAGAATAATTAGATTGTTGTTACTATTTTTTTAATTTTGTGCTAAAATTAATCTTTATTCTTAAGCTAATCGTTGGAAAACGGTTAGTTTTTTATATACAGGGGGGAATATTATGGGATTTTCTGCTGAACCAATTTTAATTTGGTTCGTCATCGGTTATGGGGTATTGATGGTTGCATTAGGTTTTGTGTATTCAAAGAAAGTAGAGAGTAATGAGGACTTTATTCTCGCAGGTAAATCACTCGGGCCAGTCGTATTAATGGGGACATTACTTGCGACATGGGTCGGTAGTGGTTCTGTCACAGGCGGTCAAAACTCGCTGGCTTATAGTTTTGGATTATGGCCGGCAGTCGGTTATGCGATTCCGAGTATCATCGGAATAGGGACAATTTTTATTATTAGTTCGAAAGTCAGAAACTATGGAAAATATACTGTAGCTGAGATATTAGAGATGAAATATGGAAAGGTCGCAAGTTACTTTGCGGCAGTCATTATCATTTTAGCGTTTGTAGGGATTGTCTCGTATCAATATCAAGGACTTGGCTATGTATTACATGTTTCAACAGGTATTTCAGTAGAACTCGGTACTATTATTGCGGCAGTGATTATTATTTTACTTGCGACTATGGGCGGTTTGATGTCAGTCGCACCAACAGATGCGTTAAGTGCATTCTTAATTACAATTGCGTTGATTATCGCAGTACCTGTCGCAATTGCGGTCGGTGGCGGCTGGGATACTATTTTGTCGAATGTACCGAAAACACATTTGAAACCAATGGGAACATTAACTTTTGTTCAAATTTTAGGTTTCTATATTCCAATGTTGTTCTTACTGTTAGGTGATCAGAATATTTATCAACGACTGGCGTCATCTCGTGATAATAAAGTGACACGTATCGGTACGATTGGGTGGATTGTCGGTTTATTAATCGTGACACCACTTATTTCATTGCTCGCATTTATTTCTCGTTCGATTTTCCCGAAAATTGAACCAGGAATGGCTTTGATTGCGTTAACGAGTCAATTGCCGATTGTGATTGGCGGTGTGCTCATTGCAGCACTTACTGCGTTTATTACTACTACAGGAAATTCATATTTATTATCTGCTGCGACAAGTGTCATTTATGACTTGTTCGGGGATAACTTTAAGTATAAGCATGAAAATAAGATGTTATTGATGACAAGAATTCTTGTACCGATTTTAGGTGTGATCGCATTCTTATTAACAATGTACTTCCCATCAGTGTTATCTGTTCAAATGTACGCTTATACCGTATACGGTGCAGGAATTACACCGGCATTATTAGCAGTGTTTATTTATCCGAAAGTCACGAAAGCAGGAGGCCTTGCTTCAATGGCAGTCGGTTTAGTAACAACACTGACTTGGGAACTTGGTTTTGTTCAAAGTACAGGTATTAACTCTGCGTTAATTTCTGTGCCGCTGGCGATTATTGTGTTAGTAGTTGTGACATTATTTACTTCTAAAGGAGGCAACCAACGTGAACTTGAAACAACGTCTTGATGCGTTTAGAGAAACGATGAAACAACAAGACATCGATTTAAGTATTGTAATGAATTTTGAGAATCAAATGTATTTTACTGGCTTTAAAGCTGTCATTTATTCGCGTCCGATTATTTTATTTATTTCCCAGGAAAACATTGAAGTAATTGCGCCGAAACTAGAAGAAGCGCATTTCAGAGATAAAACGGGTATTCAAGATATCTATACGTATACTGAAATTCCAGTCACAGATGATGTTCCGACGCATTATCAAACAGTCTTTAATGACTTATTAGAAAAATATCAAAATGTCTCAACGATTGGGATTGAAACAGGCTTCTTACCCACACAATTTTATTTAGATATTGTGAGTCATAACTTTAAAGTGAAAGATATCGGTCAAGCATTAGTAGAACAACGAACTTATAAATATGAAGATGAACAACAAGCTATTAGAGAGAGTGGAGAAATTGTCAGTCAAGCCGTGGCGCAAACGATCGAACATGCGAAAGCAGGTTTGACTGAAATGGATATCGATAACTTTGGAAACAGTTATTTATTCGACACGATTTCTCAAAATTATCCAGATGCGGAATTTGGATTTTTTGTAATGTCACCTTCAGGTATCAAACGTTCTACAATGCCACATACATTCTCTAATACGAAACAAATTCAACAAGGTGATGTGATTGTACATAGCCGTCAATTAGAGTTGAATGGATATCGTGCAGAATGTGAACGTACTTTCTTTGTTGGCGAGCCGACTGATGAACAGCGCCATGCATTTGAAGCGATGGTTGAAGCGCATAAAGCGGCGTTAGACTTTATTGAAGTGGGTGTAACCGCAAATGCGGTCGATCAAGTCGCAAGAACAATTCTTGAAGCGGAAGGTTATGGTGACTATATCAGCCATAGAACAGGTCATGGTATAGGTATTGGACAACATGAAGAACCCTCATTGCGCTTTGATAATGAGCTAGAGTTAAAAGAAGGCATGGTCTTTTGTGTAGAACCAGGTATTTATATTCCAGGCGTCGGCGGCTTCAGACATTCTGATACGGTTATCTTGAAAAAAGAAGGAACAGAAGTTGTCACAAACTATCCGCATGACTTAGAAGATTTGATTAAATAAACAATGCATAATTAAAAACCTGTGCCATCGTGTGATGGCACAGGTTTTTCAAGTTTCAATGATTATTTGCTTCGTTCTCGTAATAATAGACCAAGTAATGAAAATGAAAAGACCGCAAAGACAATGTTCATAATAGATAATACTTCAATAATGACGATGTCTTTACCTAAACGTTCAAACGCTCTGTTTTGAAGTTCTTGGTCTGTTGTGAAGCTGTCTTCACTAATACGTGGGTCTTCAGTTAAATCTTCTTTCATTCTTTGTTTTACAAAAGGCATTGTAACATCCTCCTTTGTTAGTAGTTACATTCCCTTTTGATAACCAGACAAAACTTTACTTATTGAATCGCTTCTTTATTTAATGCACGGTAACTGATCCAGCTGCTGATAAGACCGATAATTAAAATAGCTGTCGCAAATAACAATGCTGCATTATAATTGCCGGAATCACCAATAAGATAGCCTGACACAAACGGCGCAATCATTTGGCCGATACTGTAAATAACAGTTAATGTAGCGATAAAGTTAGACTTACCGCCTGTCTGAAGCATCAACATTTGCCCCTTAGACATGAAGAGTGTTGTTAGACCTAAGAATGTACTGCCGAAAATTAACGAGCTGATGATTAAGCTGACAATATGGTGTGAAAACACTGGTAAAGCGACACTGATGATTTGTAGACCAAATGCCATATAAGTTGCTTTACTATAATCCATTTTCTCCGCAATCATTGACCATACTACTGTAGAAGGGATAGCCCCTAAGCCGACAAACATCCAACTGAGTGCTGCATATTCAGAGAAAGCAGGGATTGATTTAATGATTGCGACTAAGAAAGTTCCGGTAATAATATAGCCTGCACCTTCACAGAAATAAGCAATAGAGAACCAGCGCATAAATGTTTTGTTGAGACGGAAGGGTGTCTTAGAAGTCGCTTTATGATGCGCTTCAACATTAATATCTGGGTTTTTTCGCATAAAGAAAATAACCAATAAACTTAACGCTAATGAAAAGATACCAAGGATAATCCAAGTCATTTTCCATGAGTTGACGTCTGTGTAGAAGAAGACAAAAATACTGCTTGAAAAAAGTCCGATACCAACAGCGCTATAGAGTAAACCTGAAATACCTTCTTTATGTGCTTGTCTTAATGCTTCTAATACGACGTTAGAGGCTAAGACAAAGACTGTTCCGCTTGTGAGTCCTGCGATTAAACGCAATATGGACCATAAAATGAAATTTGAGGTAAACCCCATAAAAATTGTAGAAAGCACGTTTAATACTAAATAAATTTTCACATCGACGACTTTACTTTTAATAATCCAAAACATCGGAATAATCGCACCGATTAAATAACCGAGATAATTAATCGTCGCAAGTAAGCCAGCCCCTTTACCATCCATGTGTTCTGCTTGCTGCATAAACGGTAAGATAGGTGTATAGGCAAATCGACCGATGGCCATTACAATAAATAATGATGCCATCCCGAGTAATAACTGACGATGTGCGTGTTGTGACATGGCATTCACCCCTGAAATTTGATAGATGACCTCATTATACGCCTCAATATACTTTAATAATAATGATGATTCTTGATGTTTAACATAAGTAAAAGTTATCGTGCTTATAAAAAATAGACCACTTTCTATTGAAAGCAGTCTATCTATAGTTAAAGTAGGGTTGTTAATCCAGTTTATTATTTCTTGTCTTCTTTTTTATCGTCTTTGTTATCTTTCTTATCTCCGCCTAATTGATCTTTAGCGAATTCTTTACCTTTTTCAATATACTCATCTTTATGTTCGTTTAAGTGATCTTGACCTTTTTTCTTAATATCATCAAAGTTCATAATCAAATTCCTCCTTAAAAATTAAGTACAGTTATATGTTACCCCACGTATAGAACGTGAAACATATTAAGCGTAATTCTTTTTTAATTATCGTACACTGCCTAATTTTATTATAGATTTTAAGCTTATAGCATTTAAAATTCTTCTTTAAAGGGAATTACATTATTAAGTATTAAAGGAGGAGACAGATTATGGATTATACAACACTTGGTAATTCAGGATTAGTCGTTTCGAAATATGCGTTAGGTTCTGTTCCATTCTCCGCAACGAATGGTTTTGAAAATGCGGGTGGTGTAACAGAGAAAGAAGCGGCATACTTTATAGACTATGCTTTAGAGCAAGGTATTAACCAATTTGATACAGCAAACCTTTATGCGAAAGGTGATGCAGAAATTGCGTTAGGAAAAGCAATCAGACATCACAGAGATGAAATGGTCATCAGTACCAAAACAGGATTCCCATATAACGATATCGCAAATAATGTCGGTGCATCTCGTTTAAATATAGAGCGTTCGATCGACCATTCTTTAAAACGTTTAGGTACAGATTACGTTGATTTATATTACATTCATACATGGGATGGACAAGTTCCGGTAGAAGAAACAATTCAAACGATGAATGATTTAATTCGTAAAGGTAAAATTCGTTATTGGGGTGTATCTAACTATAGTGGTTGGAATTTAGCCAAGACCTATACACTGGCGGTAGAAAATAATATGGCACCGCCGATTGCGCAACAAATCTATTACACGCCTGAATCAAGAGAAGCGGAATATGAATTGTTGCCTGCAGGTACAGAATTAGGTGTTGGCAACAGTATCTGGTCGCCTTTAGGCGAAGGATTACTTACAGGTAAGATTACCCGTGATAAAAAAGGCGAACCCAATACCCGTCAAGGTGACGGATGGGCTGAGCCTTATGTGAAAAATCATGAGTTGTTCTATCGTTTAATTGAACTTGTACAAGAAATAGCACACGCACACAATGCGACAGTGCCACAAGTGATTTTAGCTTGGTTGAGAGAACGTCCAAACGTGGATTCAATTGTCTTAGCTGCACGTAATCAAGCACAACTGAAAGAGAATATCGCATCTTATAATCTGAAACTTACAAAAGAAGAACATCAAATGATTACGGATTTAACACAGCCACAACCGATTTATCCACTATGGCATCGTGCGATGAATTCAGCTGCACGTGGTTCTGAAGCTGAAAAAGTATATTTAGAAGAATATAACCGTTTAATGAATCATAGCGATACGTTACTTTAAATCAGTGAAGTACTGTAATTTAAAAAAGAATTTTAAGAAACAAACATTTATATTTATTGAAAATGTAAAAGATGTTGAAGATTTTAAGTAGACTATGGACGTATAACTCATGTATTAGTATACTAATGATAATTGTAAGCTTATAAAATTTTTAACAATACTAAAGAGATAGGGGAGGGTTTTATATGATCAAACGAACAGGTGAACATGTCTTAACATGGATTGGTGTCGGAATCGGTGCGTTAATCGTATTATTTGTGGCTTTAATGGTTCCATTAATGCAAAGTGATGACTTTGTAGCAGGTATGCAGCAAAGTGATGCCAGCTTAACGTATGAAGAAATCTCACAAGTAGCTTCAGGTATGCAAGTACTCGGTACTTTCGTATTAGTGGCTAATGTAATTGCGGTGATTTTAGCTATTGTCGGCGGAATCTTTATTAGCAAGAAAGCAAAAGCAGCAGCTATCTTATTATTAATCGCAGGTATCGTGGCATTATTATGTAACTGGATTTCAGCGATTCTTTGGATTATCGCATCTATCATGTTATTCAGCAGAAAACCAAAAGCAGCTTCATTAACTCAAGATGGTTACTATAACTATGATAAAGCGAATGAATTCGCACAAGAACGTTCACATGAACGTACAAGAGAAGAAGATCCATATAAATACTAATTCAATCAATATTTAAGCCGTCTCATACAGAGGCGGCTTATTTTCATTTAAAATGAAATTATTGATTCTAATACCATAAATTTTTCTCAAAGCGCAGAATGAAAACGACTAAGAAGATGAAGATAGTGTGACCTATCATCCAAACAATATAATCAATCCAGTGAAATTGGTAGATTGGGTTAATAGACCAAGTAATAAGTGAAGGATAGATAACGGCGAATAATACGATAATAATCAGAATACCTGCTGGATAGACGTAAGAGTCCCGGATGGCTTGAAAGACGACATATATCATTGTGGTAAAGACAATATGTAAGATGAATTTAAGCCCAAAGCTCACATCAAAAAAGCCTGGCACAAAATCCACATTTAATAATAAACTTGCGAGATGATGGGTATAAAATAAATCGGTCAGGCTGAATAAGCCGAATAAAAAGACAGATAAAATTAAAATGGACATTGCGTGGTACAGTACTTTCATAAATGACGCCATCCTTTATTAAGAGGTAAGTTTTATTGAGCGTATCATACTTTTAGTAGATTTAGAAAAGTTAAAGTGAGAATAACGTCAGTAATATAAATGTTTATTAGGTGGCATATAACTTAAAAAATTGGCAACCTATTAAACATGTGGCAACGCTGGAAGTAAGGAATACATACACAGACTTCCAGTTGCACGACACACATGGACTTTGAATATGATATAGTAACGTTAATTATTTACACCTACCGATAATTAGAAAAAGAAGTGAAGTAATCTGTACAGCGCAAGTCCTAAAACAACTAATAGAACGATGAGTCTGGGTTTGGTAAAGAGTACACTTCTCTTTGGTTTTTCCTCTTTATCAGGATCATAGTTTCTCAATTCTTCTTCTATTTCCTGATTAATCTCATCTAGACTTTTATCTTTCTCTGTGGTCATTGCTGAAAGCCTCCTGTAAATTGTTAAGATTATCTATACAATAAACCATAAGGTTGAAGCAATGCAAAACTATTACTTTTTGGAGGTCATCATGTATACATTAGAAACGATTGCACAAATCTTAGATACAGAACTACTTGATGCACAAGGAAAGGAACAAAATCCTATTGATGATTTTGAATATCAAATGCTGCATGTTAAGTCAGAATCAACCGCATTCATCTCTATCAGTGAAGCATCATGGAAACAATATTTAAAGAAATCAAAAGTGATGAAAGATGGTAATGCGCAAATCCCAAAAGATGTTTCAAAGATTGGTTTGATTATTACTGAAACCTATGTAGAAGATTTAGCACATCAAATTCCACAAATTGTAGTGAGAAATGCGATTAAAGCTATGAAAATATTAGCCTTACATATTCGAAAACATTATCATAATCCAGTCATTGCGTTAACAGGATCCATGGGGAAAAGCTCGACACGCTTAATGTTAAGTGCGGCGTTACAACCTTATAAAGTCCAACAAAATAGAGGGAACAGTAATACACGTAGTGCCATTTATTTGCATATGTGCAAGTTAGCATCTAATCCAGATATTGCGGTTTTCGAAACGTCTTTAAATGCGTTAAATAATCGTGGAAATATGGCTGAAGTATTGAAACCACAAATTGCGATTGTCACAGGAATCGGCTCTGCACATCTATCCACTATTGGTTCAACGGAAGAAATTGTAGCTTTCAAATCAAGGATTTTTGCGGGATTAAATCAAGACGGTATCGCGATTTATAATGGTGACACACTCCATCAAAATGAGCTGAAACAAGCTGCATCAACTCATACTAAACATGTATATCGTTATAGTACTGAAGATAATTCGGCAGACATTTATACGACACAAATCAAACCTGTGAAAAAAGCAGTAGAAGTGACAACGAATGATGGTTATCAATTTGAAGTGCCTTCTGTCAGTAAGGGCATGGTTGAGAATGCTTTGGCAGTATTATTAACGTTGAAACATTTGAAAGTTGATGTAAAGCAACACTTGAAACAGTTAGCGCAAACTCAACTTTTTAAGAAGGTCTTAGAATTCAGACCTGTGAAAAGTCTGCATGAAGAAGCTACGGTACTTGATGATACGCATAATGCTTCTTTGCCTGCAATGTTGAATGCGATTGATGCGTTTAATTCACAAGCGCCATTCTTTAAAGGACATAAAATTATTGCGTTAGGTCAAATCAGTGATTTAGGTGAGCAGACTGACCGCGTGCATGCTGAATTAGTGCCTGCCTTAGAACAGTCTGAAGCGGATTATATTTTATGTATGGATCAACCATTACGTAAAGTAGTGAATAAAGTTAAAGGTAAATATATTACGTGGTATCACAATAAAGATTTAATGTTGAAAGATTTATGTTATTTGATTAATCAAGATGCTTTAGTGTTGATGAAATCTTCTGTAACTCAAACAGAGTTTCCCAAAGTCGCAAGTCAGCTTCAAAATGCTTTGCTGCATTATGAGAGAAGCGGGGACGAAGAGAAGCATTTTGAAGCGGCTGCTAGTCAAGGGCGCGCATATCTTATTTATAATTTAGAAACTGATCAGATTGAAACGCAATCTAATCGTTATGGTTCAGCCACAATAGAAGGTTTGACACCGATTATTTACTACCTAGATGCAAAACAACGAGAAGTTCAAAATTATACGGTTACTCTCAAACAATGGCCCACAAACGATGACACTTACTATGAAGGTATGCAGCTTTCGTGGAGGGATCTAGTAGAAGCCATGACTGACACACCACCTCCATCGTTAGTCTATCAATTAGCGCATGAACTGTATCCAACGCATCAAGCAAGAAAAAGACATGTGCAAGAATTGGTTAAACAATTAAAAATGTCTGATTCTGTAGCGATTAACTTAACAGGACGTTTCAGAATGAAAGAGCGTCAAACGTTCAGTGTAGATGACTTACTCGCCTTATTAAAATATGGACAAAACCAATTATTTGAGAATGATAAAGGTGGAATAGTCATTGGTGAATACGGTCGTCATGGCATTTTAAAAGAAGGTAAGCAAGTTATTATTTTCACAGGATTTGAAAGTGAAGATGAAGCAAAATCATATTTATCAAGAAAAGTCTGAGGTTAATTTTGTCTGGGGTTAGCCTTAGACTTTTTATTTTATTCTCAAAATGGATTTTGAATTAAAATGTGATTTATGATAAAACTATATTAGTTTTAAAATAATCGGTAGGTAATTTATAAATAAAGATGAGTTCTATATAAATATAAATCTAACCAATTGCATGGGATTAATCAAACTTGGACAAAATGTGTCTGAAAAATAAAAACATTGTCAAATTAATGCAAAATTGTTTATTTATTGCGTGTTTGTGTAACATATTAGGGTAAGGCCTTACAAAAATAAGTAGGAGGGATTTCTTGAATAATCAAGACTTTTTCAACAAACGTAATCGTTATTCAATTCGTAAAATCACTGTAGGGGCTGCCTCAGTTATTGTAGGGGCAACATTATTTGCGAATGCGAATGACGCGCAAGCCGCAGAAAATACTACAAGCGGTGAGACAACGAACGTCACTACAACTACAGAGTCAACACCACAAGAACAAACTCCGACAACTGAAACAAAAACACAAAGCACAACGACAAATGAAACAACAGCTACACAAGATCAAACACCAGCTCAAGATACATCAGCAACAAATACAACTGATGCAAAAGCAGAGCAAACTGTAGCAGGGGAACAAGCACCAACTAATTCTACCCAACAGTCGACAGAGACAACTGCACCAAAAGCAGATGCACCAGCAACTACAGAAACAAAAACACCAACAAATGAAACAACTGCAGAGACAACTGCGACTGAACAAAATACAACAGCTAAAGAACAAGCACCAAAAACTGATGCTCAAACAACAACAGATACAAATACAGCAAACACAACTACGACTGAGCCGAAAACAACTGAAACAAATACTGACCAAACAGTTGATAAGCAAACATCAACAACAAATACATCAGCACAACAAGAATCACAATCAACTCAAGATGCACAACCAACACAGGAAAATGCATTGAATGCTTCAACACCTGTTGCGCCAGTTGAAGCTCCAACAACAGGCACAAATGAAACAACAACAACTGGTGATACAGCTGCACAAAATGCAACAGCACCAGCTAATGAAACAACAACGCAACAAGCGCAATCTGTTGAACCACAACAAGATGCACAAACAACTGCACAAGCACCAGTATCAGATGCTGAACAACCAGCATATGATCCAAATGCAGCGCAATTATCTGATGCAAACGCTACTACAGCAGCAACAGTAGGTGACACTTCAAATACAGCTGATCCAGCAGATTTGAATAAATCAGTACAAGATTACTCAAATCAAAAAGATAGTTCTGAAGTACTTGCAGCACCAACAAATACAACTGCAACACGTTCAACTGAACAACCTACACAAGAAGGAGCTGCACAAACATTTGCACTAGCGCAAGCAGCACCGACTGGCAACAATGTTGATGGAGACGTAACAGCTTCAAATATTCAAATCGGTCCAAACTCAATTCAAGCGAACGATAGTGAATCAACATATATGTCAGCTGATTTAGCAATTGCTGACAGTGTTCAAGCTGGAGACTACTTCAATGTTCAATTCCCAGAGTACTTGAACTACTACGGAAACAGTACACCAAGCAGTTCTAAAATTCCTGACTTGATGAATGGTACTGAAGTAGTTGCAACAGGCGCATTTAATCCTGATTCAAACTCACTAACATACACATTCTCTGATTATGTTAATAATCATGATAATGTAACAGGTCATTTTGAAATTCCATTATATGCGGATAGACAAGCTGCGCCAACAGACGGCACATACCCAGTAGAAACAAATGTAGCTGGTGAAACATACAGTACTGATATTGATATCAATTACAGAACTTCAGATTCACCATACCCATCAAACGTAGATAGCTTTATCACTACAACTGATAGAAACACTGGTGAATATAGACAAATTGTATATGTAAACCCACAAGGTAAACAATCGTATAATGCGACAGTGAACTTATACAATTATTGGCCAGATACAGCTGACGGCACACCAGCTCAAAGTTCAGCACAATTAAATCCAGATGTGACAAACTTCAAGATTTACGAAGTGAGAAATGGTGAACAACTGAACCCAAGTTTCTACGTAGATGAAAACAATCCGAACTTGGTAGACGTTACAAATAATCCAGATGCGATTTACAACTTCAACCCACAATATTCAGTAGATGAAAATGGTGGAGAAGTTCTATCACTAGATTTCCAAGACTTAACTTCAAACGGAAGTCGCTATATTATTGTTTTAGATAGCGTGGCTCAAGATGGTTCACGTGAACAAATCAAAACAAGATCAGAAATGATTTCAGATGCGACAAATGATGGCCAAGGCCATACTTATTACACATGGGATAACTACAACGTTTACAATAGTGGTTCTGGTGAAGCAGACGGTGACGATACAGACGCAGATGCCGATGCGGATGCTGACGCCGATGCCGATGCCGACGCAGATGCAGACGCAGACGCTGATGCAGACGCAGACGCGGATGCTGACGCCGATGCCGATGCTGACGCAGATGCCGATGCGGATGCTGATGCCGATGCCGACGCCGACGCAGATGCAGACGCAGACGCTGATGCCGATGCTGATGCAGACGCAGACGCTGATGCCGACGCCGACGCAGATGCTGATGCCGATGCCGACGCGGATGCTGACGCCGACGCAGACGCGGATGCTGATGCCGACGCAGATGCTGATGCCGACGCTGATGCTGACGCCGATGCCGACGCAGATGCCGATGCCGATGCCGACGCCGACGCAGATGCTGATGCAGATGCAGATTCAGACGCAGACGCGGATGCCGATGCAGACGCAGACGCGGATGCCGATGCTGACGCCGACGCAGATGCTGATGCAGACGCAGACGCAGACGCGGATGCCGACGCCGACGCAGATGCCGACGCAGATGCCGACGCCGATGCCGATGCTGATGCCGATGCTGATGCCGACGCCGACGCAGATGCCGATGCCGACGCAGACGCCGATGCCGATGCCGATGCCGATGCCGACGCAGATTCAGATTACCCTGTTGAACCAAATGAACCAGGTAATCCAGATGAACCAGGACACCCTGGCACTCCAGAACAAGGTACTACACAAGGTTCAAATGGTGAACAACCAGCACAAGCTGAAGGTCATGGCGATAAAGAATTACCTGACACAGGTGAAGAGAATAATAATAAAGAAGCTACATTATTCGGTGGCTTATTCGCAGCACTAGGTTCTGCATTATTATTCGGACGCCGTAAGAAAAATAAAGAACAATAATTCTATTTAAATAGTGGGCTGGACTTTGTTCCGGCCCATTTATACATACTGAATGAGAAGGGGTTTGGACATGACAATTAACAACGAGATTGAACAAATTTTACAAAAAGCAGATCAACAGCTATTAGGTAAAGATTATGTGTTTGTTAGTTTAGGTAATCCCAATATGAAAGCTTCTGTAAAATTGATTAAGCAGTCACGTAATCTTAAAAGAGATATTACGAAACAATATGAACAGTTTAAAAAGAAAGCTGGTAAGTATCCTAAGTGGGTTAAAATTGATTTTGTTTATCGTACGAAAGAAGTTGTCTTTGAAGATGTTAAAAGAGATTTAGAAGAGACACGTCGAAACTATATTGATTACGGAATTGCTTATGATAAGAATTGGAATTTAACTTTCATGGCAGAAGAAATTAATATTAATGCCTTTGTCAGACCGACTAAAGATAAAAAGTCTTTCTTCTTATCTGAGGATAATATCAATAACTATTTGAAGAAATATACAAAACATAAACAGTTCTATAGACATCAAGATTATATGGGTAAGCCGATTAAAAAGTTTTATACAAAGGGTTACTTTATTGAAAATCATGAGGTTTATGAACTAGCCGCAGAGGGTCGTGAAAAAGGATTACGTCATGTTGAAGATTTGTCACAAGAAATTGATAAAATGTTGGAAACTTCGACAGATTATCTTGCGAATGAATTACAACCAAGCGGTCAATTTATCTATGGTTATTTTCCACACTTCGATAAGAAAATCAGTTTCTATAATAATTTGAGACATGCTTCTTCAACTTATGCGCTAATGGAAGGATTACATTACTTAAACAAAGATATCACTATTGCTGAAAAAGCGATTGATTACTTAATCGACAATTACTTATACAAGCAAGGAGAAGTCGCACATATATTTGATGACACCAAAAATATTAATGAAATTAAACTAGGTCAAAATGCGGCATTTGTTTTTGCGATTTGTGAGTATCTAAAAATAAAACCAGGTAACCAGAAGTATTTAGAAGCTGCACAACAAGTGGCAGAAGGTATGGTTTCAATGATTGACAGTGAAACAGCTGAAACTGTACATGTCTTACAATATCCTAGTCTAGAAGTTAAAGAAAAGTTCCGTGTGATTTATTATGATGGTGAAGCTGCGTTAGGATTATTACGACTTTATCAAGTTGATCAGAATGAAAAATGGTTAGAAACAGTACGTCATATGTTTGAACGATTCATTTCACAAAGTTACTGGAAGAACCATGATCATTGGTTAGGTTATTGTACGAATGAATTAATCCAAATTGCGCCTGAAGCGAAATATATAGAATTTGGAATTAGAAATGTTTCTAGTTATTTAGACTACATTAAGAATCGTATTACAACTTTCCCAACATTCATGGAGATGTTGATGGCAACGTATCATATTGTACGTAAAGCCAGAGAAAAAGGTTTTGGGGAAATCGTAGATCGATTGATTAACGTAGATGACTTAATGACAACGATTCATAAACGTGCAGATTATCAACGTACAGGATACTTCTATCCAGAACTTGCGATGTACTTTAAAAACCCACAACGTATTCTTGGTTCGTTCTTTATCAAACACCATGGTTATCGTGTCCGCATTGATGATATCGAACACTATATTTCTGGTTACGTCCAATACCAAAAAGTCTTTAAATAATGACATATTAAACAGGCCATGAACTCGTAATTTTGTTCATGGCCTGTTTTATTATGAAAATAATTCATCCACTGTAACTTTAAACTGTTTAGCGATTTTAAAAGCTAAGCTTAAAGAAGGATCATACTTATTATTTTCAATCGCATTAATCGTTTGTCTCGAAACATTGACACTTTTACTTAGTGCTTCTTGAGACATCTCATTTTGTTTGCGATACAATTTTATTTTGTTTTTCATAACTCTCACCCTTTGTAGGTGTATTTTCTCATCACTCTATGTCTATTATGGATACTTTCGTTTAACGATTACATAATTATAAACTAAACTTCCCATTATAATAACTAAAAAGACAGCTTCAGGATATTTCGAGATAAAGCTATGTGCACTGACTAAACCAAGCGTACGATTTAGAAAGGCAAATGTGATGAGAAGAATGGTAATGATAAAAGTCTTTGCGAGTACTTCTAAAATAATTTTAGTTTGACGTTCGTCATAATGAGACTCGGTTTGAACATCTACTGCTTCTGAAGGCATATAATTTTTTAAGAAGCCTCTCCAAGCAAATGCGAAAGCAACTAAGGTTACAATAGGGATGATAATTTTTAGTAATATCATGATGTCCCTCCTGAAATGTAAAGTTTATTTGACATTTTTAGAATACTGCTGCGCTTAAATAATGTCAAGTATGTTTTACATTTCGCATAAAAAAACAGAGCCGAATGGCCCTGTTTTAAATTCCTAAATGTTCTTTAAATGTGTGTCCTGTATAGTTTTTTCGATAAAGTCCGCGTTTTTGTAATTCTGGAACAATCAAATTTACAAAATCATCTAAGCTATCCGGCAAGGTAGGAGGCATTAAGTTGAAACCATCTGCCACACCTTCTTTGAACCAATGTTCCATTTCATTCACAATTTCCACAGGTGTTCCGATCAATGTTAAATGACCACCACCTGCATTTAAATATCCCAATAACTCTCGTACAGTGGGGTTTGTATCTCTGATAATCTCAAGGACTGTTTCATAACGACCTACAGGCCCAGTAAATTCAGAGACAGGAGGTAAGTCTGGGACTTTATCATCTAAATCCCAACTATGACAATCTTGTTGGACAAAGAAACTGAGTTGATTTAGCGCTGTTTCAATCGGTAGTTGATTATCAAGCGCCGCTTTTTTCTCTAAAGCTGCTTCATGGGTTTCTGCGACATAAGTCACCAGACCTGGGAAGACTTTAAGGTTGCGGTCAGTCTGACCGGTACGTTTGATTTCATCATCTAAGCGTTGTCTGAACTGTTTTGCTTGTTTGATATTCCAAGAAACAGAGTAAACTGCATCTGCATATTTAACTGCGAGTGCCACGCCTTGTTTAGATGCGCCAGCCTGCATTGCGACGGGTTTACCTTGTGGACTTGCGGGTGTAGATAAAGGGCCGCGAACTTGGAAGTGTTCTCCTTGATGATTGAAAGGTTCTATTGCTTTTGAATCAATCAGTTGATTGTGTTTACGATCGTGTTTGAAATCATTGGTTTGCCATGACTCGAAGAGATGATTCATGACTTCCGCAAATTCATCTGCTTTTTGGTATCGTGCTGTATGATCAGGCAGACCTTCCATACTGTGATTTTGTGCTTCAATATCCGTCATAGATGTGACTAAATTCCAACCGACACGACCGCCAGTGATATGGTCCAAACTTAATAGCTGACGTGCAGCCGTATAAGGGTTAGAAAATGTGCTGGAAATCGTTGAGACTAACCCGACATGTTTTGTGACCTGCGAAATTGCAGTTAAATTGACAATAGGGTCAAACCAGAACGCAGGCATCGTGGTGTCATTATTTGCGGGGAAGGATTGGTTATCCGCGAAAAACACCGCGTCAAAATAACCGCGTTCTGCGATTTGAGCTAAATCTTGATAATACTCGATGGTGCCGATACGTTCGACACTTGAATCAGGCATCAGCCATGCGGCTTGATGATGGCCGCATCCATATAATAAAACGCCAATGTGCAGTTGTTTTTCTTTCTGCGTAGGCATGTTATTCACCTCGTGTTTAATATTGTTACTTAGTTCATTGTTAATCCGCCGTCAACAGTGATGTTTTGGCCTGTAATACCGTCTGCTTGTTCTGAAACAAGATAAGCCACCATGTTTGCGACATCTTGGGGTGTTGTCACCTTACGTAGTGGTGTACTTTGCGCAATCAAGTCAAAGACTTCAGGTGTAGTAACTGAGCTAGCGTCCGTTGTTTTAAGCAATCCGCCTGAAACAACATTCGCATTAATACCATATTGGCCAAGCTCTGCTGCAATGTTACGTGTGAAACCAATTAATGCAGCTTTTGCTGTTGTATATTCATGATAAGGAACAACAGGATTTTGGTATAAATTTGTGCCGATAGATACAACACTGCCACGTTGATTTTCAATAAATTGAGGTACCACACTTTGTACAACGTTGAATGCAGCTTTTAATGTGCCATCGATTTGATTTTGATAATCTGACCAGTCCATATCTTTAAATGATTTTTGTGTTGTCGGATCAAATTTGAAACCGATCAATGCGTTGTTCACTACACCATCAATACGACCGAATGTTTCTGTTCCTTCTTTGACTAAATGTTCTACTGCATCACGGTCAGTAACATCTGCTTGAATTGCGACAGCACGGTTATTATCAATTTCTTGAGCCAATGCTTCTGCAGCTTCCTTACTTTGGTTGTAGTTAATAATAACGTTAAAACCTTGTTCACCTAATGTACGGCTGATTACAGCACCTAAGCCACGTCCGCCGCCTGTTACTAAAATTGTTCTTGCCATTTAAATCGCCCCTTTAGTTGAATTAAGACATAAAAAAACACACAACCTATCTAGAGCTGTGCGTATCAGAGCGAGTTTAAAGTATAGACTCAGACATTCTTAGCCATACTTTCTTAGTTAAATACTCACACTTTCCTACGCTAGTTTCAGCTAGATCAGGTTCAAAGGGTCTGAAGCCATGCTTCATCTCAGTTATAAAACGCCCCTAGTGCATTTATATTTGTCATTAACCTTAATCTATCGACTTTCTAGAAGTAAGTCAAGGAAGGGCAATGAGAAAGGATTTAGTGAAAAAATAACAGCATACATGTTATGATAAACAAGAATACAAATAACAGGGTCTCCCTACAGAATTGGAGTGAGTTATATGTTCTGGTTAGGTATGTCATTCCCTTTATTAGCCATTATTTTCATTGTCTTCTCTGTGCGTGAAGAAAAGAAACGTAAATTGAAAAAACAAGAAAAAGAAGCTAGATGGGAAGCACAAAAACAACAAGAAGCGAAAGCTAAAGAAGAACAAGCGGCTAAAACTCAAGAAACTGAAAATCAACAACCACAAGATGTTAAAGCACTTGAACAACAACAAGAACATCGAGAAGTAACAGCTGAAGAAGAAGCACAACGTGTTGAAGCAAAAGCAGCCGCGAATGCACCACACGAAGAAGATAAACCTTCTTCATAATTGAATCATGATGAATTGAAAGCTGACCGAAAGTATAACCGGTCAGCTTTTTCATTATGTTTCTATTTACTTCAAATACACAACAAAACTAAATTTTCCCGACTAATGATTCAGAAACAGGCTATACTATATAAAATAAGAAAATTCAGATAATTAATAGTGGGAAAGAGGAATGTGTATGACAGAAAATACAAAGGAAAATTCAAAAGATTCATCTTCAAAATTCCAGTTAAAAACACCTCATACGTATGCATTGTTAATGATGATTATCGCCATTGCTTGCGTCTTGACGTATATTATTCCAGCAGGGGAATATAAACGCGTAGATAAAGGGGGACAAACGTTAGTAGTCCCAGGTTCATATCATAGTATTGAACAACACGGGGTGTCATTTTTAGATTTATTCCGTGCAGTACCTGAAGGTTTACTGACAGGGGGAGAAATAGACTTTTATATCTTTTTAGTCGGTGGTGCTTTCGGCATTGTACATAGAACAGGCGCATTTGAAAATGGGATTAACCAAGCGATTAAAACATTAGGTTCTTCGCGCATCTTAATGATTCCATTAACTATGATTGTGTTCTCTATTTTAGGCTTTTCAATTGGTTTAGCAGAAGAAACCATTATCTTTGTGCCGATTGGTGTAATCATTGCGAGAACACTAGGTTATGATGCGATGACAGGGGCCGCGATGGTGATTTTAGGTGCTGCAAGTGGATTTATTGGAGGTATGTTGAATCCATTTACAGTCGGTGTTGCGCAAACCGTTGCTGAACTTCCCATGTTCTCAGGTTGGGGGTTACGTTCCATCATTTATATATTCATTCTAGCCGCAGCAATCGGGTCGGTAATGTTTTATGCTAGAAAAGTGAAACGTAATCCAAAGAAAAGTGTCGTTTATGCTTTAGAACAAGAAGAAGGTCAAAGTCATAAGGCTATAGAATATGAACGCTTTACCAAACGTCAAGCCTTCGCATTAAGTATTATTGCGTTAACTATTGTGTTTAACGTCTATGGTATCTTTCGTTATGAATGGTCTTTTAATCAAATGAGCGCAAACTTTGTTTTGGCAGGTTTGCTTGCAGGGTTTGTCAGTGACTTAGGTATGAATGGTACCTTTGATGCTTTTATTGAAGGAATGAAAGACATTTTATTTGGCGCAATGATTGTTGGTTTTGCGAAAGGCATTGTCGTTATTTTAGAACAAGGTAAAATTATTGATTCTATTATTCATGGAATGACTACACTACTCAATGATGTTCCATCGTCTATTGTGATTATTGTGATGTTTATCTTCCAATTTTTCCTTAACTTCTTCATTCCATCTGGTTCAGGACAAGCCTTGACTACAATGCCTTTGATGGTGCCGATTTCAGACTTGCTGGATATTAATCGTCAACTTACAGTGCTTGCTTTCCAATATGGTGATTCCATCAGCAATGTGCTGTTTCCGACTTCTGCCATTTTAATGGGTGCACTCGCAGTTGCGAAAATTTCATACGTACAGTGGTTGAAATTCGCTTGGAAATTGATTCTGCTGTGGGTTATTATTTGTGCAATTGCCATGTCCATCGCATTGCTTGTCGGCTATTAGGGAATACTAACTCTGTTCAAAGTTAAAACATGAGGAGGAAGTGTCCTTGAATCAACACGAGAAAGAGAAATTATGGCGTGAATATAAATATGAAGTCATGTGGCATAGCCAAGCACACTATAACCAAATCAGATCAGTCATGAAAGATAATGTAGAAGGTGAGGTATTACAACGCTTGATTGATGAAGCATTAGCCCTCCCTCCGTCTAAAGGTGCCGTCATTAATACGTTTGATCATATGTGGGGCTATTTTAAGAAAGAAGCGGATGATACTGAAAAAAATCGACACCAAACATTGAAAGCGGACTTCGAATCAGGGAAAACAACATGTGAGGAGCTCTTGTCATTTATCTATACACTTGCGATTAAATATCAAAGTAAGTACTTATTAAATTCTTCAATTTTGAAGAATGCATGACAGAAAATCAGAAGTATTAAAAAATTTGAGAAAAGTGGTAGGTTATTAAATGACTTTTATCTGATTTTCGCTTAACATGTAACACAAGTTTCAAATTAAATCAGATTTGGTTAACTGAATAACTTAACTTATTATTAAAATTTCAAATAGAGGGTAATTGACTCTAGTAGGAATAATGACAGCAAGGTGTGAAATGTTATGGAACAATTAATAAATGATGATTACGAATACTGCAGAAAGATAATGGAAGAGTACTCAAAGACCTTCTCTTATGCGTTTAATAGTCTGCCTGAACAAGAGCGTAAAGCAGTTTGGGCGATTTATGCAGTATGTCGTATGATAGATGACAGTATAGATGAATATGAAGATCCAAAACGCTTAGATGCGATTCGTGAAGATTTAGAACACATCTACGATGGAGATTCTGAAAATGTGAACTTTAATAGTAACGCATCTGTGATGCGCGCGTTTCGTCATACACTAAAATCTTATCCTGTTCCATTACATGCCTTTAAAACATTAATGGATTACGTGGAAAGCGATTTGACTATGACAGCATTAGAAACAGATGAAGAGCTAGAAGCCTATTGTTACGGCGTGGCAGGTACGATTGGTGAATTACTGACACCTGTACTTGCTTATGAACAATATTATGAGACAGCAGATAAAATCGGTATAGAACTTGGTAAAGCCCTACAAATCACAAATATTTTACGTGATGTCGGTGAAGACTTTGAAAATAACCGTATCTATTTAAGCGCAAATCGCTTAAAAGAATATAATGTTGATTTAAAAGCAGTATATGAAGACGGTGTGACACAAAATTATATTGATTTATGGGAAAGTTACGCCAAAGATGCGGATGCTATGTATCATAATGCATTAAGTCATTTAGATTACTTCCACGAAGATGCACGCCCCATTATTGAAGTTGCAGCTCAAGCGTATCGTGAAATCCTTGAAGTTGTACGTAAAAAGCATTATTCATTGCACCAACGTGCATATGTCAGTCGCTTGAAAAAAGGTCAAATTTACCGTCGTGTCATGAAATCATACAAATAACTTTAAACTTAAAACAATAAACTATAAACAAAACCAGCATGTGATGTTTCAAACAGGCATGCTGGTTTTGTCATGTTTATAGCTTAATTAAATTCTACATATTGCGGTCCATCTTCTGAATCGCTATTCATTAATTTAATAGATCTTGGAATAGCTCTAATGACACAAAGTTTAGGGTCTTCTTTAGAATCAAAGAACGATTTATCTTGTTCGTCCCAAATCCAATCTAATACATCTGGATCTTCAGTGACTTCTAAGTCTGCATAGATTTCTAAGAAACTATGGTTTTTCGTATCATCATAGCCTAATAAAATATGCGCAACAGGATTTTGTTCGATTTCTTCAATCTTTACTGAGTCTGTACTAGTTTTCGTATATAAATCAAATTCTTGGTCATAGAAAATCATATATCGGCTATCTGGCTTATTGTCATAGGAAGTTGAAAGTACACCAATACGTGATGCTTTCATAATATCTTTAATCTTTTTTAAGACAACTTGTCTATCCATAGTATTCACCTCTTTTTTTATATTTACCCGTATGCGTTGGCAATAAAAGTTGTGTCAGGTATAACTCATCCTTTATGCATATTGTAAATGTCGCTATAATGAAGATGAAAAAAGAAGGAGGCATCATGGAATGGTACGAAAAATTGTGATTGCACCAGATTCATTTAAAGAAACTTTAACAGCGGCTGAAGCGGCACAAGCCATAGAATTAGGACTACAGGAAGTCTTGCCTGAAACGGTCATCTATGACAAAGTACCGATGGCTGATGGCGGTGAAGGGACGATGCAGTCGCTCCATGATGCCTTAGGCGGAACCATGAAACCTGTAAAAGCGACAGACGCTTTAGGCCGAATTATTGATGCACAATATTCATATGTTGAACAAAGTAAAACGGCTATTATTGAACTCGCAGAAGCTTCTGGTTTAGAAACAATCGAACTCAAACATCGTAATCCGCTTGTGACTTCTACATACGGTACAGGGCAATTGATTTTAAGCGCACTAAATCAAGGTGCACAAAAAATTATCCTCGGTATTGGCGGAAGTGCGACCAATGATGGCGGAACAGGTATGATGAAAGCACTTGGCGTAAAATTCCTTGATGAGAAAGGTGACAACTTACCTGAAGGTGGTGCCGCTCTAATCAACCTTGCGCAAATTAATATTTCTAAGTTAGACAAACGGCTGAAAAACGTAACTTTTGAAGTAGTCTGTGATGTTGATAACCCATTACTTGGACCCACAGGTGCTACTCATACGTACGCTAAACAAAAAGGCGCTTCACCAAAAGATATTGAACAACTCGAACAAGCTTTAACACATTACAATCAAGTGTTAACAGAAACGTTTCAACATGATTATTCTAATGTGCCAGGAGCAGGGGCTGCAGGTGGTACGGGTATTGCGTTAGTTGCTTTTTTAGCTGCAGAACTTTCTCGAGGTATCGATATTGTTTTACATGAAACACAGTTAAAAGCACGTCTGAAAGATGCTGATATTTGTATTACCGGCGAAGGTAAAATCGATCGACAGACAATTTATGGGAAAACGCCGATTGGTGTTGCGAAAACAGCTCAACAATTTAACATACCTGTTATTGCGTTATGCGGCGTAACTGGAGAAGGCTATGAAGCTGTTAAAACACATGGGATTGATCACGTCTTCAGTGTGACTGGCCTAGATGACAGACCACCAAACGACCATGCTTCAATCAGTAAAGCAGAAGCACTTGCACATCCATTTCGTTATTTAAAAGCACTCGCACAAGATGCGGCACATAGATTAGAATTAGGGAAGAACGTCTAAATAGTTAGACGTTCTTTTTTCTTCAAAAAAATCAACTTCATTTTTGGTAGTTAATACTATAGCGTTCATTGCTTAGGGTGTTTAAAACGTCCGACTATCCAAGCAATCAATGCTAATAACATTACACAAATAAAAAGAACGATATTGATATAACTTTTTATTATCTGATCAGGATTAAACAAGCTATTAAGTAACAATATTCCTGTCAGTATGATTAATAGATATTGAACGATGACATAGCGTTTCTTCATATTCAATCAGCACCTCTCTCTTTATATGAGTGATTAACTTTAAAATTAGAATAACATAAAATTATTAAAATATGATTAAATAATTGAAGCGAGTGTGTAATGAATCATCTACCTTGTTTGAGTCATTTGAAATGAAGTCGATTTAAGTAAACATTATGAAAGCTTGTATATTTAAGAGTGAAAAGAAAAAGAGAAAAAATGTGTATTTTATTGTTGACAATCATCAACAATAGGTTTAATATTAGAAAACGTACATAGGGTGTACTATTTAAAATAACAAATCAATAATGGAAAATAAATGCGTAAAAGTGTTGGGGTATCAAGCTTTTACGTTTTAAAAAGTATCATAGTACATGGGGTGTACTATAAAGGAGAAGGAGTTACTTATGTTTAATGAGTTAAAATTTATCAAAAATAATAAGATGTTAATTGTTGCGTTGATTGCGATAGGCTTATTACCTCTGATTTATGTAGCATTATTTGTGGGGTCAATTTGGGATCCATATGATAAGACAGACCAATTGAAAATATCTATTGTTAATGAAGATAAAGCAGCAACACTTCAAGGCAAGAAAATCAATATTGGAGACGAAGTCGTATCGAAACTTAAAGATAATAAAAAATTCGATTTCCAAGAAGTATCTAAAGACACAGCGAAAAAACAATTAAAGAACGGCAAAGCTATCGGAACAATTATTATTCCAGAAGATGCATCTAAAAATGCAACAACATTATTAAATAAAAATCCAAAGAAAATTGAGTTAGAAACACAAGTGAACCCAGGTTCAAGTTATACAGGCAGTCAAGCGGCACAAAAAGCGATTGATACTGTAACCAAATCGATTCGCAATACAGTGCGTGCAGAATACTTAGATGAATTATTTGCGGCTAATAAACAATCTAAACAAGGTTATACAGATACATCGAAGGCTTTAGGACAAATGTCTCAAGCAGAAGGGCAATTAATTAATGGTAATGAACAGGTGACTGCAGGTTTAAAACAAATGGCACCTATGGCAGGTGCACAAGGTGAACAGTTAGTTCAAGGTAATGAACAAGTGACACAAGGCATACAACAGCTTCAACAAAATAATGAACAGCTTAAACAAAAAATTGATCAAGCAGTAGAAAAACAAACGAATGTCCATTTTGAAAATGAAAATGAACAAGCATTGAATGATATTGAGAAAGTAACAGAAAACAATATCACTAAAGCAGATTACTATGGCGAAACAGTTTTACCTTATATGGCAAGTGTAGGTTTATTTGTAGGTGCTGTATCTTTTGCGGCAATTTATCCATTAACTAAAACATTATGTCAAGATGTCGCACCATGGAAACAATGGTTAGGTAAAGTGTTCTTATATGTCTTACAAGGTTCATTCAGTGCCATCATGTTAAGTCTATGGGTGAAATTCGGACTCGGTTTAGATATTGAAAACATAGGTAAGTTCTTAACAGTCATGTTCTTATGGGCAATTGCGGCAATCGCAGTAACTTCTTTACTCGTATTATTATTAGATCGTGTCGGTTTATTCTTAGCGATGTTATTGTTAGTACTGCAATTAAGCTCAAGTGAAGGAATGTTCCCGATTGAAATGTCAGCCGCATTCTTCCGTTTCATCCACCCATTCTCACCGATGTCTTACGCGATTCAAGGTTTCCGTGAAGCCATCTTTACGAATGCAGGCCACTTTACTTTCGGTTTTGTAGCCGCAATCCTTACTGGTATTGCGTTAGGTGCGATGTTGATTCAATATCTAGTATTAATCTGGTTTAACAAACGTGGCAAACCACTATTCCAAATGAAATTCAACTAATGATAAAATGTGAGTGAAGCGCAATAAGTTGGAGGGACAATCATGAATGACGAAATGAAAGAAGCATTAACTAGATTTGATTTGAGTTTAATGAATATCAATAAATACATTTCAGATATGCTTCAAGAAACAGGATTGAAACATATGATTTCACGAGAGCAATTAGAAGCTTTAATTATGATCCGTTCTCATCGCAGATTAACGATTAATGAACTTGCTGACTTACAAGATATCTTTAAAACTGCAGCTTCTAAACGTATTCATAAACTAGAAAAAATGGGGCTGGTACGACAAGCAGCTTCAGATAATAAGCGTATTAAATTAATGGAAATGACTGATGAGGGCATTCAATTTTTAGAAGAAGTCAAAGAAAAAATGGCATGGATTGTCAGTGAATGTTTAAAAGGACATTTCAGTACTGAGGAAATTGTGCAGTTTGTAGATAAACTTCAAGCCATTGAACAAACATTGAAACAACGTTAAATGAATAACGTAAGGTTAAGCACCGCTACACGATAGAGAGTGAAGCGGTGCTTTTATTTACGCTCAATGCATAGTCAACGTGGGGAGGCGGGTATAGAAGGGTAACATTCATGTAAGAGATAAACGTTATAAGTACGAAGGAGTTGGAAAATATGTCAGAAACAATGAAGGCTATGGCTGTTCGAAAGTATGGGAAACAACCTGTTGAGATGATTGATTTACCCGTACCAGAGCCTGGTCCAGAAGAGGTCCTAGTACGTGTGAAAGCTGCCAGTGTGAATCCAGTAGATTTTAAAACACGTGATGGTGATTTAAAGGCAGTGGTTAAACATAAATTCCCGCTAGTACTCGGCAATGATTTAGCAGGCGTTGTGGAGAAAGTAGGGAAAGACGTTAGAAACTTTAAAGTTGGAGATAAGGTATACGGCCGACCTGGCAAAAATAATATGGGGACATTTGCGCAGTATTTTGCGATTAATCAGTATGATATTGCGTTGATGCCGAAGAACTTAGATTTTGTGGAAGCGGCGAGTATTCCGCTAGTCGGGTTAACGAGCTATCAGGCTTTCCATGAAATCATGCATCTTAAAGCAGGAGATAAAGTGTTGGTTGAAGCGGGTTCAGGCGGTATTGGTACCTTTGCGATTCAATTAGGCCGTGTGATGGGCTTACATGTCGCGACGACTGTCAGTGAAAAAGGTGAATCCTTAGTTCGATCACTCGGCGCAGATGAAATTATTAATTATAAACAACAAAATTTCTGGGATGTCTTATCTAATTATGATGGGGTCTTTGATACGTTAGGTGGCAAAAACTTAGAAAAAGCCTTTACGATATTAAAACCAGGTGGCTCTATCGCATCATTAGTCGGACCGCCGACTATGAAATTCGCAGATACTTGGCATTTAAATTTAGCAAAACGTGCAGGTATTTGGTATTTGTCTCGTCATGTTCGTAAGCTTGCGAAAGCACACCATGTGTATTATGAATTCTTCTTAATGCATCCGAGTGATGCGCAATTACGTACAATTACGAACCTTATTGAAGAAGGCGAAATCAAACCTGTCATTGATAAGGTCTATCCATTCCATGATACGCAACGTGCACTCGATTATTCAGAACAAGGTCATGCGAAAGGTAAGATCGTGATTAAAGTAGAAGATTAATTGATAGATAACTCAATAACAAAAGGAGCAACCATTAAGGTGCTCCTTTTGTGTATACATATAGAATATTTAAATCAATCATAGCTCACTACATTAATAATAAACCGATAATAATCGCGATACTTGCGGTTCCGTTATTTAACGCATGGACCATATAGCTGTCCCAAAGATTGCGACGGCGTTGATAAGCAAGATAGAAACAAGCACCCATTCCCATATAAAGTAAGAAACCTACGATGTTGGTGCTGGCATGGTTGATTGAAAAAATAGCTGAAGAAATCAGCATCGGCAACCAGAATGAGAATCTAGAGAAAATCGTTTCTTTGAAAATACCTCTGAAGGTAATTTCTTCTAAAAATGGTCCGACAAATGTCAGATGGAACACGAATAAGATGAGTGCAATCACAATCATCGGATTTGTGAAGTCCTGTAGATGTTGAACTTGTTTTAACAGTAATTCATCATTTTCTGAACCTTGTTCACCAAAAACCACTGCCATGACGACAACACATAGTGCAGTCCAAATACGTGTGGCGATGAAATATAGAATATTCCAGGCAATGTCTACAAATCCAAGGGGTTTTAAACTTTCATAACCTTTTTTACGGTAATACCAGACGAGCAACCAGATAACAAGTGCTGACCAAATGACGTAGCCTACAATAATACCTGCGAATGCGAGCGGATTACCATGGGGATTCATAGCGACAAATCCGATTAAAAACATTGCGACAAGTGTTGGTGTCGTACATAAAAACATAAAGATAATCCATAAGATAATGTTGAGCCAACGTCTGCCTTTTGGACGTATGTTGTCAGGATGAGATCGCTTTGATTTTTTTCTGTTTGGTTCATGTGTTTCGTTAGGTGTTATGTAATGTTCAGGGTTGGTTGATTCATCGGTGTAGTAAATATAATCGTCATTTTGTTTAGACATGATGTGACTCCTCTCCTCATTTTAGAGTTCATAATTTCAGTCTATCATACGTTATTAAAAGACAGTGCATTATATCGTAAGTGATGTGATTTCATTCCTAATTGTTAAGTGCGTTATATTGCGTGTTGACAGTGAGAATGAATATCACTTATCATAAAAGTGTAACAAGTTACGCTTATTCGTTTTAAGCAAATAATTCATAAACATAATGTTTTAGTTTTTGTGTGAGATAGTTTAAGATAAATAAGTAAATCATTACGTCTTAAGTCATCAGATGACCGGACATTTAATTTGAGGAAGGTGGTTAAGAAATGAGTCAAGCAGAATCAAAAAACGTTATTTTGATTGGTGCAGGGGTATTAAGCACCACTTTTGGTTCATTTTTAAAAGAAATTCAACCTGACTGGAACATCAAGTTATTTGAACGCTTAGATGGTCCTGGGTTGGAAAGTTCTTATGATACAAGTAATGCTGGCACTGGGCATGCAGCATTATGTGAGTTGAACTATACGGTTGAACAACCAGATGGTTCAATTGATGTGGAAAAAGCGAAAGAAATTAATGAACAGTTTGAGATTTCAAAACAGTTCTGGTCACATTTAGTGAAAACGAATGCGATTGAAAACCCACGTGAGTTCATCACGCCATTACCACACATCAGTTTCGTTCAAGGTATTAAAAACGTTCAATTCTTGAAGAAACGTTATGAAGCATTGAAAAATTTACCGATGTTCTCTGACATTGAGTACACTGAAGATCGTGATAAACTTGCGCAATGGATGCCTTTAATGATGGAAGGTCGTTCTCCACACTTAGCGATTGCGGCAAGTAAGATTGATAAAGGAACAGACGTTAACTTTGGTGAGTTAACACGTAAATTAGCTTCAAACTTAGAAACACATGATAATGCAGAACTTTTCTATCGTCACGAAGTAGTTGGCTTCCAACAACGTGCTGATAAGAAATGGGAAGTAGAAGTGCGTAACTTAGATACTGACAATGTTGAAACACATGTGGCAGACTATATCTTTATCGGTGCTGGTGGTGCCGCAATCCCATTACTTCAAAAAACACGTATTGAAGAAAGTAAAAACTTAGGCGGTTTCCCAATCAGTGGTGCATTCTTAGTATGTAACAAACCGGAAATCGTACAACAACACGATGCGAAAGTTTACGGTAAAGAGCCGCCAGGCACACCACCAATGACGGTACCACATTTAGACCGTCGTTATGTGCGTGGAAAAGAAAGTTTATTATTCGGACCATTCGCAGCAATCGGACCTAAATTCTTGAAACACGGTTCAAACTTAGACTTATTCCGTTCATTGAATCGTGATAACTTATTAACAATGGCAGCTGCTGGGGTTAAAAACTTATCACTTGTTAAATATTCAATCCAACAAATGTTGATGAAAAAAGAAGACCGTATGAAAGAATTACGTCGTTTCGTACCAGATGCGAAAGACGAAGATTGGGATTTACACATTGCAGGTAAACGTGTTCAAGTAATCAAAGATACACAAGAACATGGTCGCGGCTTTATCCAATTCGGTACAGAAGTCGTTCACTCTAAAGACCACACTGTAGTCGCAATGTTAGGTGAATCACCAGGGGCTTCAACTTCAGTATCAGTCGCATTAGAAATCATTGAACAAAACTTCCCTGACTACCTAGAACAATGGTCAGGCAAATTAAAAGAAATGATTCCATCTTATGGCGAATCATTAATTGAGGATACGAAGTTATTAAACAAAGTACGTAAAGCATCAGCGGATACTTTGAAATTAAATGAAAAATAAGCAATAACACAATAAAACAGTGCTTCCTTAAAGTAGGAGGTACTGCTTTTTTATACATAAGTATGGATTTCATAGTGGTATTGGATAGATAAGAGACAGACTGAGGTTTGTCTGAGGTGAGTAGAAGGGATGTCTAAAATTTCTTGGCAGCACATTGTTGGAATTGTGTAGATTCCAGTTGGAATAAGCATAAGAAAACCATATTTCATAACTGAGATGAAACATGGTTTTCCTATACCATTTATATATTTCATTTGATTAATACTCTAATAGAGTAAAGTAGATGTGTAGACTAAATAAGTTTCAAATGCTTTTGCTTAAGTTGTATGAAGGTATTCAATTGATTCAGTAGAATATGTGACAGTAAATTCTGGATGATATTTATTGATATAGTATTTTGTTGCGCGTTCATGATCATTATTTTGATAGCTGTGTAAAAATGAAATCACAATCGCTTCTACGCCTTCAGTTTTAAAGTTACGTATAATGTCTTCTACTTCATCGAAATCAAGACCATTAAGAATCTTGCCTTCATAGTTAATATGTTCTGAAACTTCTCTTCTTAAGTGACGTTGTATGAGAGGGATTGATTGTTGTAGCTTTGTGTTAAATAACTCTGGTTGAATGTCGCAAGTAGTTTTTAAAATTTTTTGGATACCTTCTGTAACAATGATGCCTGTTTTAACACGCTTATTTTTTGTTAATGCCTGAACAGCTGTTGCTGTATGATTGATAAACTCTCGGATGGCTTCTAAATGTAGTTGACTTTGGCTAAGTAGTTTAACTATATCTTGATCACAGTGCTTTAATGTGTCTCTTGTCTTTCCTAAAATTAAATCTCTGTTATTATTTGATGCGTCTGATTCTGTTCTGGTGTCGCCTATACTTTTGGCTGTGCGCATAATAATAATGCTCCTTTCAGTTTTAGAAGTTCATCTATTTTAGGTACTACAACACATGATACTGTCATAAAAGATGTTGAGTTACTTTTGAGATAGTAAGTAACCATCTATTACTGTGCAATGCTCAATGACAGTATTTGTGTAATCCGGTTATATATTACCACAGTGTAAAATATTTTCAATTAGAATTCTGAATATTACAATTACTTTAAGTTTGTTAAGGGTTGAAATGAGGGGGTTTTAGAAGGATAAATAAATTATATTAGAATTTGATTACAACTAGAAAACGCTGTCAAACGAAAAATTTTTGAAATTTTTTTTAGATTTCGCTGTAACCGTTGGTATTTAAGTGACGAACGCAGATAAAAAAATGTCTAAAATGGGCGAGAAAGTGGCTTTTTTGCCGACTTAAATTTGCGTAAAAATATCATTGTGTTAAGCTAAGAAACATCTTTGCTAAAAAGTTAAAAGCAATTTTTTGCAAGGGATAAAGGATTTCAGGTTAATATTTTAGTTAACTCAAATGTTCTTAATCTAAAAAGTAGGGTATATGAAAATATCTTAGTTAAAAAAAGCGGTATAAATACTATTTGATACAACGTTACATAAACAAAGGCATTTGCTTACGAAACTTGGGAGAATTGTTTTAGCTGCTTTTTTGAATAGGTTAAGTACTTCATTAGGGGTAAGTATGTGGGGACATACTTTTAGAAGTTGTGCGCAATGAGTTAATTAAAATAAGATTTCAGGGTGAATGGGGAGTTATTCAAAGTCATCTTGGCTTTGTAACTTTGATTTAGATTCTGAACCTTGTCATTGCTATGCCTAAGAACGATCCGTACATTTTATTCCAAATAATTTGAAAGGATGTTTATTTTAGACATGTTTACTTTAGGAGCAACACTGAGACAACAGGTACACCCAGACTGGCAAACGTATATCATGATTGCTTTGTATTTCTTAATCTTATTAGTCATCGGCTACTATGGTTATAAGAAAGCAACAGGAAATGTCAGTGAATACATGCTGGGCGGCCGTAGCATTGGGCCATACGTAACGGCACTCTCTGCAGGGGCATCCGACATGAGTGGTTGGATGATCATGGGACTACCCGGTGAGGTCTATACTACTGGACTTTCAGCTGCGTGGCTTGCGATTGGTTTAACACTTGGTGCATATATCAACTACTTCGTAGTAGCACCGAGATTACGTGTATATACAGAACAAGCTGGTGATGCAATTACGTTGCCAGACTTCTTCAAGAATCGTCTTGCTGACCATTCTAACTTGATTAAAATTATTTCAGGAGGCATTATCGTCGTATTCTTTACCTTATACACACATGCGGGTATGGTATCAGGCGGTAAACTCTTCGACAGTGCATTCGGATTGGATTATCGTTTAGGATTAATCTTAATTTCAGTTATCGTTATCGCGTATACATTCTTTGGTGGATACTTAGCAGTATCACTGACTGACTTCTTCCAAGGTGTGATTATGCTGATTGCGATGATTATGGTTCCGATTGTCGCATTACTTAAATTAAATGGATTAGACACATTCAATACAGTAACAGATTTAAAACCGACAAACTTAGATTTATTCAAAGGGACAACAATTGTCGGAATTATCTCATTCTTCGCATGGGGCTTAGGTTACTTCGGTCAACCTCATATCATCGTGCGTTTCATGAGTATTAAAACTGTTAAACAATTAAGAACAGCACGTCGTTTTGGTATCGGTTGGATGGCTGTCAGCTTAATTGGAGCAGTATTCGTGGGCTTAATCGGTATCGCGTTTATTCAAGATAAAGGCGTTGAATTAAAAGACCCAGAAACATTATTTATTTTAATGAGTCAAATTTTATTCCACCCATTAGTCGGCGGTTTCTTACTTGCTGCAATCTTGGCTGCGATTATGAGTACAATTTCTTCTCAATTACTTGTAACATCAAGTTCATTGACTGAAGACTTCTACAAATTAATCCGTGGTGAAGAAGCTGCGAAGAAACATCAAAAAGAATTCTTATTAGTAGGTCGTTTATCAGTATTAGTTGTTGCGATTATTTCTATCGCAATTGCTTGGTCACCAAACGACACAATTTTAAACCTAGTAGGTAATGCATGGGCAGGTTTCGGTGCCGCATTCGGTCCACTTGTTGTAATGTCACTTTACTGGAAAGGTTTAAGTCGTACAGGTGCTATCAGTGGTATGATCGCTGGTGCAGTTGTTGTAATTCTATGGATTGTCTTCGCAAAACCATTAGGTGAAACAAATGACTTCTTCAACTTATATGAAATCATCCCTGGTGTGATTGCCAGTGTGTTAGTAACAATCATTGTTTCTAAATTCACGAAGAAACCGGATATAGACGTTTCAGGTGATATTGACCGTGTTAAAGCGGTAGTTAAAAAAGAAATGAGCTAAGTTACTATCATGCTTTAACTAGGATATGAAAGAACACTAGTAATCTAATTGAATAGTAGAGAGATAGAGAAGCCTCTGAAGTGACACACAAGTCACTTCAGAGGCTTTATTTTTTGATTGCTATAACCCAGGAAATAAAAAGTATATTTTCTCTTTCCTTCATCCTTATAACATGAAAACATCCCCGCCGAATGACAGGGATGTAGGGTGTATTGCTTTTATTTTTTATTATATTTTTCGATTTCTGCTTCACGTAATTCAACACGACGGATTTTGCCTGAATTAGTTTTTGGTAATTCTTCAACGAATTCAATCGCACGTGGATATTTATAAGGTGCGACATCGTATTTGACATAATTTTGAAGTTCTTTCACTAAGTCATCACTTGGTTCATAGCCATCTTGTAAGATAATGAAAGCTTTTACGATATTACCACGTAATTCATGTGGGCTTGCGACCACTGCACATTCTTTAACTGCAGGGTGTTTCGTTAATGAATCTTCCACTTCGAATGGTCCGATTGTGTAACCAGAGCTGATAATGATATCGTCTTTACGGCCTTCGAACCAGAAGTAGCCATCTTCATCAACTTTAGCTAAGTCGCCTGACATGAAATAATTGCCGACGATACGTTCTTGTGTACGTTCAGGCTCTTTGAAGTAACCTTTGAACAATGCAGGTAAATCGACTGGAACAGCGATATTGCCGACTTCTCCGACTTCAGCTAAGTTACCTTCATCGTCAATAATAGTGACTTCACTGCCAGGGATAGCTTTACCCATAGAACCAGGTTTACCTTTAACATCTTTTAATAAACCGATCACTAAAGTACTTTCTGTTTGACCGTAACCGTCACGTACTGTGATATCGAAAGTATCTTGGAATTTCTCAACAACTTCTTGGTTTAAAGGTTCTCCGGCTGATACAGCGTCATGAAGATGAGATAGGTCATAACTACCTAAATCTTGGAGCTTGGCCATAATACGGTACTCAGTCGGCGTACAGCAAAGTACGTTGATTTTGTATTTTTCGAGTAATTCTAAATAGACTGTGCCGTTGAAGCGACCATTAAACACAAAGGCTGTTGCGCCGGATGTCATTGTAGATAGGAATGGACTCCATACCCATTTTTGCCAACCAGGTGCGGCAGTGGCCCATACAATGTCACCTTCACTGATGTTCAACCAATGTTTCGGTGCCATCTGCATATGTGCATAACCCCAGCCATGTGAGTGTACAACAGCTTTAGGATTGCCTGTTGTACCTGATGTATAAGGTAAGAAAGCGACGTCATCACGTTTTGTCGGTGTGATGTCTAATTCCTCACTCATTTCTTTTTTGCCTTCTTCGACATTAATCCAATCTTCTTTAGTATCCCCAATAATAAATTTTGTTAAGTCATCATATTCTTTTACGCCTTCAAATTCATCTGCCCCTGACGCAATAGACAAGACTGCATCGACTTCACCGTGTGTAATACGGTACTGCAAGTCTTTCGTTCTTAACATTTCAGATGCTGGGATTAAAGCGACACCTAATTTCAATGCCGCAATATAAACTTCATATGTTTCAATACTGCGTTCCATTTTAATGAGTAATATATCGCCTTTACGCAAACCATGTTGTTTAAATAAATTACCAATGCGATTTGCGCTGCGAATTAATTCATCATAAGTTACTTCTGTTGTTCCACCTGCATTATCTTCAAAGATGATCGCAACTTTTGATTTATCTTTTGCGTACTTCTCAATCTCAGAGACAATATTGAAATCTTCAGGTGCCACTAAATGGGGTTTATTCATTCTTTTACTCCTCCTAACACTAAAAGCACGTTCTGTTATTTTATTTTGAAAATAGAATACCACTCCATTCTATCAATCCTCAACTTATAAGATAAGCGAAGCGGTTTAAATTATTAAGGAAAACGTTTTCTTTTAAAAATTAATTCTACTTAAAGAATAGAAATACTTGTTATAATGAAACTGAATCAAACTATAGAAAGCAGGTATCATTATGAAATCCATTCTTTTATTGGGCCAATCCAATATGGCAGGCAGAGGCTTTCTAAATGAAGTTCCAGCCATTATTAATGAACATATCCATGTCTTAAGAAATGGCAGATGGCAAATGATGGGTGAACCGATTCACGCTGATAGACATTTAGCAGGTGTCGGTTTGGCGAGTGCGTTTGCGCAAGCTTGGTCAATCGACCATCCCAATGAATCTATCGGCTTAATCCCTTGTGCTGAAGGCGGCAGTGCTATTTCAGAATGGCAACCCGGAAGTGTACTCATGCGCCATGCACTTTCTGAAGCACGTTTTGCGCAAGAAACGAGTGAAATTATCGGTATCTTATGGCACCAAGGTGAAAACGACTGTAATCAGGATTTATATCAAGTGTATCAATCAAATTAAAAAATGTGATTGCACATGTCAGAAAGGAACTTGATCTGCCTCATGTACCTTTCATCATAGGTGGGTTAGATCATTTAACACATGCAGAAGGTTTCAGTCGTACTTTGACACAACATGCAGAAATCAACCATATTTTACAAACTATGCCGCAACAAGTGCCAGACACATACTTTGTCACTTCAAAAGGGTTAACAATGAATCCAGACGGTATTCATTTTAATGCACAATCATTAAGAAGATTCGGCTTGCGTTATTATGAAGTGTTTAAAACGTTAACGTCATTATACGAACCGTTAAAAGACGAAGCGACATGTGTTGAAGCCTTATATGAACGTCCGCTATCTAAAAATGAACAAATGCGTGTTGAATATGAAAAGTTAGCGACAGGTCAAATATCATTTGAAACGTTTAGCGAACGTCTTAAATCATAGAAAACAGAATGCACCCTCGTGTCATCAACACGAGGGTGTTAAACTATCTGTTATTAGATTTCTAAAAATTCAAATAATTTTTATGCTAAGTTCGTATCGTTAGGCAAAGTGGCTTTCTTTTTTCTAGCTTTCACACCTTCACGTTTATCTTTCGGCAACTTCACAATCTTATAACCTGTGTATGCGAAGATAATAGAAATGATTGGTACTAAGAAGTTTAAGAATGCGAATGGCGCATACTGCATTACGCCGACACCTAATGTTGATGCGATAAACACACCACATGTGTTCCATGGTACGAAGACAGAAGTCAGTGTACCGCCATCCTCTAACGCACGTGATAAGTTCTTAGGATGTAAACCTTTATCCGCAAAAGTTTGTGCATACATACGTCCTGGTACGATAATAGAAATATATTGTTCAGAACATGTGAAGTTTGTACCGATACAAGATAGAATCACTGATGTTAATAATGAACCTGTATTCTTTGCCCAACGTAAGATGATGCTAATGAGTGAATCTAACATACCTGAATATTCTAAGACACCACCGAATGTCATTGCGACGAGTGTCAGTGAAATTGTATAGAACATAGATTCTAAACCACCACGGTTAAATAACTCATCCACCATCTTATTGCCTGATTCCATTGTATAACCTGTTTGAAGTGCAGTCAGTGCTTCTGTTAAAGAACCGCCTTGTACAAAAATTTGTGCGAAGAATCCTAAGATAATACCAGCACAAATGGCAGGAATGGCAGGTACTTTAAACATTACTAATACAATAACAGCTAAAGGAATTAACAATAACCAAGGTGAAATTACAAATTCATTCTGCATCGTTGATAGAATTTTCTCAATATTTTTAGCGTCAAAATTACGATTACCATACTGCATCCCAATAATAAAGAATGCGATGAGTGAAATCACAAGTGCTGGGATTGTTGTATAAGTCATATGTTTAATATGTTCGAATAAATCTACTTTCGTTAATCCTGATGCTAAGTTTGTTGTATCAGAGAGCGGACTCATTTTATCTCCAAAATATGAGCCTGAGATGACAGCGCCTGCTACCATACCTGGGTTGATTCCCATACTCATTCCAATCCCCATTGAAGCAACCCCCACAGTTGCCATGGTAGACCAAGAACTTCCGATTGCTAATGCGACAATACCACACAGTAAGACGACTACTGCTAAGAAGAAACGTGGATCAATCAACTGTAGACCATAATAAATCATTGTCGCAACGACACCGCTGCCAATCCATGATCCGATAATCAATCCGACTAAAATAATGATGACAATCGCAGGTAATGCATGTCTGATCCCCTTATACATCATCTGCTCGACATCGTCGAACTTATAGCCATGCAACATTGTAACCCCGATAGCCACTGCTGTCCCAATCATCAGTGGAATATGTGGTTCTTTCTTTAATACTGCGACTGTAAATAACATGACCGCTATCATTAACCCCAATGTAAATAATGACGGCCAAATTCCTATGGCTTTTGGTTTCTTTTCATTTTGTGCTTGTTGTTCTACGTTTTGCCCATTTTTCTCTTCTCCTTGCATATATAAACCAGCCCCTTTTTATATCTTTAGTGTCATAATACATAAAAATGAAATCGCTTTCAACAAACAATTGACAGACAAAATGTTCAAATTCACCCTCTTTTTGTCTTTTCTGAAAATACAATGTCATTTCAGAAAGTGCTACAAAGTAAGTCATACCAACTGTTTTGATAATTCTGATAACTTAAATTACACATTCATTTTACCGATAATTTAAGTATCGAAAAAAATTAAAAAAATTTAAAATGCAGTTGCGAAATCGTCGATTAACGCAGCAGCATTTTAATGAAGTGAATCACAGGAGATATGTCATTAGTTATTACTACCCCTAAATTATAAATTTAAAGCAAATTGCATAAAAATGTAGGATAAAATGTTAAGGTTAAACTAGCTTGAGAAAATTAACTGTGTTAAAAAAGCCATGCTAAATTTTATTTTGATCAATTGCTTTACCGGATTTAATATTTAATTAAGATTATAATGTTTTCACAAAAATATGATTAAATTATTTCAAGAAGGTTACACTGTTACTAAAGGGATTAATAAGTATGGATAAGCTTAAAGCGGAAATTAAGTGAACTTAGGAAAGGAGATAATTATATAGAAAGAACTTTAAAAAGAGGTGTTGTAGAATGAGAAAGATAAAGAATCCGATATTGATTTCAGCGAGTGTGGTTTCTATAGCTATGGTTAGTTTGTTGACATTATCTCCAGTAACGTTCAGTGCTTCAGATAAATATCAATCGATGACGCAACTGCAACAAGCTACACAAGAGGGTAAAGATTGGACAATCAAAACAAGCAAGGGTACAAATGATACACTGATTGTTGCACCACATGGCGGTGGTATTGAACCAGGCACAAGTGAAATCGCATATGAAATTGCGAATAAAAATAATGCGAGTTACTACACATTTAAAGGTATTCGTCCAATAAATAATAAAGAACTGCATGTCACATCCGAAAATTATGATGAACCTAAAGCACAAGCCATGGTTCATGAGTCGAAAAAGACAGTGACTATTCATAAAACAGCACGTTCTGGTAATGATATCTATGTAGGAGGACGAGATGATGCTTTACGTGAACGCATCGCTACGTCGTTAAGATCAGAAGGTTTTGATGTCACAGAAGCCACAGGTAATATCGCAGGGCGTAATTTAAATAATATTACGAATCAAAACCAACAAAAAGCTGGGGTACAAATTGAGTTGAATAATCAATTTGCGAACCAATTCTTTAAAAATAGCGATGCGTCTCGTCCAAGCCGTGAAAATCCAGCGAATTGGACAGACCGTATGTCTGCATTCACTGACAGTATTAATAGCGCTTTGAATGAGTCTTAAAAAGTTAATGAATATGTATAAAGAAGCAGCGGCACCTTTTAAGCCGCTGCTTCTTTGGTGAATCATTTGATATTAAATGAAGTTATTTAGTTTTATGACGAACAAACCAAGTAAAGCCGATAGCCAGAATCAGTCCAATACCACTAAGGATTAATAATGGATAAAGATAAGGTGGTGTATAAGAAAGCTGAATGTGTTTTTGACCTTTTTTAACAGGAATGACTGTTTCAATACCATTACCTTTTTTCACTTCTGCTTCTTTACCATCAATTGTCGCATGCATACCTTTTTCATAAGGTGTCGGGATGACTAAATAACCATGATCTTGTGGTTGTTTTGTAAAGGTATAGCCGTGAGATGTAGGTTTGATTTTGACACGGTCAACTGAACGTGATGCAGTTTTCAACGCTTGATAATCTTCACCGTAGACACCTTTAAGTTTATAACGGTAATTGCCTTTAGGTAAGTTTAATCGCACTTTATCATCGGCTTTGATACGAATAGTTAATGGATTAACCACACGACGATAAGAGTAACCGAGTGAACTGCGGTTTTGCGTGAATTCATTTAGTTTAACTCGGTGTGGTTTATCTGGTGACTGTAGCTCGAGTTCAATTTCAAAATATAAATCTTTATATTTATCAGTCATTGATTTTGGAAGGGTATAATCAATGCCGCCATTTTTCTCTTTAACTTTTAAGGTTTTGTCTGTTTTATTCCAGCGTGCATCATCAGCTTCTTCCTGGATTTGGTCTTTATAGTTGATGTTATGTTCTGTTTTGTGAGTCGCTGGTGTAGCGTCATCTAGGACGACACCTTTTAACATCGCATGTTCTTTCTCAATTGGTGTTTTTAATTTTTTATTATCATAGACTTTATCTGTGATGTGAGTAGCAGGGTAATCAATCGTTGATGATGAATGTTCGTATTTATTTTTCTTTCCTTTAATTGTAGATTGCGGTTCAAAACCATAAGGGCGGTTGTGGTCGATTGGGTTTTTGAAGCGGTCTTGTACGTTCCACAATGCCATTAAGTTAGCGCGATTACCTAAAAAGCGATAGTTACTATTTTTATCAATCGGCTGTGCAATCTGCATTGTTTTATCATAGTAATTTAAAATATCTCCATTAAACAGACTAGAGTATAGTGCGATTCCTCTAAAGCCATAAATTAAAGGCGAATTTTGTGCAGGGAATGAGAGATATTCAATACGACTGAATGGATCTTTCTCTCGCTGCAACTGATCAAATTTATGTTGCAGTTTAGCATTGTTGTAATTGTCTTCTTTCATAGAAGCAATCGGACGTTCATAAATAGACATATGTGTATCATGATAATTTTGTATCATTACCAATTGTTGAATGAATACCAGTAAAACAATTGCGATGTAGGTGGCTTTTCGCTTCAACAAGTGTGGTTGATACAAACAGATAAATAGGAAAATCATTAATACCAGTGTGACCCACATCCATGTATTATTACCGTCGTATTGTGTATACATATATAGCATGACAACGACACAGCCAAGGGCTGTGTATAGGTATTGCTTGATAGATACTTCAGAAAGATGAAGTAAGAATAATGCAATCAAGACACTGGATGAAAGTCCTAAAATGTACACCCATCTGCGTGCAGGCAATGAAAAGCCATTAAAGAAACTATCGAAATAAGGGGTTAGTGACCCTATCAGCATAATCCAAGTTAAAATCGCAAATAAGCGATAGAAATAATGCTTATATAATCTAAACGCAAATAAGGCGATGAATGTCAGTGTTGAAATTGTGATGTAAAAGCCGTCAGAAAACATATGATATTTTTCTTTGAAATCAATGAGTAATGAAAGTGTTAAGTTCGGATTGATTTGACGGTCATTAGCCATAACTGCTGAAACACCTGTATAAAAACCGAGACTTGCAATCATTAAACTGAGTACTGCCGCAATAATTAAAAGATAAAGCTTCTGTACACGTTGGACAATGTCTTTATGGTATGGCCAAATAATGCGATATAAAGTATAAAAGCTTAGAATAATAAACTCATAATAACTGAAGTAGAAATTAGAGAATAACGTGACCGCAATCGCAAAGATAAATAAACCGATTTTGCGCGCTTGAAAGAAACGTTCTAAGCCTAATAACGATAACGGCAACAAGATTAGTACGTCACCATAAAATGACCAGGTAAAGTTAAAGTAAATCGTCACTACAGAAATTGCATACATTAACGTTGCGAGTATGACGAAGAAACGATTGGAATTAAGGTATCTAAAGAAATAGATACTTGTTAAGACTGTGAATACTACACGAATATAACTCAAGAAAATCTGGTTGGCAGCCCAAAATTGTATACTGTGCGCAGGCAGATTAAAGAGTTGTTCACCAATATATACGATACCGAAGTATAGCAGTAATAAAGGTGACGTAGCGTAGTAATAAGATAAGCCTTTTGTATAATCTCCGCCTAAGCCGAATGAAACATCATAAAAGCTTCTGAAGTGTGTGTATTGATGATATAAATACTTTTGGAAAGGGACTAACTGTGAAAACCCATCGCCTTTACTAATAAACGCAATGCCTTTTGCCGCATTCATAAAGAAAGGAATAAAGACTAGTGTAGTTAGTGCAATACTCAAGAGTAAAATCAATAGAAAACGTTTGAGCATGGGATGATCGCGTCGCATTATGTTCAGCCTCCTTTAGTAAATAGATTTTTAAAGAAATGAGGACTGAGATAACTTTTATGTCGTCATCTCAGTCCCTTGTTTGTGATGGGTTTAACTTTACAATTGATACAGCAATAAATTCACACTATCTTACTTCAACATCATGTCCTGTTTCTGTTTTCTTGTCTTTCTTGAAGTAAGTTGCACCTTGGAAACTGCCGAAGTTTGGATTGTCTGCGCTGTTTTTAGGATTGTAACCTAAGTCTTTAATCGTCTTAAGGTCTTGGTCGCTCATGCCGTCTTCATAATAGACATCTTTGCCGTCATTATAGAAGCGCGGCTTATCAATTGTTTCTTGAAGTGAATCTTTACCGCGTAAGTAATTAGATAAGTTTTCTTGCATAAGAGTCGGTACTTTATTACCACCTGGTGTACCGCCGCCGAAGTAATAATCTTTACCAACCACAATGGTAGGTGAGATGAATGAACGCGGTGATTTATGTTTGTCACCGTGGTTATCACTATCTGGTGAATCTGAGAAACGTTTTAAAGCATTGTTCATAAAGAAACCTTGCTTCGTATAAGCGCCAGAACCGAAGAAGTTGTTGAGTGTGTTTGTTGAGCTTGTCATGCGGCCTTGTTTATCAACAACTACAAAGTGTGAACCAGCTGTATTCACTTGTCCTTGTAAACCGAATTGATTTTTAATGTTCTTGTACTTTTCAGCACGTTTTAATAAATAATGATCTCCTGTATGTTTAGTGTCATTTTTTGCTTGATCATTGATTAAATATCTATTTTTAAAGTTTACATTTCTTGCTTCGATAACACTTTCAATAAAGTCATTTCGTTTTTCTTCACCTAAGTTACCATTGATAGACTGATCAATTTTCAGACCTTGAAGTGTCAACATACCGCTGGTCGGGTTAGGTGACGTATAGACTTGGTTATTCAGATAGTTAGTTGAAAGTGGTTGTTTCGTTTGTGTTTTATAGTCAGTGAAATCTTTCTCGCTTAAATGACTCCCGCTTTGTTTAGCAATGCTTGGTCCTTGTGTTTTATAGAAATAATCTGGACCGTGATCTCTGATCCCCTTTAATGTTTTAGCTAAAGCTTCTTGTTTAACGACGTCGCCATTTTGTACGACTTGGTCTTCCTTTTTAAAGAAAGGTGAGTTGTTATCTAAGTTCCCACTATATTTAGAAAGGAGTTTTGCAAGGTCAGTGTTGACTTGGAATCCATCCTCAGCAAGTGGAATAACATAGTTTAAGATTTTCTTTTCACTCATATGACCTTCTTTTTCGTGCATGTCATGCATACCTTGAACAAAACCAGGTACACCGACTTCGTCGCCTTTTTGATAGTTATAGCCAGAAACTGTGTTGTAGTCATAGACAGTAGGTTTGGACCCCTTTTTTCCATCATACGTCAATGACGTACCTTCACCGCCGAGTCCTGCAGCGTAAGGTTCAGTAACTGCTAAAGTATAAGCAACACCGTAAGCTGCGTCGGCTGAGTTTCCGCCTTCTTGAATAATTTTATTTCCGACAGCTCTCGCAATTTTATTGTTCGTTGCGACACCGTATTTCTTTTTAGCGTCTTTATGATTTTGAGAGGCTAATTTATTTTCATAAAGTTCATCTTTATCGACTTGGTCTTCTTTATTTACAAAGTAGAAGATAGTAGATACCAGCAATGTGATGATAAATATAACTGTCAGTACCTTTTTACTATAAATGTTCATGGAAGGTATGACCTCCATTGAAAGACACGTGTTTTTCAGTTTTTAAATCATGTTTTTCATATTTATCTAAAGGTTCATTCGCATTGCTGAGAATAATCATTAAGAAAATGCTGGCGATGATCAATACAATAGCCGCATATAATAAGTAATTCTTAATTTTCATAATAGTAGCCTCCTTTAGTATCTTTAAGTTTGATGGATGGGTGAGAAATACGATTTTTTAGTTTTGTTTTTTCTATGACGTTCATATTATCTTTGGTGATTTTATCTCCAGAAGTCTTAATCGGTGTAATCATGAAGTCACTGCGATTTCCATCCCATGATTGTTGAACCGCTAAGCCTTTTTTATTCTCAGATAAGAAATCATCTGAAGTGACATTACCTAAACTGTAGAAGATTGGTGTATTTTGATGTTCTTCAATTTTTTGAATCACTGTATTATGGCCTAAGACCACATCAGCACCTGCTTCTGCTAGGGCGTGACCGTAAGTCTTCTGACGGCTTGTGACATGTGGTTCATCTGGAATACCCCAGTCTACATTGACAACAACCATGTCATTTTCTTCTTTAAGTTTTTTAACTAATGGAACAAAGATTTTCGGATCTAAAGCGATAGATGTTGTGGCTTTATTCGCATTCGTATATTTTGAGTTGATGTCTGTAAATGACACAGTCGCAATTTTCTTACCATGAATCGTCTTATGAGATACTTTACTGTTTAATGGGTTTGAACCATTACCGGTTAAAAAGTTATAACCGTATTTTTGATTGGCTTGTTTTTCAATTTGTTTCATGTCTGCGAGGTCTACTGCGTTGTTGGTCAAATTAAGATTCGTAAAGCCAAGTGATTTCATAAATGCGATATTATCTAAGTTCTTTTTGACGTTCTTAGATGAATTTTTAGATACGCGATTGATATTCAAGCTGGTTGAAGCATAATCACTTTCTTTAATGATGCTGTGAATGGGGTCGAACATATCATCTAAGTCACTTTGTCTGATGTATTTATTCAAATTGACATTACCAAAGTAAGCTAAGTGAATATCATCTTTATGTTTAGCGAAGACATCGACCTTATGTGTTTTAGCAGTGGCCATGAGCGTTATGAGTAGTATCAGCGCAACGATAGACACAACTAACATGTATTTAGAATTATGCTTCTTTTGATTTTTGGATTTCTTTAAAATCCAATTCTCTATATTGAAACGTTGCTTGTTAGCCATACTCTAACTCCTTCTTATTTGATAAAGCTATATGCGAATAACACGACGTACGTGATACAAGTCAGCAGCATACATGAAGCTAACGTAGTGATTGTACCTTGTTTTTGAATGGTATTCGCGATAATGCCTGGAATGACAATACCGATACCGGATATCTGCACGACCTCAAAGGGGGTCAGTGGATATATCAAGTCAAAAACGAATTTTATAATCATGCCGGTTAAAATCATTGCGGCGAACTTTCTACGTCCATAAAGTAAAGCAACTTTACTAATACCGTGTGCCACAATGAAGTATGTCAGACAGCTGATAATCAGTACTGACAGCAACATAATAGGTTGATCAAATATTAAAGCTAAATAACCAGGTACTACGAGCCCTGCAGGATTGATACCGAATTTCTCAGCGAATATCAAGCTGAGTACGATACCTACAAATAATGAGAAATACAGCTCTGAACCTACCAAAATTAATCCATCCCTTCTAATAAATTCACGACTTTCTTGCCGTTACCATGAATATTACCGACACAAAAAACTAGTGCCGATTTGGATTCCTCATAGATTGCTTGTTCTACTTCTTCGAAAGGTCTTCCTTCAAAGTTCAAGTATTTTTTATCTGGTTGAGATTTCATGACTTCTGTCACAAGCTGCGTACTCTTGCCGACACAAATCAACGTGTCGAAGTCTACGTCAGTAATGAAATCTTCAGCAAAGAGTTTTGTTCTATCTAAACGGTCACCACGACAATTCAAAATAATGACTTTCTTTTCATAGGGATATTTGTAGTCGATTACTTTTTGGAGAATCGCTTTAGATGACTGAGGTTCGTTTGCGGCGAAGGCATTAACGAAGATGTTCTTAGTATCGTTCTTATGATAGTAGTGTATATGTACTGCGCCACTATCAGGCGGTGCGTTCAACATACCTTCAATTGCGACATCTGGATTGGCGCCGATTGCTTTTGCGACACCCATCGCAATCGCGACATTGTCAGGGAAGACGATATAGTCGAATTTTCGAAGTAAATCTTCTTCAACTTTATCTCTGTCCACGACAATCGTTTCAGTGTTGCGTTTATCTGCGACTTTCTTAAAGAAGTCTGTGTAATCGTCTTTCATGATGACAAGTTTTCCGTTATAAGGAATTGTTGCGGTAAATGCTTCTGCCACTTCATCTAATGTCGGGCCTAAAGTTTCCATATGGTCTTCCATGACATTGACAATGACACCCACATTCGCCTTTAACAGCTTTTCTTGAAAGACGATTTGATAGTCTGGATTGACGGCCATACATTCATTAACGATGGCTTTACCTTTGTTGTCGATAACATTCTGCAAAATATCCTTTTGCTCTCCGATGTTCGGACCTTGAGGTTTACGAACGACTGGATACTCTTCTTCATCAAACCAATACAGCATTCGGGCATCAGTTCCTGTTGTTTTACCAATAACTTGGTAGTTATCTTCTCGTAAGATGCCGTAGATTAATCGAGTAATGGTGGACTTACCGCGAATACCGTTAATGTTGATACGTATCGGGATCTGTTTGATACGTTTTCTATGTACATGCATTTCACGAATGCCAAGTACTAAAATCAATGCGGAAAATATGATTACTAATAACAAAATTTTCACCTCGTTTTTTTATCCCCGAACAGATTAACATATCAAATATTAAAAAAATCTAATTTTACTAAAATGTAAGAATGTTTATTATTTGTTAGAAAAATATAATAGATTTTAGTTAAAACCTATCAATTAGCATTAAATAATTAAAATGTCATAATATACAGGCAAATGTGACAATTTTATAACAGGCACTATAAAAACTCAGGAAAAAGTTGATAGGTCTCACTTTATAAAGGTCTCCATTATTGTTTAACAACGGTAATATTTGTAATCTATGTAATATTCTTAATTATTACCATTAAAATCTAAAAAATAGTTTATATGTATCAATTTATAATTACACGAAAACGGAACTATTTTAAATGTATCAAGCTTAATGTGGCGATGTATGGTATAGAAAATTTTGTAAGTTGGAGATGGCATTTACTATTGAAAATGGAAAGTTTATGAAAATTAACTACTATGTTAAGTAAGATAATCTTATGGGAATTTATTTTGAGACAGACCAGCTTAGAATCAACTATCGAAAAGCTTATCGCATATATGTAAGGTAACTCGGGAAAAGATTATTAACGATATAGAAGAGAGAAGGAAGAAAAAATGGAAACAATTTTGGTTGAAGAACACTATATACTGACAGATGTACAAGAAAAGGTGAGGAATTTAGTTTCGAAAGATCCTAAAGGTGTTCCGTTAGAAACAATGCTTTCAGCTTTAGAAGAAAAGACTGACTTTCATGGTGAAGATGATCTAGACCAACATAAAACGCGTATGAAATTTATGAATGACAATAACGTACGTATGCAGGTTTTATCTTATGGTAAAGAAGCACCTTCACTCTTAATAGGACAGGCAGGAATTGAATTATGTCAGTTATGTAATGATGTGTTAGGAGAGTATGTGGACTTACGTCCGACACGTTTTCAAGGCTTGGCGGTATTGCCGATTAATGAACCAGAAGCAGCAGCACAAGAATTAAGAAGAAGTGTAAAAGAACTAGGACTTAAAGGTGCGTTGATTGCAGGAAGAGGAGATGACGGTACGTTCTTGGATCATCCGAAGTATGAGGGGATATTTGAAGCGGCTGCAGAATTAAACGTACCTATTTACTTACATCCAGCACCGATTAAATCAGAGGTCTACCAAGCTTATTATAATAGCTCAAGCTATGATGACGTCACTGCATCAATATTTGCGTCATTTGGCTATGGCTGGCATATGGAGACAGGGATTCATGCGGTAAGATTAGTACTTTCAGGATTATTAGACCGTTATCCGAATCTACAAATCATCCTCGGCCATTGGGGAGAATTTGTGCCGTTCTTCTTAGAACGTATGGATCAAACAATCATATCAGAGCATTTAAAACAACCTATCAGTACGTATTTTAAAAATAACTTCTACATCACGCCGAGTGGGATGTTATCGAGACCTCAATTTGAAATGATACGTCACTATTTCGGTATTGATCGTATCTTATATGCATCGGATTACCCGTATATAAAACCAGAGGGATTAACGACATTCTTAGATGAATTGAATCTCACACCAACAGAACAAGCTAAAATTGCTTATCAAAATGCGGAACGTTTATTTAACATTGATACAGAGCAAGATTAAATAAACTGCATTATGTTATATAATGCAAAAATAAGTACAATAAGTTTGAACATTTGATGAAAAGATCAGATAAAGCTGATTTAGTTTGACGTGAAACATTCAGGTATTTAATGTCTTTGAAATAAAGTATACTTGACAAATCAAGTATAATAAAAAAGCGTTTGAATTTACGTAAATAATGACATCTATATTTCGTAAAGATATAAGTAGAGCCTCTATTTCTGACAGGCTCTACTTTTTATGTTCGTCTATAATAATTTAAAGTTATACTTATTTGTTTTAATCAAATAATTTAAGATTAATGATAAACATATTTAATATTTAGAAAGGTTATTGATAATTTAAGGAAAACGTTTGCTTGCGATAAGGTTGTAATGACAGTATTGTTAAAATACAACTTGTGAGCGATTGTATGTTTTAAACATACAATGTTTTATAATATGTACAATTAAATATTTCGATTTGCTATTATGATATTAATGTGAGGCAAGAGAAACTTCGTAACAACTAGGAGGTCTTTGATTAGAAATGAAAGAAAAAGCAATATTAAAATCGCTTCATGTATGTTTAGGTATCAATGTTAAAGCATACGATTCTAATCTGAATGAGATACAGGAGTATACATCGAAGAAAATGATAAGCCCGCAATATAACGAACTAGATCTTATTAAATCTGTTGAAGATGAAAAGAAAAGGCATAATTACTATATTTTAACAGGTGCCATGAATGAAGTATTTCTACTTCATAACTTTGAGGACAAGCATTATCTGTTTGGTCCGTTTAATGTCCATTGTTTACCACCGGACGACTTCTTTACACACTTTTTAAAACAACAAAACATCAGCATTAAATTTAAAAAGGCAATCAATGATTATGCACCAGAAATAAAGCTCTATTCTCTAGAAGACATTAGAGACATTATTAAATTAGTGCACTATCTTTTTACATTAGATCGTCAATCAGACCCGACTTTTGAGCCTATACATAGCTATGTAGAAAAGTTGCAGAAAATGTTAGACGACGCTGGGTTAGAGAAATTATTTTTTATTGAAAATGAAAACGAAAAGAATAAATTAAAGTATGAAAAGCAAGTGATGGATTTAGTTAGACAAGGTTCTATAACAAAGTTGAAGAAATCTCTATCAGATTTGGAAGGAGGAATCATGCCAACAAGTAAAAGAGATTCTATTCGTAGCGAGAAGAATTATTCGATTATCGTTTTTGAAAAATTATCACAACTCGCAATAGAATCAGGCATGGATGTATTAGAAGCAACCCGCACGAGAGACCAAATGATTATTGACAATGAAGCCGCTAAAAACTTTTCGGAAATTATGAAAGTCAGAAATGGCGCTATCGTATTTTTCACTCAAAAAATAGGTGAAATCGTGGATGAAGAGCTCTCCCCATTTTTATCTTCAATTCTCAACTATATCAACCAGAATCTTTACAATGAAATCACGATAGAGTCGATTGCTAAAGAATTTAACATTAGCCAAACGACCTTAAATTTAAACTTTAAAAATGAACTTGGTATGACAGTTAAAAAGTATATTACTAAGTCAAAACTAGAAGATGCTAAAAAGTTATTAGATCGTAACTTAAGCATCAGTGAAATCTCCCAAATGTTAGGTTATGCAGATTCTTCTCATTTCTGTAAGAAATTTAAAAAAGAATTTGAAATGACACCTACACAGTACAGAAGAAACAAAAAAGTATAATATCACAAAAATATGTAAAGTGATAAGTACCCTTTCTATTATTTAATACAATATTTTAATACTCTAATTAAATATAATCACATTAAGCCGTCTGATTTGTTATTGTTTCCTACTCATTTTGTGAGTCCCCAGGGATGAAGAAAGTCTGTCTATTTCAAACACTAGTTCTTCTCCAACGTTCTACAGGAACAATACTGATCGGTTCGGCTTAATTTTTATACCTAATTAGGGATAAAAGCATTGAACGGCTTAAATAGAGAGAGGAGAAACACATGAATAAACAACTAAATAATTTTGAGGCAAAGCACCGTAACAAATATGCAATCCGCCGATTTTCGGTTGGTACAGCATCCATTATTGTAGGTGCTACCTTAATATTCGGTCTTGGTCACGAAGCAAAAGCAGCAGAGGAGATAACGACATCAAACCAGGCTAAAGATTCAACATCAGTACAGCCAGATGAGCCTGCGAAAAATGCAGGGACACCAGATGCTCAGCCGGCAAACATTGATAACACTGAAAATCAATTAAATAATGACACACTAAAAGATCCGATTGAAAATGACACACAAACAGACAACAAAGCAGATACAAGACAACAACTAGAAAATACCTCTAAAGAACCTAAAGTATCACAACCAACTACAGAATCAACACCTACCAAAGAATCAACACCTACTGAACAAAAAAATCCTATTGAAGAAAAAACACCACTTACAGAATCAGCACCAACAATTAATGAAGTACCAACAACAGGCGTACAACCTGAAAACAATCCACAAAAAATTGAAGAATCAGCAGAAGAAAAACAATTAATTAAACCTGTAGAAGCACCTCAAACATTAACTGCATCACAACCTGTTAATCCGGTTGTCGAAACAAGGGGCGGAGAAGCGGATATTACACCGCAAAAAACTCCAGTAGTAACGGCAGACTTATTAAAGCAATCATCTCAAAATAAAGATAAGGACACTATTGAAGCTACAGCACAAAATGCACAAACAACGAGAAATGAAAATATTACAGGTAAGAGCCTAGGCAGTGAACTAACTGTTCAACAAGGTAAAAATGTAAATAATTTAGTCACAGTATCAAATGCTAAAATCAATAAAACAGAAATTGATCCAAATAAGAGTGGTAATTTCCGTTTAGAAGCAGATTATACAGTAAATGGCACTGTGAAAGCTGGAGACTATTTCACTCTACAAATGCCAACTTATGCAAACATGGATGGAGAATTAGATTATTCAGCTGATAATAATAAATTTGAAACAAGTTTGAAGTCACCATCTGGATTTGTAGTTGCAAATGGTGTTTACGATACGACTTCTAAGACATTAACATATACATTTACTGATTGGGTTAATGATAAGCAAAATGTTGCAGGAAGCTTCAGCTTAGCTCAATTTGCGGATCGTAAAACAGCGCAAAAGTTCGGCACATATCCACTAAATTATAGCTTAGCTGAAGAGAAGTTTGATGCTCAAATAACTTATGCGTATGATGGGCATAATTATAGTTATTATCCAGCATCAGTTACTTCAATGATTACAAATGTTGATGCTACAAACAAAACAAATGCTTTTACTGAAGTGATATATGTTAACCCTACAGATGAAAATTTAAGTAGTGCAGTTCTTAATATAGCTCCGAAAGATAATGATAGTAATGCTCTTATTGGATTTAATTATACAAAACTTCATATTTATAAAATTTCAGATTCTAAATTATTAACTGATAGTTATAATTTTGATGAAACAGACTATCAGGACTTGGCGCAAAATTTCCAAAATAATGGCAGTATCTATACTAATTCTAATGGAAATATGGTTATAAATTTTGGAGCTATTGATACACCATATGTAGTAGTAATGGATTCGAAATTTGATCCAACATATAGTTCAGATTTAACTACTAGAGCAACTTTATTAGCAACAGATTTATATGGCTCATCTGCAAGTTATTTCTTTGTTAATAACTTTGTTATTGAGAATAGTTCAGGGACTGGAGATGGGACTGTTGAAACATATAAATTAGGTGATTATGTTTGGGAAGACATTAATCAAAATGGTATCCAAGATATGGGAGAAAAGCAGATTCCAGGTGTTTTAGTTACATTAAAAGATACAACAGGAAAAATCATTAACACAGCAGTAACTGATAAATATGGTAACTACTTATTCTGGGATATCTCTAATGGTGACTATACAGTGGAGTTTGATACACCGGAAGGTTATGTTCCAACTGCTCAAAAAGTTGGTTCAGACAACAAAGTTGACTCAAATGGCTTAGTTGTTCCTGTAACTATTAATGGGGCAGACGACTTAACAATAGACTCGGGATTCTTTAAACCAGTAGTAGCGAAATATAATTTAGGTGACTATGTCTGGGAAGACAGCAATAAAGATGGTATCCAAAACTTAAATGAAGTAGGAATTGCTGGAGTAACGGTCACATTAACAAAACCAGATGGTACAAAAGTAACGACAGTTACAGACGAAAAAGGTAAATATAAATTTACAGATTTAGAAAATGGCGAATACCAGGTAGATTTCGAAACACCAGAAGGTTATAAATCTACATTGATCGAACAAGGAGAGTCTAGAGCGCTTGATTCAGAAGGTACGTCAGCTACAGTGAAGATCAACAATGCAGATGATTACACAATCGACAGCGGATTCTACAAACCGACGGTTGAGCCGACACCAGTTCCAGCAACATACAACTTAGGTGACTATGTCTGGGAAGACAGCAACAAAGACGGTATCCAAAACTCAAATGAAGTAGGTATTGCAGGTGTAACAGTCACATTAACTAAACCGGATGGTACAAAAGTAACGACAGTTACAGACGAAAAAGGTAAATATAAATTTACAGATTTAGAAAATGGCGAATACCAGGTAGATTTCGAAACACCAAAAGGTTATAAATCTACATTGATTGAGCAAGGAAATTCTAGAGCGCTTGATTCAGAAGGTACGTCAGCTACAGTGAAGATCAACAATGCAGATGATTACACAATTGACAGTGGATTCTACAAACCAACGGTAGAACCAACACCAGTGCCAGCGACTTACTCAATCGGAGATAAAGTCTGGGAAGACAGCAGTAAAGACGGTGTCCAAAACTCAAACGAAAAAGGCATTGCAGGTGTAACAGTTACATTGACTAAGCCAGACGGCAGCACAGAAACAACAGTGACAGACGATAACGGTATGTACCACTTCACAAGATTACAAAATGGCGAATACACAGTAACGTTCGAAACACCGAAAGGTTATGAACCAACTAAAGTGAATGTAGGAGACAAAGCATTAGACTCAGACGGTCAAACAGTCAAAGTCGTGGTAGATAATGCGGATGATTTCACAATCGACAGCGGTTTCAACAAACCGACGGTTGAACCGACACCAGTGCCAGGAACATACTCAATCGGAGATAAAGTCTGGGAAGACAGCAGTAAAGACGGTGTTCAAAACTCAAACGAAAAAGGCATTTCAGGCGTAACAGTTACTTTAACTAAGCCGGACGGCAGCACAGAAACAACAGTGACTGACGACAACGGTATGTACCACTTCACAGGATTACCAAACGGCGAATACACAGTAACGTTCGATACACCGAAAGGCTATGAACCAACTAAAGTAAATGTAGGAGACAAAGCATTAGACTCAGACGGTCAAACAGTCAAAGTCGTGGTAGATAATGCGGATGATTACACAATCGACAGCGGCTTCTACAAACCGACGGTTGAGCCGACACCAGTCCCAGCAACATACAACTTAGGTGACTATGTGTGGGAAGACAGCAACAAAGACGGTATCCAAAATTCAAATGAAAAAGGCATTTCAGGCGTAACAGTGACACTGACTAAACCAGATGGTACAACAGAATCAGTTGTGACAGATGCTGAAGGTAAGTATAACTTTACTGGATTAGAAAACGGTGAATACACAGTTAAATTCACTACACCAGAAGGTTACACAGCAACTAAGGTAAATGTTGGTGATCAAGCATTAGATTCAAATGGTTTAGAAACGAAAGTCGTAATCGACAATGCAGATAATTACACAATCGACAGTGGCTTCTATAAACCAGTAGTAGAACCTGAAAAACCAATCACACCTGAGAAACCGGAAGAACCAAAAGTTCCTGAAAAACCAGAGAAGCCAGAAGTGCCAGAGAAACCAGAAGTACCTGAAGTACCAGAAAAACCAGAGGTACCAGAGAAACCGGAAGTACCTAACACGCCAGAAAAACCTGAAAAACCAAATAAACCAGAAGTACCAACTACACCAGAACAACCATCAGAACCTGGTCAACCTACACCACCTAAAGCACCAAAAGGTGATGTAGCCCCTCATAAAGTAGTTAAATCTGAAAAACAACCGGAAAAAGCTCCAAAAGTTTCTAAAGATAAAGCTTTACCAGAAACAGGTGAAGAAGGTACAAATGCAGGTTTAATTGGAACATCATTCGCGGCATTAGGTAGTGTATTCTTATTTAATCGTCGTAAGAAGGAAACAAAAGATCATAAATAATGTATCGCAGTAATACTTTGAATAGGTTTTAATGCATAAGTAATGCCTCCTTAAGCTCACATCATGTGAATGCTTTTGGAGGCATTTTTTTAGTCTAAGTCATAAATTTCTTCGTATCTTACTTCTGTTGCTTGTGGTAACCAAGGCTTGCCTGACATAAAACCAACGTGAGCACCTTCAAATTCTGTGTTCATCAGTTCATCCATAGCTTTTCTTTGCCAATCTCTTTCTCGTTTTCTTCGAAACTTTTCATCTTCGCTCATTTCAAAACGGTAGAGCCATTCAGGAATAAACTTTTTAGGTTTACGTTTCTTAGTTCCAGCGTATTCATTAAGTTCAATAGTGATTGCTCTTTTCTCATAATAGTAAGTGTCATTAAGAAAGATTAAATCAAAGGAGAAGGGTTCAGGTAAGGGGATGCCGAGTTCTTTATACTTTGCTAGGGCGAAGCCTAAGCAATCTTCAGGAGATAGGAGTTCGATTGGAGGAAGTACTTCATGTAGTGATTCTACATCGAAATCTACAAAGAAGTATTGGCCTTCAAGCTTCGGATCATTTTTATAAAATATTGCGACGTATGTGACTTTCATTATCTCAAGTTCTCTCTATATTTATTGTGACGGATCTTAATTTGAGTAATAAACATAGTAGATGTTATTACTTAGAAATTAGTATAAAAAAAGGAAGTCGACGGCACAATCGACTTCCTTTACCTATTCAGTAAACTTGTATTTATAAGTTAAATAATACCTTGTATCTTCAACACAATATGAGCTACGACGGCTGAACCGACATATGTACTCATTAGAATGACCATACCTACAACGATTGTTTTCCATCCTAACTTCGCAAAGTCAGTCCAAGAGTTACCGATTGAAATACCAGCATATGCAACAACTGGTGTAGCTAAAGCCATTAATTCTACGTTGTGTGTCCAACTGACGATATAAGGTGCCGTCGGCATACCAGGAATTGTAAGTACTAATCCAAGTACTCCAATATAAGCAATACTAGGAATGTTAAGAGGGATAAGTTGTTGAAGAATCATACCGACTAAAGCGATTCCCATTAACGCAAGAACACCTGGAACAGCTTTTGAAGGCATAATGTCTTGGCCAACCCAGTTACTAATTAACGCAATAAGTCCCACAACGACAAGCGTCAAAGACCAGTTGATAATATTAGACGTGAGTTTCATGTATATCCCTCTTTCCTTTTGTACTTTTTTGTAGTCTAGCTTTAACCTTCATAACACCATTGTAGTAACGAATTGTTAATGGTAATGCGATTAAGATACCCATATATAATCCTGTTACTGATGTTAATAAGTTACTGACTCCTGAGAATGCTTTAATATCACTAGCATAGCTTGGGAACATTTCAATAATAGGACCAACTGCAGCAGCTGACATAACGCCACTACCAACACCAGTCGCCATTGCGTAAGCCAATGGATGTAAAGGTATGATGGATGCGATCAAACCTGAAAAGATACTAAAGAATATCGCACCGAAAATTGTTCCGAAGATATACATAGACATGACACCACGCCATTCTGGTGATTCAATTCCGAACTTTTCTGTAATTAACGCCATATTTGCTTCTCTACCAATAGAGTGTGTCATACCGATAGCCTCACGACGTAGTCCAAGCATAATTGCTAACGGCAAAGAAAGGAAAATCGTACCTAAGTTACCAAGCTCTTGTAAAACTAATGCTGGGCCTGCCGCGATAATTTTAGGAAGTGCAGGTCCTGCTTCAGTACCAAATTTCGCAATTAAAATAGCAACAGAAATAAAAACCATAGGCTCTGAGTTTTTGGCTTGTTTCTTACCAACCAAAGGAGTGAAATAAGCTAATAAACCTAAGACAACTCCATAAACTACAGGTAATAATAAAATAGACGTAACCCCTAATGGAATATCGAATGGGCCAATTAATTCACAAATCACAACAATGGCTAATACTAAGACATGTAATCGCCAATCTTTCCAGTAGTGTTGTCTTCGATTCATAGTTATCTCCTCCTATAATAATTATTGTAATAATCAGAAAATTGTGTGAATGAACTCATTGTAACGTTAAACATATAGAAAGTGAAGAGGTAAATGACACTTATTTTGCTTTTTTGGTAAACAAAATGTAGAGCAAAAGCATGTATAATTTGTATGTTCGCATTTCCATGCTGATAAATGTATAGAAAAAGGAGAGTAGTTTATGAGTGATAAAAATAAATGTGAGAGGTAGGCGTTCATATTGTAGAAATTGAAGCAGGTTTTAAATCAATCGTTCTAAAAAATATAGAAAAGAAGGACAACAAATGAATACAACATCAAAAGATAGAAATAGGAATGTAATGGATCGATCTACAAAAGAGGAAATAAATGTTCAGAGTATCGAATGTATAAAAAATTGGAGAACGTGTGATGAAAAGGAAAAAGAGTATTGGGCAAACAAGTTCATTATGCTGAATCATCATACTGTTGATAAAGTGGTTGAACAAAATATATTACAGATAAAAGAAACGATTTTAGAAAAGCAAGATTTAATATCGTATGGATATGAAGGATTGCTCAATATAATGGAAAAGTTTAATTTAGATAATGAAAGCTCTTTTCAATATGATAAGTATTTCAGAGTTCAGTATTATGTCAGAAAGAATATAGATGATCACAAATCTTCATATAAAATTCCCACGTTTGAAAAAGAACAGATAAATTATATGAATCGTTTAATGTCGCAAAATCACTTTCTGGATGAAGATAAGTTAGATGCATTGTTGAGGGAGAAGATTGGGGTTTCTGAAAAGCAATTATTCAACTTAAAAAAGTTCATGGGAATGTGTGTTTATAACCAAATATCATTAGATGAAGAAATGGATAATCTTAAAGAAGATGAATTCATTGATAATAAACTGAGGTTTATTGAAAGAGAAACTGAAAATAGCGTAGAGGAAATAGTTATAATTAATCAATTTATTGAATACATGGTAAATCAAGCTAAAGAAGTTTTGCCTACGGATAGATATTTTATAGTATTCACTAGATATTTAGGGATAGATGGAAAAGAACCAGAAGAATTAAAAAACATAGCTAAACTAGTAGAAACAAGCTATAGATATACTGTAGTTATAAAGAACAGTTCAATTTCAAAGATGAAGTTTGCTGCGAGAAGAGGAGAAATCTCCAATTGGTTTAAAGAAGAATAGTGGAATATTGTTTTATGAATGAGTAGTTAGATCTATAAATATTAAATAAGCCTTGAACTTCTATACGAGTTATAGAGATTCAAGGCTTACGTATACTATTAGAAATTTTTATTAAGTAAGTGAACATGGATAAAAGTAAGATAGTTAAGTGAAGTAAATTGTTTTGTATAAAATATTAATGTATGTATAAAATTAGCAAATTAGTAGTAAAAAATATGGTAAGAGACAGGGCAAATTCGCTAATTGTTATAAATGATTAATAAGTTTATCGATAGAAATAAGTAAGTCATGCATACCTGTATGACTCATATAGATGCATGACTTATTCTATTTAATAAAAAATAGTTTAAAAAGTAGTGACGAGAAGATAAGAAGTAAGATCTATGAATATAAAGAATTAGTAAGCTCTTTAATAATTAAATCTCCTCTGGTTTTAATCATATTTATAAGAGAATCATATTCTCCTGCTACTAGATCAAATTCTATTTTGTCTATAACTCGTTTTTCAGGATAACTACTGTATTTTATGTAGTTATATTCGTGAGTATCTTCCTTATTAATATTATCTAAATTAAAAATTTCATACAGAAATTTTTCTTTCTTTTTACGATTAGAGCCTTCATCTAATAGCATTATATTACCTAAAGCACCTGCCGGTATTAAATGATTATTTTTATGTTTATTGTATAACTTTCTTGAGAAAATATGTTCATAATCAAAGTTATCATTTAGACCTTTATAAAAATCAGAGTGAGTATTTGCAATGCATGATATTATCATTTTTTCGTCAGATTGGATATTTACGCTAGATTTATTTATACTTTCGTCGTTCCAACGAAGTAGTTCATTCATAAAAATTTCTTTTGGTAATGCATTTGAATATCTATTGTTTTTATTTATATAAATATCCATTAACTTTTTATCTCCGGTTCCAGACCAGTAATTTCTTATGATGTCATAAATAGAATAGCTAACAATATTATCTAAAATTTTCTGACGCTCTTTTTTTCTTCCTTGTTTTTCTTTTATATATAAACTATCTTTTGTTTCATCAAGTATAAGCGAATATGAAACTTGCCATAATGATGCGAAGAATGACATGATTTGTAAACGGGTAAATGACTTTGTTTCATGTTTTTTCTTTCTTGTTAAAGATGACAAAGTAAATATATTGTCGAATTTATTGTTAATGATTTTATACACACCTACAATTTTACTAACCATATCTTCTATATTATTACCGTTTTTTAAGTATTTATGGAAGTGAGGTAAAGTATTCATTTTAGAGGTCGGGATATCAAATATCATTAACATAGTTTGAAAACCTAATTCGTTACATATGTCTTCACTTATTTTATCAAAGAAGATATACAATTCTTCAGCAAGTATTTTACCTAAACCATAACAAAATTCGGATAAGTTAATTTCACGACTATTTCTCATCTCTTGAGGGTCAAAATCTTCAATAAGTATGCCCCGATCATTATTCAAAGTTTCATATCTATCAATAATATTATCCAAAATTTTATTACTATACTCAGCTTTACTTAATTCAATATTATATTTATCCCAATGAGCTGCAAAAACTTGATATTTTGATAATTTTTTCCCGCCGCTATTCAATCTTTGAAAAACTTCAGCAAGTTGTGTTTCATCACCTTCAAAAATAATGCATGGTATCTTGACTTTGCTAATATTTAATTGGTTATTAAAAAATTCAGTGACTTCTTGTTGAATTTCTGTTATTTCATCACGTATATCTTGGTCATCTAAAGCAGGAAATTTGTCTATCACTTTCTTGGAAAGAGCTGTTGCTCTTGTATTTGGTGAATTAGGATCGTTATTTTGTTTTACTATTTCTAATAAAGTATCTTTAGAGAAATTCACAACTTCGTTAGTGGTACTTTTAGATGCATTTTTATAAAGTCTAGCTATTCTTTCAGCAAATTCATCAAATTCAATATAGTTTGTAGGATTATCTTTGAAATCCAACATTGTAGAATATCTTTGTAGTCCATCTATTAAACTGTATCTATTTTCATTATCTTTAGTTTTTTCTCTTTCGTATTCATACAACAAAATAGAACCAAAGGGAAATCCATCTTTAAGAGTATTAAAAAACTCTTTTTTTTGGTTATTAGACCATACAAGTGCTCTTTGGAAGTTCGGTAAATTTAATTTGCCTTGCAATTCTTCAAAAGTACGTGTTTCAATTCTATATCCCAATTTATCCACTCTCCTCGAGTTACTATTATTTATTAAAAACCCTTTAAAACTAGTACGTAATTTGTGATTCAAAATTTTACGATAAATAAACTTAATTTATATTAATCATATCATTAAGGGTTAAGCAATACTATATTTTGTTATGAATATAAGCATAGATTTGACGACTAGTTATTAATTATTTAGATGAGTTAGATCAAGGAAGTTAAAACACTATTTGTAAACATATTATTATTTATACATATTTGTATAGCGATTTTATTTCCTACTGTTCACAGACATTTATAATTATTTTAAAGAGGGGTTTAGTGTATACTTACTACAATGTTGATGGTGTGTTAGGCGATTAATATAAACAGTTTAAGAAATTAGATGATTAATCAAATGAAGTATTAAATTTATATATTTAGTATAGGAGTAATAATTCAATCATATAAGGAAACATTGTTGTTTGAAAGTGAATAAGGGTCTAGATTTAATGACATGCTTTGTGGAAAAGCAACATGAAGTGGAGCGATAGAAGCATATAATGTATCTAAAGAGAATGTAATAAAATGGTTAGACACAAATGGAATAGATAATATATGAGGGCTAGATGAACTAGTAAATAATGTTGCAACGCCAATTAAATAAAAAAGCATCGGAATTATCGTAAATACTTATGATAATTCCGATTTTATTCATGTTCTATAAAATTAACAAATATGGATTTTCGATATACTTCGCAAGCATTTTTAAGTACTCTGCAGCATCAGCACCATCTAATAACTGGTGATCAAATGTTAGACTGAGTGGTAAACGTTGAATTTGCTTTACATTGCCATCCTGTATAACAACTTCTGATTGCATAGCACCAACACCTAGGATACCCGCTTCACCCACATTTAAAATTGGAGTAAAGTACTCAATCTCACTTGTACCCATATTAGTGATCGTAAATGTAGCACCAGATAAGACAACATCATTAGTTTCACCATTGCGTACTTTTTCTGCAGAATCTTTAATTTCATTTGCTAATGCACCGATGCTTTTACTATCCGCTTCTTTAATCACAGGCACCATCAGTCCATCATCTAATGATGTCGCAATACCTAGATGTACTTCATCAAATTCTTGAAGCTCACCATTTTCATAGCGGACATTAATTTTTTTATACTCTTTTAGTGATAATACTACAGCCTTAGCGAGCAATGCTGTGATAGATAACTTCACATCTTGTCCAGCATTACTTAACTCTGTAGCTAATTTTTCTTTAAATGATAATAATGGATCAGCATTAACTTTACGGTGCAGAGTAAGTTGTGCTGTTTGTTCGAGACTCTGACGCATATTTTGAGCAATACGTTTACGTATTGGATTTAATCCTTCTCCTGCAGTAGAAGATGGAACAGAAGCAGCAGAAGGTGTATCAGTTGTATCTTGACTCTCTTTATCTAATCCATTTTCAAGAACACGCTGTATATCAAGTTTAGTAATTCTTCCATTTCCACCTGTGCCTTCGATACGAGAGATATCTAAATTGTTTTTATCTGCCATATTGCGTGCCAGAGGAGAAATGAATATACGTTCTCCTTTATTTTGAGTAGCACTAACTTCTTTAGGAGATGGAGACTCGTTAGTATCATTTGAATTCACATCTTTTTCTTCAGAAGTTTCATCTTTTTCTGAACTGTTTTCTTGCTCACTTTCTTCAACAGTCTCTCCGCTTTCTCCTATAACCCCAATAGGTGTTTTGACTTTCGCTTCTTCACCGGCTTGAGTAGTGATTTTTATAATAGTTCCGTCAGCAGGGGCTTCAACATCTTGTGTTAATTTTTCTGAACTGATTGAAACGATGATGTCACCTTTATTTACTGAATCACCTTCTTGTACATGCCATTCTTCAACAGTTCCTTCTTTCATTGTCATGCCTAGTTTAGGCATCATAATATTTGTGCTCATTTTATCCACCCCCTTAACTTAAGATTTTACTTTCTTTAAATCAGCAATTAGTTCATCAGCTACATCTAATACTTTTTCTACACTTGGAATGTATGCTTGTTCTAAGTTTTGAGCGAAAGGTACAGGTGTATCTGGAGCAGTAACCTTTTTAATAGGTCCATCTAAGTAATCGAATCCAATATCACCAATTACTGAAGCGACATCTCCAGCTATATTACATTGAGGATTAGATTCATCTATCACAATCAAACGACCTGTTTTCTTTACTGATTCTAATACCGCTTCTTCATCCCATGGAGAAATTGAGCGTAAGTCGATGACTTCAGTTGAAATATTATCTTCAGATAACTTTTCAGCAGTGTCTAAAGCTGTCTGTACCATTTTTCCTATTGCTACAATTGTTAAGTCATCGCCTTCTTGTACAACATTAGCTTTTCCAATTTCAACAATATAGTCTTCTTCAGGGACGTCACCTTTCATACTTAGTAATGTTTTGTCTTCTGAGTAAACAACTAAATTATCGTCTTTAATCGCTGCTAAAAGTAATCCTTTAGCATCATATGGATTAGAAGGGACTACTACTTTAACACCAGGAATACTAGCAAAAATATTATATAGTGTTTGTGAGTGTTGCGCCGCGGCACCAGCGCCAGCACCATGGACAGTTCTAACTACCATTGGAATCTTGGCTTTACCGCCAAACATATATCTCATTTTTGCACCTTGGTTTAAAATAGGATCAAGTCCAAACCCGATAAAATCATTGAACATTAATTCTGCCACAGGTCTTAAGCCTGTTGCAGCAGCACCGACTGCGGAACTTAAAGTAATATGTTCAGCGATAGGTGTATCGATCACGCGATTACGTCCATATTTTTTAACTAATCCCTTTGTAACACCGAATACACCGCCGAATGAATCATCATCTTGTAAGTGATCTACATCTGCACCGCCGGCTACATCAGTACCAATTAATATAACGTTTTCGTCTTGTTCCATCGCAATATCCATTGCTTCGTTTACGGCTTTCATAAATGTGATTTTACGTTCTTCTCCCATTGTCAGTTCCCCCTTTAAGCTTATGCAAATACATCTTTATATAAAGAATCTAAATCTGGTAATTCACTATTTTCACCAAATTCTACTGCATCTTCTACAGCTTTTTTCGCAGCTGTTTCAATTTCATTTGCTTCATCTTCAGTTAACAAGTCATTTTCAATGGCATATTTTCGGAATTCTTCAGTTGGATTACGATCAGCATTTCGGTCTTCTTTTGATTTTACTTTTTGTTCATCGCCTTCAAAGTGTCCATACTTACGATAAGTATCACACTCTATAAGCGTAGGACCTTCGCCATTTTTAGCACGTTCGATAGCTTCTTTTGCTGCATCATATACTTCTACTACATTCATTCCATCTACATAAACACCAGGCATGTTATAAGCTGAAGCTCTCTCAGCAATTGTTTCTGATGCACTTGCATATTTATGTGTAGTACCTTCACCAAATTGGTTGTTTTCACAAACGAAGATAACAGGCAGTTTTAAAATCGAAGCGAAGTTTAAGCCTTCATGGAAGTTTCCTTCGTTTGCTGCACCATCTCCAAAGAAGCATACAGCAACATTATTTTTGCCTTGGTTTCTTAAAGAAATACCAGCACCAGTTGCTAAGCCGAAACCGCCACTTACAATACCATTGGCACCGAGCATACCTTTATCTATTTCTGCCACGTGCATTGAGCCACCTTTACCATGGCCTAAGCCGTCTCGTTTACCCATGATTTCAGCCATCATACCGTTTAAGTCGCAACCTTTAGCAATAGCATGTCCGTGTCCTCGGTGTGTACTCGTGATATAGTCATCATCTTCTAATAAAGCCATTACACCCGTTGCGACACCTTCTTCGCCAACGTATAGATGCACGAATCCAGGGATTTCTCCTTTACCAAATATCTCATGTACTTTGTCTTCAAATTCACGGATTTCATTCATTGTTTTATAGATCCAGCGTGCTTCTTCTTTATTCATAACTAATTCCCCCTTAAAAATAGCTATTTATGAATTGCTTTATTTAGATAACTATCTGCAGATTCTCCCATTACTTCTAAAAGAGAAGGGTGAGGTTGAATCACTTGCGATAATTCTTCTATTGTTCCTTCAGATACTTTTACACCTAGCAGTTCACCAATTAACTCAGTAGCATTAGGCCCGGTAATAAAACCACCTAATATTTCACTATATTGAGTATCAATAACGAGTTGAATAAAACCATCTGTCTCTCCCTCAATCAAAGCTTTAGCATTACTTTGGAATTGAGCTTCGACTGTTTTAACTTTATAACCTTGTTCTTCTGCTTGTTCTTGAGATAAACCTACTGAAGCGGCTTCCACACGCGTATAGATACAACGTGGAATCATTTCATTTTGAATTGCTTTAGGTTTTAAACCAGCAATACTTTCTGTTGCCACGATTCCTTCAGCACTCGCAGCATGAGCAAGCTGATAACTATTTACTAAATCTCCAACGGCATAAATGTGTGGGATGCTAGTTTGATAATTTGTATCAACCTTTAAAAATGATTTTTCATCTTTTTCGATATTGAGTTTATTAATGACTTGAAGGTTCGGTTTTCTGCCAGTAGCGACAAGCAGGGTATCAAAGTTAATATCTTTTTGATCTTTTAATTGGATATGATCTTGGGTAACCTTATCAATTGTGCATTGCGTTAAAATTGTAATGTCTTGAGAATCTAAATGTTCTTTTAATACGGAGCGGATTTCTTTAGTTTCAGTGAGTAAGATATCATCAGCGACTTCTATAATTGTCACTTTAACACCTAAGTCAGCCATTGATGATGCGATTTCTGTAGCAATAACGCCACCACCAATTACTGCTAATTGCTTTGGTAGTTTTTCGATTTTGAAGATAGTGTCTGTAGTGTGATAGTTTGTTTCTTTTAGTCCAGGGATAGGAGGAACGAATGGAGTACTGCCAGTTGCAAGAATAATGTCTTTAGCCTTGATGGTTTGCTGATCAACTTTAATGGTTAAGTCTTCGTTTACAATTGCTTCACCCTTAATCTGATCAACTTTGTTTTGTTTAAGTAAATACTCAACACCGCCAGTTAATTGAGAAATTACTGTCTTCGATTTAGAGAGCAATTTAGAATAATCTATGTCTAAATTTTCAGTGTGTATTCCCCAAGAGTCAGCAATGTTAATGTTTTGAACTTTTTTACCATATTCTAATAATAATTTGGATGGTATACAGCCAACGTTTAAACAGGTTCCCCCAAAATACTGTTTTTCAACGATAGCTGCTTTTAAACCTAATTGTGCTGCTCGAATAGCAGAAACATAACCACCAGGGCCAGCGCCAATAACAACTAAGTCATATTGTTTCAAATTATCGCCTCCTTAATATAAAAGGTGGAAACAAGTAAACATTCACTATGTAAGCGCTTACTTAGTTTATTCTCATTTTACTTAATATTTTCTAAATATTCAAATAAATATGTGCAACTCTAAAAAATTTACAGGAATATTGAGTAGCAATTTGTGATAAATCAATGATTAGTATTAAAGTTAGAAGCATTCATCGATTAAAAATTACAACTGATATGTAATTACTGTTTATAAAATGAGAATCAGTATATAAAGGCTAAAATTAAAGAGAACGGTATTAAAAGAACATGAAAGAAAAATACATTGTGTATAAATGTATTTTGGAAGCTGAATCGTATGGTGGTTTTATTGTTTTCCTATTCACTGACACTTATAATTATCTTAAACGGGTGTGTAGTATTTTATTACTACAATATTAATGGTGTATTAGGTGATTAAAATGAATAGGAAAAGAAAGCCGATAATTAAACAAATAAAGTATTCAATGGAGGATTTAAATCATTTTGTGGACGTATGGGAAGGCTCTGAGGATTCGAAGTATCTGTTGAAGTATCCTACGGTTTATATCATTAATGATGATAAGCAAAAGGGTTTTAAGGTGTATGTAGGGGAGACAGCTGATATTAAGGAGCGTACTTCTCAGCATTTATTGACGGATGCGAAGACAGTACCTTATTGGGCAGATTTTTCGTTGTCGTTAACGTCGACTATGTATGTGATTGGTCATCGCTATTTCAATAAATCTCTAACGTTAGATGTGGAGAATCGTTTGATGCAGTATTTATCAAGTGTTGATAGCATTGAATACATCTATAATAAGAGAGCAAACCAACAAAACGATTATTATACAGCTGATCAATTAGATGATATCTTTACGGATATTTGGAAGAAGTTGAATAAAGAGAATAATATTTTGTTCCCAGTAGAAAGTATTATTAGAGATTCAGCGATATTCAAAGCTTCCCCGTTTCATAAATTGACTCAGGAACAAAATAAAGCTAAAGAAGCGATAACGGGTAAGATTAAAGTAGCGTTACATAATAACTTAGAAGAACAGCTGGTGTTGGTAGAAGGTGAAGCGGGTTCAGGTAAAACTGTATTAATGAGCAGCTTATTCTTTGATTTAAAACGTATGTTGTTAGAAGAAAATGATAACCAGCCTTTAAGTGTGTATTTGTTAGTCAATCATGATGAACAATTAAAAGTTTATCAAGAAATTGCGAAGAAATTAGGGTTGTATGATCCAAAGAATAAAAAACAAGCGATAGTAAACAAACCTACCAGCTTTATTAATCAGCGCAGTACTGAGGATAAAGTAGATGTAATCATTGTAGATGAAGCGCACTTATTATGGACACAAGGTAAGCAATCTTACCGTGGACAAAACCAACTGAAAGATTTAATTGCCCGAGCAAAAGTAGTTATTGCGGTATTTGATAGAAACCAAATCTTAAGTACTGAACAAGTGATAGAAGCAGACCAGTTAGAAAAATTGGTGTCAGAAACTAAAGCAAATAACAATCACATACATCTTAATAATCAAATGCGCATCAATAGTAATGAAGATACTGTAGATTGGATTCGTCGCCTCATAGATAAACAAACCATTGATAATATTCCTGAAGATGATAAGTATGATATTAAAATATTTGATCAACCTAAGCAGCTAGAACAAGCAATACGAAATAAAGCTCAATCTCAAGACTCTGGTATTTCACGTTTACTCGCAACGTATGACTGGAAGTATAATAGTAAAGCACCTGAAGACGCGGATTATTGGCGTGTACGTATTGGTGAATGGAGCATGCCTTGGAACAGTCAACTCAAAGTTAGTAAACGAGAAAAATCTTTATCTTGGCCTGAACAAAGTCAAACTATTGATGAAGTAGGTTCAACATTTACCGTACAAGGCTTCGATTTAAATTATGCAGGTGTGATTATTGGTCCATCTGTTAAATTTAGAGATGGTAAAATTATTTTTGACGGTTCAGAGAGTTATAATCAAAAAGCAACTAGAAATAGAACACTCTCAGATAACACTAAAGCTAAATTCACAGAAGAATTGCTTAAGAATGAATTAAACGTCTTATTAACACGCGGCGTCAACGGCTTATATATTTACGCAGTAGATGAAGCTTTACAAAATGAACTTAAACGTGCCGCTAATGGAGGTATAGACCATGAATAATATAGAACAACTCATCCAAGAAATTAATGATTTTCGTAATGCGAGAAACTGGAGACCTTATCATAATGAAAAAGATCTCGCAATTTCTTTATCGCTTGAAGCATCTGAACTTTTAGAACTGTATCAGTGGAAACAGCCTGAAGAAGTCAACGAGACAAAGCGTGAGCGTATCGCTGAAGAGTTGGCAGATGTCTTGATATACAGCTACATGATTGCGGATAACTTAGAGATGAATATTGATGATATTATCCGCGAAAAGTTGAAGAAAAATGCGATTAAGTATCCAGTAGAGAAAGCTAAAGATTCAAATAAAAAATATACAGAGTTATAACATGTGAGGACTGCTTAGCGCAGTCCTTTAATTATTTAATAGAGCTCTCTGTTTTTAAGTTTTATACGTTTAAAGAAGTTGTTGAACTCCAAGTGTTTCATAAAACAAGAAATCGCCAGCTCTGCTGATTCTGGGCTCGCATAAACATAAGGGCATTCACTCATTTTTTTAACTTCTTTATTGATACGTTCTGCGCTATTACTTGTCAGTACATAGTTGTAGTTAGGTGCGACAGGTATTGTCAGATACGTAAAGCAGCTTTCAAAGTATTGATTTAATAAATTTATACCTTCCTCAAAACTTGAATAGTCTTTCGTTATTTTTACTAATTCTTTTTTGATTTCTACATTGACTTGATATTCAGTATTAGGCTCGAATAGTGCAGCTACCAGTTGACGTGCTTGTTTCGCAACGTCTTTTGGTGGTTCAGCATAGTCATCAGTATTTAAGACACGTTCAAAAGCTTCATTCAACGCAATTCTCATAGATCTAGAACATACTTGATATTTCATCGTTGGAAAATGTTTTGAACATATTTTCATTAAAGCAGGTGATAGGTCAGCTGAAATCATTAAAGGCGGATTCATCCCACGATTTTTCAATTCATTGAAGAGTTGTGTCCAAACCACATTTTCTTCTTCAAAAGAAACAGTCAAAGTTAAAATATCTCTATATCCATATTCATTGATGCCAGTGATTGTATAGAGTTTCGCAAAGTCAATATGTGCACCGTCAAATACAGGGAGTTGAAGGGCATGCGCATGAATAAAGTGATAGTGAGTACAATCAAGCAAACGTTTGCGCCATGTATTTGTTTTAAGACTCAATACACTTTTTAAATGAGAGATGTGAGATTCAGTGATGGAGTGTCCCCAAAAATAATAGAGCGCATTATGAATTGAACCTTGTGTTAAACCATGAACATGATTTTCCAGCAATGAAATACACATCGCTGCTTCAGGTAATGCATAACTTAAGACAACAGAAGGTTCGAATTCAGTGAACAGACGTTTAGGAAAGTTGATATCCAGTTGCCCCATTTTAAGACGATAACCTTGTTGGTAAGCCTCAGTAGTTAAGTTTGAGATAGGGATATAATTGTCACGTAATATTTTTACTACGTTGAGTGGATATTCATGATGAAGATGTTGTGTTAAAGAAATCAACTCTTTCTTTGAATCAATATCCATGTTGCTTTCTTTGATTTCAGAAACTAAGTTTGAAATAGGGTAGGTCATGTGCGGTTCTTTATGAAATTGAGTCATGAAAATATTCTCCTGTCTGGATGTCATTGAATTAATAATGTGTAAGCTAAATTGAAAGTAAATTAATTTATAGTCATGTAGAGCTTATTCATAAGCGCACACCTGTCAGTGGGAAGTAAAGATTGAAGTTATGAATTGTGATACTCGTAAATTCATGTATAGGGAGTATGTATTGGATAAAATATGGCATATTAAAATTTCCTTTCTCTGATGTCTAGAATTAATATGGTTTGGAAATAACTGCGATAATCTTAAACAAGATTGAGTTGTGTTATGTATCAATTGCGTGTTTCTAAGTTGTTCAGTTAGTTTGTGAATCAATTAGAGTATTACTTGAAAATAAAACTACAATGTCGACTGTCGACTAAAGGGAAAATAATGTGATATTAACGTAAGAGGAAATGGTATTGAACGCTATGAAATAAAGTGAGTGGGATATAGTGTTATATCAAAGTGATGTACCTCAAAGAGAGGTAATGAGATAGTTGAATTATAAAGTGCTTTTTAATTTTTGTAAACACCTTTTTCGATAAAATAATAAAACAGTTTGATAATACTGAATTTCAAACAATGAAAAAGGACTTAGAATATAAACAGAGAGAATGTTTGAATGCCTTTAAATAGCTGCTTAATATGATTTTAAAACGGTTGATGTATTTAATGAGAAGCTAACCATTCTTTTGATTAATTGAATATATTGCAAACGATAAGAAGATGTATGTTTTTATCAGAAATTAAAGCGTGGTTACATTCATTTAAAATTTAAAATATTAGATTGACAATAGAAATAGGGGAGTGCTAAGATTTTAGCATGTAGTCTTTCCGAGAAGCTACATAACCGTTTCTAGCATGAGACTAGACATTCTATTCTGATTGGGCTGGATCATAAAGTTATCTTTATGATCTGGCCTTTTTGCTTTGTTAGAAACAAAAAACCGCCCAAAAAGGGCGGGTCATCAAGTTGTGAATTTAAAAGTTGCGCTTCAAAACAAAAAAGAAAATGACAGCATCTTTGTCTTGCTTTGAAGACAAGAAAAAGTATATAGGATAACTTTTGATAAGTAAAGAACTTTTATTAAAAAAATCACGATAATATTTTACTTCATATATAGCGAAAAAATTATCGTAAACCACAAAGGTTTTTTCAACACTAAAACTCGAAAAACACAAATTCAAGATTTTTTTGATATTGCTAAATTACTTTAATCGTTGTTGTGGTGCGGTTTTAGAAAAATAACATTTTTTACTTTATGATAGTGATAACCACCAAGAAATTGTATGAAACCGTAATGATTGTAAAAAAATCCATAAAAATTTTAAGATTTTTCTTGACTATCAAAAAACATGATGCTAATATTTAGCCATGCACAAGACAAACACCTCTCAAAAAAGGAATCCAACTTTGATACAAATTGAGAGAAAAACAGGCCAAAGTCCAATTTGTATTTGCAGCTGTGAAAGGTGCGCGTACTGTGCAAGATTGAATTGCTGAGTTCATAAATAGAGATCGAACTTCATGAAGGTTTAACAGCACAGTAATTCAATTGACCTGACCGATTAGGTTTGTAGCTGGTAAAAAAATAACTAACGAAAGGCAATCTTTCGCATAACGGTTATATTATTTCTGGTTAGAAATCCAGTTAGACAAACATCGGTATTAGAAATTCACTCCTTCTTTAAGGATACAACTATTATTTACAAGTTCGTATCACAATGAGATATAGAAAATTTGTAATACAAAATTCGAGAGAAAAAGAAAATGAATTTTTATTTGAGACATAGAGAGAGAAATCGTCACAAATAGGATGCGTAAAAAAGTTAGTGTCCCTATTATTATTAAACACCATATAGGTGGGTTTAAATTGATGCAGTATGAGAAAAAGAGAATTACTGCAGCGGTTTAAACCAAAGCTTTAAAATTAAGTAGAATTTTTTAAGATATGTTGGATGCGTATCGTAAAAATCATTAGATTTAATAACTTTTTATCATTCATAAGTGTGGAGGCTTATCGTAATTGTTTACGATGAGCCTCTTTTATTTATACATAAATTTGTTATTCGTCAATGTAATAAAATATTACTTGTTCAGCGATCCATTATTTACTATCACTTTTTTTACTGGATAGGTACACTAATTTTACTGTTTTACTAAAAAATCATGAGTTTCTTCCTATTATAAATGTAAAAGCAGAGACCTATTCAGATCTCTGCTTCAGAATACCTATTTAATTTTGTTTTAATTATGAGTAGATTAATACTTGTGTTACTAACATTGCACCACCGAATACAAGTACGAATACTACAACTGGCCATACGAATCGGAACCAGTGTGAGTATCTCATATCCAACATTTGTAATGTTGCCATTACAAGTCCTGTAGGTGCTAAGAATAACATTGCGTATTGTCCGAATTGATAAGCAGTTACAATAACAAATCTTGGAATGCCAACAGTATCTGCTAGCGGTGCGAAAATCGGCATAGACAGTACTGCTAGACCAGAAGATGATGGTACGATAAATCCTAGGAAGAAGAAGATAATCAATAAGATAATAATGAATATCGGACCACTCACATGAGATACGATGTCAGATGAGAATTTCAAGATTGTATCTGAAATTAACCCTTCATTCATAACTAAGTTAATACCACGCGCTAAACCGATGATTAATGATACACCTACTAAACTAGAAGCACCATTAATAAAGGCATCGACTGTTCCTTTTTCTCCTAATCCTTGTTTACCCATACCTGCAATGAACATGATAATAATCGTTACAGATAAGAACATTGCGGCCATGACTGGGAACCACCAACCTTGAGTCATTACACCCCAAACCATAAGTGGGAATGGGATAACGAACAAGATTAAAATGATTTTCTTACGCCAAGTGAATTGATCCGCATGTGCATCTTTACCCATAACAGACCATTGTTCATTGAATTTCTCACGGTCTTCATAAGAGTAAGAAGCTTTTGGATTCTTTTTGATTTTTTGTGTATACCAATATAAATAACCAATAACAAAGATTGCACCAATGATACAACCTGCGATACGCCAGTATAGCCCTTCAGTGAAGGCAATACCTGCAGCGTTAGAGGCGATAACTACTGAGAATGGGTTAATTGTTGAGAAGGTTGTTCCGACGGAACTGGCCAAGAATATGGCCCCTACACAGACAATTGAGTCATAACCCATTGCTATGAATATTGGCACTAGTATTGGATAGAAGGCGACGGCCTCTTCTTCAATACCACACAAGGTTCCTCCGAGTACCATCAGGATAGAAACCATGAAGATGAGCATAAACTCATGACCTTTAGTCTTTTTCGTTAACGCAAGTAATCCAGATTCAAATGAACCACTGGCACTTACAACACCAATCAGTCCACCGAGTACAAAGATGAATACCATAATATCAACGGCTTCAATTGTTCCGTGAACCATTGCGCTTGTAATTTGGTCAGGTCCTGCTGGATTTTGTTTTAATCTTTCGTAAGTATCTGGGATAGAAATAGGTTTATTAATTGCGCCGGATTCAAACTGTTCTATGTTGATTTTGACGCCCATTTTATCTAATTCTTCTTGGGTTCCCGGCACTTTCTTAATTTCTTTATGAGGGTTTTCAATTTTTAATTGATCAGACCCTGGTTCATAAGATAATTTAGAATACGCACCCGCTGGAATCAGCCATGTCGCAATAACAGCAACGATTGTTAAAATGAACAAAATGGCAAAGGCACCAGGCATACGAAGTTTAAATTTTTTCTTCTTTTTAGGGGGCTCTGTTGATTCTTTAGCAGCATCCATTTGATTTGCATGATCCATTATAATCATCTCCTTATAAGCAAGGGAATCTCAAAAATGCAGTTATCATATTCGAATGTCAGATAAAAAAGACAAGATACATTTTATTCAGCCCATACGCTTTATTTATATATTAGTTCCAGCTTCAAATGTCATAGAGACTATCGATAGATATATAGACTTTGACATTCTTCGGCTGTTAAATTTATATTCAAAAGCTATCCAACGCAGGACTTAAAAAAGTTATCAAAGATTAAAGTGTAAGAATACTCTTTATTTTTGCGTAAAATTTTTTTGAATCAGCGAGATCCGCTCATTCAAAATTCTGTGTATGATAGGACTTGAATATAAATTATGTAACAAAATATTTATAAAAGGCCTGAACAAGTTGTAACAAATGTGAGATTGTTCAAGCATGTTCAGGCACTTTTTATAATCAATATATCTGTCATGATTCACTATCTATTGAGCATTACCTACCATCAATAGCGAATTATTTTGTAATCACTGTACCCACTTTGCCTTCTAATGCAGCATCTAGATTTTCTAGAGAAGTAATGAGTACTTCGCCTTCTGGATTCTTTTCAATGAATTGAAGAGATGCTTCAACTTTAGGTAACATACTACCTTTAGCGAATTGACCTTCTTCAATATATTTTTCCATATCAGCAGTAGTGACTTTAGTTAATTTTTCTTCGTTTTCTTTACCGAAGTTGATGAAGATATAATCGACTGCAGTTAAAATGATTAACTTATCAGATTTGATGTGTGCCGCAAGAATCGCACTTGATTTATCTTTGTCGATTACTGCGTCTACACCGTGTAAGTCGCCGCGGTCGTCTTTAACAACAGGGATACCGCCGCCACCACCAGCAATAACGAGTGATCCGTTATTGATTAAATCTTCAATACTTGGTAGCTCAACAATTTCAATTGGCTGTGGAGAAGGGACTACACGACGGTAGCCACGACCAGAATCTTCTACGAATGTGTATTTACGTTCTTTAGCAATTGTATCTGCTAAATCTTTGTCATAGAATTTACCAATTGGTTTTGTTGGATTTTCAAATGCTGGGTCTTCTTTAGAAACCACTGTTTGTGTGACTAAAGTCACAACAGGTTTCTTAATATCTAAATTGTGTAGTTCGTTTTGTAAACTTTGTTGTAGCTGATAACCAATGTACGCCTGACTCATTGCACCACATTCTGGGAATGGGAAGGCTGGACCTTGATCATGTTCTGCCGCAAAGTTTAATCCTAGGTTGATACTGCCGACTTGCGGACCGTTGCCGTGACTGATGACTACTTCGTGGCCTTTTTGAATCAATGCTACAAGTGATTTTGATGTGTTTTCCACTAGCTTTAATTGTTCTTGTGGGGAATTGCCTAAGGCATTTCCTCCTAATGCTACTACGATTTTAGCCATACTTTATGTCCTCCTTATCCAATATCTCCTAGAGTCGCAACCATCACAGCTTTGATAGTGTGCATACGGTTTTCAGCTTCTTGGAATACTACAGAATGTTTGCCTTCGAAGACTTCATCTGTAACCTCCATTTCTTTTAAGCCGTGTTTATCAAAGATTTGTTTACCGATTGTTGTGTCAGTGTTGTGGAATGAAGGTAAGCAGTGTTCGAAAATAACATGTGGGTTACCTGTTTTTTCGATCATGTCTTGGTTTACTTGGTAAGGTTTCAATAATTTGATACGTTCTTCCCAAACTTCGTCTGGTTCACCCATAGATACCCAAACATCTGTGTAAAGTACGTCTGAACCTTTAACACCTTTATCGATGTCGTCTGTTACTAA
>NZ_KV797512.1:0-234 GCF_001809385.1 Staphylococcus sp. HMSC055C03
ATTCACCTGGTGTTTGACCATTAGGTACTTTTGTTGGATCATCCACTGTGACCACTGGTGTACCTTTATCCGCTGGGAAGTTAGGTACTGTCACTTTATCTTTGACCTCTTGTTCAGTGGTGCCTAGGCCAAATGGTTTTTCAATCGGTTGGACTGTTGGTTCATAAGTGTCTGAATTTTTCGGTCCAACTGTTACTTTCACATTCACTGTATCCGTTGTTTTATCTGGATAAG
>NZ_KV797513.1:0-344 GCF_001809385.1 Staphylococcus sp. HMSC055C03
ACAAAAGTACCTAATGGTCAAACACCAGGTGAATTCGATGTGCCAGTAACGGTGACATATCCAGACGGTACAAGAGATCATGTAACAGTCAAAGTTACAGTGACTCCACAACCGCAAAATGATAAATATGAACCGACTGCAGGAGAAATCACTAAACCATATGGCAGCGCGACTACTGAAGATGAAGTCAAAGGCAAAGTAAGCGTTCCAGATTTCCCTAAAGAAGGAGATCAACCAGTTATTACTGTAGATACAACGAAAGTACCTGACGGTAAAACAAGCGGCGAGTTCGAAGTTCCAGTCACAGTGACTTATCCAGATAAAACAACGGATACAGTGAATGT
>NZ_KV797514.1:0-308283 GCF_001809385.1 Staphylococcus sp. HMSC055C03
TTATTAGAAGTCAGAACATTTATGTCCCGACCCCGAGAATATTACTTTTAAATTTTAGCCGTGTAGATAAGGATTTAATTGTTCACCTTCTACAGTGGTAGAAGGGCCATGTCCTGGATATAACGGTAGATCATCTTTTATAGTGAAAATTTTATCTTGTATAGAGTCTACTAATATTTCGTAGTCTCCACGATATAAATCTGTTCTTCCAATACCGTTATTAAATAAAGCATCTCCAACTAATGCGAAATCATCAAAGATAAAAGTGAGCCCTCCTGGTGAATGACCAGGTGTATGCATGACTTCGACATTGAATCCTTCGATATCATGTTTACCTTCATCGAGTGCAATAGGTTTTGCATGACTTGTAATAGGCTTTAAACCATATTGACTGAATTTTTCAGAACCATTTTTTGCAGGTTCAGTAAGAAAATCAAATTCTTCTTTATGAAGATAAACAGGCACATCATAGTGCTCCAACACTTCGTCTAATGCACCGATATGATCAAAGTGCGCATGAGTTAAAATGATTGCTTTCAACGGTTTGCCAATAGATTTAAGTTTTGAAATAATCTCTTGCCCATCACTTGATGGATCTACAAGTAAAACACTGTCTTCATTTTCTATAAAATAAGTGTTTGTATCCGCTATACCTAAAGTTAAAAATGAAATTTCCATTATTTTTCACCACTATTTTTGTCTAATTGTTTTTGAACAGAGACCAATTTATCATTCATTTTTCTAGATTTGTCTCGACGGTCATCTATTCTTATATTAGTACATACCCTGTCTAGACCTTTATCAAAAGGCAGTTCATGAATTACTTGAACGACATGCAATAAGTCTTTCAAATCACCTTCTATTAGGGTATTCATAGGTGTTAGTTGGTAATCAATGATACCTTGTTCTTTGAATTCTTTTAATTTTGTTTGAATTTCTGCAATATATTTACTTACACTTGGACCTTCTGTTCCTACTGGAATTACGACTACGTCTACGATAGCCATTATTCAACACGCTCCTCTTCAATCACATATGTTTTTATTAAACCTGCAGCACCAGTAATGCCGGCATCGTTTCCTAATTGTGCTTTCACAATTTCAGTGCCGTTTTGTGCAGGTGTAAAAGTAAGGTTTCTATATTCAGTTTTAATATTTTCAATTAGAATATCTCCTGCTTCAGACATTCCGCCGCCTAGGATAATATATTTCGGGTTGCTCATTACACTGATGATACTACATGCATAAGCGATATAGTTTGCAACACGTTCAGTAATAAATAAGCAGAACAAATCACCTTTTTTAGAAGCATCGAAAACATCTTTTGCAGTGACTCTATCTTCTTTAATGAGCTCTAAAATCGAAGATTTAATTGTAAGTTTAGGATGATAAAATTTAACTAAGTTAACTACACCTGTTGCTGAAGCAACAGTTTCTAAACAACCATTTTTACCACAATTACAAGCAAACCGTTGATCAAAGTCTACTCTGAAATGACCAATTTCAGCACCAGAACCATTATGACCGTGAACTAACTTGCCATTTGAGATAATACCGCCACCTACTCCAGTGCCTAATGTAATGGCTACAACATCATCTGCATCATGACCTGCGCCCTTATGTTTTTCACCTAGTGCCGCTGCATTAGCATCGTTGTCAACAAAAATCGGGAAACTTACAAATTGTGAAAGAATTGCTCGCACGTTAACATCCCCAGGCCAGTTTAAATTTACTGCTCCATGAACAATACCTGATTCGAAATCAACAGGTCCTGGTACACCAATTCCCAATCCAATAACATCTTCCATTTTTAGACTTAGTTCATTCATTTTTTGTACAAACGCACTGTAAATAGATTTAAGTAAAACGACACCTGATGGATCACTGATATCAGTTTGTATCGACCATTTAGTGATTCTTTCAAGTTTGTTATCAAAAATTCCTAGTTTACATGTAGTTCCACCGACATCGGCTGCCAATATTAAATTTCTCATTACTTATTCATCCTTCTTTGATTGATTATTAAGATACACTTGATAAATGCGTCTTTAGAGATAAGTTGATATTCAAATAGCTCTCTAATTTCTTGTTCCATCATTTCATACATGTCGTGTTTATCTTTAAAGTAAATTATAAACCCAAATTGTTTAAGTAACTGTTGTACGTCGTAAAAGGTGTTAATTTGACGATTCATTTTGTTTTTCCAACTCTTTTTTTAGATACTTATATTTTTCATTATGAGGATTTGATTTTACTGCAACCTTTATATGTTTAAGTGCCGATTTTTTATCTCCTAATGAACGATTAGCAATTGCTAGTTCATAATTTAGAACGCCAGAGTTAGGGTAATGTTTTAATCCGCGTTCCCATGTTGAAATTCCTTCAGCTTTTGAATCTTTTGTTGCTTTTAACAGACCACTTAAATAATATGTATAATCATCTTCGTAGCCTTTATTCATAGTATGTTTAATAAGCTCTTCAGCTTTGTTGTAATTACCATTGCTCATCTCTTCACTTATTAATTTATCATAAATATTATCCTCTTTAATAGTGAATGTTCTTATTAACAAGATAATCAATAGTAAAATACCGACACCAAGTAAAATCCAAAATAACTTTCGATCTTTATTAAAATAATAACCTATAAAAGTAGCTAGTAATCCGCCAATAAATCCACCCAAATGTGCGTAGATATTTACATTAGCCATAAATAATGAAAATACTGTTAATAACGCTAATACACCAACTAATTGTAATAGCATTTTTGGTGTATATTGTTTACTAAGATACATAATTGCGAATAGACTGCCGATCAAACCGAAAATTGCACCACTAGCACCTACTGAAATCGAGTTTGTGTCCAGTGCTAAATATACAATGTTACCAAAGATACCAGAGATGAAATAAATCCCTAGCATTTTCCAATGACCAGCAATGGCTTCAACAAGTTTTCCGAAGATAAACAATGAAAGCATATTCATCAATATATGTTCAAAGTTAAAATGAATGAACATAGATGAGATTAAACGGTATATCTCTCCATGCACTACATTAAAATGAACTAAACCGCCCCAATCTAATAAACTTCTGTTTGTAAATGCATTGATGATCAAAAACATAAACAGCCAAATCATTATATTAATAGCAATAAGCGAGTATGTGACTGGAGCAAATTTCAACATATATTTTTCTATAGGATTGTTACTATAAAGTCGTTTCTTGTAGTAGAGTGATGTTTTATCATTTTGACGTGAATAAAGCTTAGCTATAATAGGGTTCGGCAAAGTTTTTAATAAATCTTGTTGGTTTCGAATGACATTAAAATTCATGTGAATAGGATGAACTTCATTCAAGTTCTCATAAGTGAAGATTTTTTCAGTTAAATAATTGAAAGTCACATATTTTGGAATGAATCCTGTATATTCACTAATTTCGTTTTGATGTTCTAAAACTCTGCTTTTGTCAAAACGTATTTCTTGAGAGCTGCTTACTCCAGTTTTAACAATAATAAGTTTTTTCTTATTTTTATTGGATAGCCAAACTTCTGTATCATTTTTACTGATATGTGCGATTTCGTAGTTGAAGTATTTAACATAATAATAAATTAATTTCCAAAATTGTTTTTCTATATTCATGGTGCCTCCAGTTTAACTAGTTTTAGCAATGATCAGACGTTCAACGACTTCATCATGTGCTTCTGGTTTAAATGAATTATCGATTTGTGTATCATACACTAGGCTTATTGTTTCTGTACGATGTCGATTTAAAAACTTATCGAAATAACCCCCACCATAGCCGATTCTATAGCCTTCTTGGTTAAAAACAACGCCTGGTACAATTAATAAATCTAATGAATTTGTACGCTCTGTATCGGCATCAACGTATTGGATACCTTTTTCATCCGTGCTTAATTGGTTTAAATCATTTAGTCTTTGGAATGTCATACGTTTAGTTTCATAATCAGTTGCTGGTACAAAAGGGATTTTTCCTTGACTGATGATTTCTTTAATAATCGGAAATGTATTAACCTCATGTTCCATAGACAATACAATGCCAACCGTTTTTGCGTTTCTAAAAGCATCAGTCTTTAATAATTGTTCTTTTAACCATTGATCAGCTTTTTCTTTGTTGAGATTGTTAATATTTTTCATCTTCTGCAAAACTTGTTTGCGAAGTTCAGATTTTTTCATGATAACACCCCAATATTTTCTATTTGAATTAATATTTTCATTATAACGTTTATCTGCATAAGTGTCATTAGACTTAATATTTGAAGGTATATAGAAATAAAAAAGCTGATACTCGATGAGTGAGTATCAGCTGAAAAATTATGATTTTGATGATTTCTTTTCTTTACCGAAATAATAATTGATAATGTCGCGACCTAAATCTCCACCTTGTAACCATGGTTCTGGAACGGGTTGATTAGTATAGACAATTGAGAAAGCTAATTTAGGATTATCTTTAGGAGCATAACCGATATAAGTTGAGTTAACTCTTGGCTTTCCGTCTTGGAATACTTCTGCTGTTCCTGTTTTACCAGCAGATGGTACGACTGTGTCATGGAAACTCTTATATCCAGTACCTGGTTCCTTATTAAATGCCATATCAAACCCTTTTTGAACTTGTTTAATTTCATCAGGTGAGTTGTTAAGACGATTCAATACATTACCGCGTATTTTATGTTTAACCGGTCCTAAACTATCTTTATCTGTTGCTTTTCTGATTTCAAGACCAACGTGTGGTGTAATTCTATAACCGTTATTCGCAATCGTAGAAACATATTGTGATAATTGTAATGGAGAGTACGTATCATACTGACCAATCGCAAGGTCTAAGTAGTTACCGCTGTTTGAATCTAATTTTTCTATTTGACCTGCAACTTCATTAGGCAAGTCAATTCCTGTTTTAACACCTAAACCTACTTGATTTAGTCCTTTACGTAATTTTTGACCTGCATCTCTAATATCGTTTGGTAATGCCATATTATAATGATATGGATCTTTCGCTAGTTTTAAAGCTGTTTTAAACATATATACGTTTGATGAATGCATTAATGCCTCTTTATCGTTAATATCTACTTTTCCATTTTGGTTGAAGTAAGAACGTTTTGTAAGCCCACCTTGGAAATGTAGAGGTTCATCAATCATATGTTCTCCTACATGTATGGCTTTGTTTTGATAACCTGCTAATAAAGTTCCACCTTTAACAGATGAACCAACCGTATATTGAGAAGTAAAGTTACCAATATCATAATCTGTCATGGAACCATCTGGCTTAATTTGCTTACCAGCCATAGCCAAGATATCTCCATTATTTGGATCTTGCACTACAATGAATGCATTATCCATGTTCTTAGCACCTTCACCACGAAGTTTATTAATTTGATGTTCTAAAGATTCTTCTACTTTCTTTTGTAAGTCAATATCTATTGAAAGTACTAAATCATCTCCACGTGAACCTGGATTAACTACTTCTGCATTCGTTATTTCTCCTGATTTATCAGTTGTGTATTTCATTTCTTTCTTTTTACCACGTAATACATTTTCATATTGATACTCTAAATATGATTTACCAACTCTATCATTTCTTGAATAGCCTCTTGATAAATAGTAATCAGTCAGTTCTTTTGGTATACCTTCTTCTGATGTTGAAACACTTCCGAATAAACCTCTGAGTACATCTCCATAAGGATATTTACGATCCCAATCCATAGATGTATTTACACCTGGTAATTTTGAAAGTTGTTGTGACACAGCAGCATATTCTTTATTGCTGACATCATCCTTTTTAATAGTTTGAGGATTTAGTGTTGAACCTGACATCATTTCACGATAAATTGCTAATACTTGTAAGTCTTTGTCAGATAAATCATCAAGTTGTTTTTGCTTGATTTTATTATGCAATTCTTCATCGTACTGTTCTTGTGAAATTTCCCCTTCACTAAGCATCTTATCTTCTTTTTTCATCATGTCTGAAACTTTATCAGGATGTAATTGAATCCAGAAGTCTTGTTTATCTCTTTTGGTAATACGATCAGTATCCATTTTTATTAATTTAGATAAGCGTTCTGCTACGTTGAGTATATCTTTTTGTGAAGTCTTTCTACCTCTAGTATATGTAATAGACTTTTTAGAAGCATTATCAACAAGAATTTTACCATTACGATCTAAAATTCTTCCTCTTGGGACAGATTCATTTACCGTAATATTTTCATCATTTTTAATGAGTTGCTTGTAATGAGAACCTTGTGCAATTTGTAAGTAACCCAATCGTAAAACAATGATTACAAATACTACGACAACGAGACCGAAGAAGAATCCGATTCGTTTATCCATCAGATTCCTGATTTTTTCATCATTCGTTTTTTCCTTTAATCTTTTTAGCAATACAACCTACCTCAATTCAACAGTTCTCTAAACAAATGATATATGAAATCGGAACTTTTTTCTATAATTTGCATAGAAAACCAAACATAAATTTAAGATTTCTTCGTAAAAGAAGTGAAAATCAAATGAAACAATAAAAAAACAGCAATTGGATAACCAATTGCTGTTAAAGTTATAATTTAACTTTTCGTGGGTATTAAGATTATTTAGTTGCAGCGTTGTATAGCTCGTCAACTTTTTCCCAGTTAACAACGTTCCAGAATGCATTGATATAGTCTGGACGTTTGTTTTGATATTTAAGATAGTAAGCATGTTCCCAAACGTCTAAGCCTAGGATAGGAGTTTTGCCTTCAGTAATTGGGTTGTCTTGGTTTGCTGTAGTAACGATTTCTAATTTACCGTCTTTATCTACTACTAGCCAAGCCCAACCTGAACCAAATTGTCCAGCAGCTTTTTTAGCAAATTCGTCTTTGAATTCGTCTAAAGAACCCCATTGTTCTTTAATTTTATCAACTACTGTACCTTTCTCTTCAGAGTTAGGTGAAAGGATTTGCCAGAATAATGAGTGGTTTAAGTGTCCACCACCATTATTACGGACTGCAGTTTGGATGTCAGATGGTACACTATCTAAGTTAGCAACAATTTCTTCGATTGATTTGTTTTCTAAATCAGTTCCTTCGATTGCTGCGTTTAATTTTGTAACATAAGTGTTATGGTGTTTGTCATGGTGAATTTCCATCGTTTCTTTATCGATGTGTGGTTCCAATGCATCAAACTCATATGGTAAATTTGGTAATTCAAAAGCCATAAATAATCATCCTCCTAAATTGTTTTCATATTTACTATATCAAGTCGTTAGATACCTTACAATTTTTATGCTTATAAAATAATGAAGTTTCTAATTAATATGAACTCTTTCCTCTATATGTTTATCCTGAAAGTAAAGAGTTAAACATTATAAACTGATATAGTTACTAAATTTAATGGTTACTGACATTTTTCACAAATGCCATAAACTTCAAGCTTGTGTGTGTGAATTGTAACATTAGGAAGTTGTTTCCTAATTGCGTCCATCGGACAGTAGTCAATTACTTTCGTGTCTCCGCAAATTTCACAAATGAAATGATGATGGTGGTGATGTGTACAAGCAATTCTAAATTTCATTTCACCATCTAGTTCAGTATTTTCGATAATTCCTAAATCTTTAAACAAATACAAATTTCTATAAATTGTATCGAAAGATATTCCAGGATATGCAGTATCCATAGTTTGTTGGATTGTTTTCGCACTTACATATTTGTTTTCCTTCACGAAAATATCGATAATCTTTTTTCGTTTATCTGTATATTTATGACCGTTATCTTTTAATAATTTGATAGCATCAGTCGTATTCATTTAACTATCTCCTTTTTTTACCCTAGTACGTAAAGTCTGAGTGAACATTGTAGCTACTAAAATAAGTACTAATAATACTACAATAACCCCACCTGGTGATAAATTTAAATAAAAAGCAATTACTAAACCACCAATAACAGATACTTCTCCAATGATAATACTATAGAGGATTAATTGTTTAAATCCTTTTGTCATTCTCATTGCTATGGCCACTGGTAAAGTCATCAATGCACTTACAAGTAAAATACCAACTACGCGCATAGATGCTGAAATAACCATGGCTACAATGATAATGAATAAGAATTGAATCCATCTTGGTATACCAATAACTTTACTATATTCTTCATCAAATGAAAGGATAAAGAGTTCTTTATAAAATAACATAATGAAAAGTGTTACAAGTACAGCAATGGTCAAAACAGTAATCATATCACTTAAAGATACAGCACTGATTGATCCAAATAATAAACCTACTAACTCTTGGTTAAATCCGTCTGCAAGTGAAATAAAAATGGCACTTAAGCCAATACCTGCACTCATAATAATCGGTATCGCAATTTCTTGATAGTTTTGATAAGATGTTCTTAATTTTTCTATTAAAAGTGCACCGACTACCGCAAACAATATGCCACCCCACATAGGATTTATAAAGATAAATATCGGTGATAATGTGGTTAAAAACATTCCGAAAGAAATACCGCCTAAAGTTACATGACTTAATGCGTCAGCAATCAAAGAGAGTCTGCGTACTACGATAAATGCACCAATAAATGGTGCAATAAACCCAATCAAGATACCACTTAAAAGAGAATAGCGCATAAAATCGAAATTCATTAATGCTTCAATCATTAGTTACAGCACTCCCTTTCATGTTGATGGTCAACAAATTTAATTGGATAGCCGTAAATTTTTGATATTTCAACTTGATCTAGCGACTTAAACTCTTGTGCAGGACCATGGAAATGTAAATGTCTATTTAAGCAAGCAACTTTTGTTGCAGTATCCACGACAACTCCGATATCGTGTGTAACTAAAATAATAGTGACACCTTCATTTTTTAATTGCTCTAGTGTTTGATAAAACTCACTGACATGTTTAGCATCAATACCATTAGTAGGTTCGTCTAAAATAAGTACTGATGGGTCTGAAATCAATGCTCTTGCGATTAACACGCGTTGTTGTTGTCCACCTGATAATTCAGCAATGTTTTTGTTTAATAAGTGTTCAATATTTAAGCGTTTTAGGATGTTTTTAACTTTTTGTACATCCTTTTTATTAAACCATTGAAAAAGGTGTTTTTGTTTTGTTAATCCACTTAAAACAACTTCTTTTACACTAGCAGGAAAACCTGAATTAAATGCTCTTGCTTTTTGAGATACATAGCTGATTTTCAACTCTGATAATTTTCGTTGGTATTTCTGGCCATCAATATACATCTCACCGCTTTGAAGTGGAAATAAACCTAGCATAATTTTTAATAATGTAGATTTACCTGCCCCATTCGGTCCGACAATTGCCAAGAAATCACCTTTATATATTTTAATGTTTATGTTTTCCAGTACTTGTTTGTTTCCAAAATAGTAATTTATATTTTTTAATTCAAAAACTGGGGTAGACATATCTTCACCTCGCTATAAATATAACCTTGAATAAATAATATGTAAATTGTAATGCTTACGATTGAGCATGTAAAATTAAAAGACAAAGTAAGCTTTGTCTTTTAATTACATAATTACTCTAATAGAATTATTCACTCATAATGATATTCTTCATATCAGGATTGAAAGTTTGACTTTCCAACATTTCAATCTCATGTTTATATGGTGGTTTTTTATTTTTCTTATCTTCGCCTACAAAAGGTGTTTCTAAAATTTTTGGAATGTTTTCGAATACTTCATGATGAACAATATAATTCAATGCATCAAATCCGATATGACCAAAACCGATGTTTTCGTGACGGTCTTTATGTGCACCGACTTCATTTTTACTATCATTAACATGAAGTACTTTAATTCTGTCTAATCCAATTATTTTATCAAATTCCTCAAGTACACCGTCGAAATCATTTTTGACATCATATCCTGCGTCATGTGTGTGGCAGGTATCAAAGCAAATTGATAGTCGTTCGTTATGATTTACGCCATCTATAATTTGTGCTAATTCTTCAAATGTACGACCTACTTCAGATCCTTTACCGGCCATAGTTTCTAATGCAATTCTGACATCATTTTCATTTGTTAGAACTTCATTTAAACCTTCAATAATTTTTTTAATGCCAGCTTCAGAACCAGCTCCTACGTGTGAACCTGGGTGTAAGACGATGTCTTTTGCACCGATTGCTTCGGTACGTTCAATTTCTTTTTGTAAAAATTCAACACCTAAATCAAAAACATGGGGTTTTTGTGTATTTGCAATATTAATAATATAAGGTGCATGCACAACGATATTAGAAAGACCATATTCTTTCATTGCTTCGTGTCCGGCTTCAATATTTAGTTCTGAGATGTCTTTTCTTCTTGTGTTTTGAGGTGCACCTGTATAAATCATAAATGTTTTTTCGCCTAATCTATGTGCTTCTTCTGCTGAACCCAGCAGCATTTTTTTACCATTCATCGGAACATGAGAACCAATTAACAATCTGTCCACCTAACCTTTACTTATTTTTTCTTTGTTGTCTGTTTTGACGTTTACTGTATTTCTTACGTTCTTGACGTTTTAAATTTTCTAATTCTCTCTTGAACTTTTTCTTATACCCTGGTTTTACTTTTTTCTTATTACCGCGCTTAACTTGTTGTTTCACTTGAGTAGTTAAGTGATCATCTTTGTTTTTACGTGTTTGTCTTGTATTATGCGCTTTGATTTCTTTTAGTTCACCATTTTTTATATCAACATCTTGGAATTTATAACCTTTTTTCTCAATCTCAGCAATTAAATATTCTTCATCGGGCATATATAAAGTAAATGCTTCACCTTTATATTGGCCTCTACCAGTTCTGCCGACACGATGAGTGAAGAAATCGATGTCTTTAGGAACATCATAGTTAATTACATGACTGACACCTTCGATATCAATACCTCTTGATGCTAAATCACTTGCGATTACAAACTGAAAGTCTAAGTTGCGGATGCGTTTCATTTGTTGTTTTCTTTCTCTAGGACTTAATCCGCCATGAATCATACCGATTTTTAAGCCTTCTGCAGTTAATGATTCTGCTAATTCATCAGCATTTTCTCTGCTGTTACAGAAAATAAGGCATAGATATGGATTGATAATATCAATCAAAGCTTTGGTTTTATCTAATTTTGATGAACCTTTTGTCGGTATTAAGTAAAAATCAATATTTTTCTTGTTTTGTGTTTTACTATCTACTTCAATAAGTTCTGGTTGATTTAAATATTTATTTAAGAACGGATGTAGAGATTTTGGAATCGTAGCGCTGAATACAGCGATATGTGCACTGTCATCTAAACGTGCTGCGATATGGTCGACGTCTTCAATTAAACCTAAATCAATCATTAAGTCAGCTTCATCTACAACTAAATACTGAGCTAAATGTGCATGTAATGTGCCGTCCTTTGATAAATCATTGATACGTGTTGGTGTTCCAATGACTAATTGAGGTTGTACGTTACAACGTTGTTTGTCACGTGCAAAATCAGTTCCCCCAATAAATAAAGTGACTTTAACTTCATCTTTAAATTGTGCTAAATGATGTGCTGCATTATAAAGTTGTTGTGCTAATTCTCTAGTTGGTGCAACGACAATAGCTTGGGGTTCTTGAATTGAAGTATCAATTTTTTCCATTAATGGTAACAAGAAAGCATGAGACTTCCCAGTACCCGTTTGTGATTGCCCGATAATATTTTGACCTTTGATAATTTTAGGGATTACTCTTTGTTGGATTTCAGTTGGCTGATTAAAATTCAAGTCAGCTACAGCATCTATAAGTTGTGGACTTAAATCAAATTGTTCAAATGGGTGTTGTGTGGCCATTAAAATCCCTCCTTTTTAGTTTTTTATACATAATTAAATGGATCTGTATTTAAAGTTGAAGCTTCAATAGTAAAGTTATCATTACTAATCCATTCTTTAAGTAATGATTTTAAACCTTCTTTCATAACATATTCACTATAATGATTGATATCGATTAAGTTATATCCTTCTGTTTCAGCATCTAATGCGTCATGATGTTTAATATCACCAGTGATAAATACATCTGCACCTTTTTGATGTGCGAATTTTTCATAACCAATACCAGAGCCACCAATAATTGCTGCTTTTGAGATTACTGTGTCTGGATTCCCAGTGAAACGGACGCTTGGTATATCTAATTGTTTTTTAATAGTCATTGCTAATGATTTTAAAGTTGTTTGTTCTGGTAATTGTCCTATCATACCTAAACCGCGTTTTACCGTTTTAGTTAATGGAATAAAATCATATACCGGTGTTTCATATGGATGTAGTACATTAATACAATCCTCTGCTTTTGTACGTTCGTACTCTTGAATCATGAATTCAACTTTTACTTCTTCAACTGTTTCGATTTGATCCAACTCACCGATATGAGGATGTGCATTCTCGACAGGTTTAAATTGTCCAGAACCTTTAGTAGAAAAGAAACAGTATTCATAATCACCTTCAGATGCAAAACCTTCATCATTCATTTTATTTTTAAATGTCTCTACATTTTCTTCAGGAATAAACACTTGGACTTTATAATAATTTGTTTGTTGAGGTTCTAAAATTTCAGTATGTGTAAGTCCAATTTGCTTTGATAGCATCGCATTGACACCAAAACGATATACATCTAAGTTTGTATGCAAGGCAATTAATTGGATATTGTTTTGTATCAAACGACGAATAATAGCGCCATAACCTTGTTCATTGATGCTTTTAACTCCTTTAAAGATAAGTGGATGATGTGCAACAATTGTATTAATGTCTTTTTCTATTGCTTCATTTACCACTTCCATTGTACAATCTAACGCCGTCAGTATACCTGTGATTTCTTGTTGTTTGTCCCCGATTAATAAGCCAACATTGTCCCAACTTTCAGCAGAAGAAAAAGGAACATGCTGATTTAAAATATTTAGTAACTCTGAAGTTTTCATGATAACACCTCTTGAATTAATTTGATCTCATGATTAATCTCTTCTAAGCGGCTTTGATGCTTGTTCTTATCCAAGTGAGATTGGATGTTTTTTAAAGCTTCTAATTCTCTATTCCATTTTTTAATGAATAAAGCTGATTTAGAATTCATTAAAATCGGACCGAATTTCAACTCTACTTCTTTTAATTCTTTATGACCATATTCTGCAATAACTATTTCATAAATATGGCCTTTTTCTTCCATAATCTCTTCATCAATAATATGGTAATCCAATTTCATTAATGTACGTCTTAAAGTAGATGTTTGAATATTACTTTGTAACGCTAAACGTGGTTGATTCATTAGCTTTTCTTTTCCATTTTGGAGTATTTCTGCAATTAATGGGCCGCCCATTCCACATATTGTAATAGTATTAACGTTATTTGTTTTTTCTAGGACATTTAATCCATCTCCCAGTTTAACATCAATCCTATTTTGCATGCTATATTTTTTAACGTTATCTAAAGCAGCTTGATATGGTCCTTTTACCACTTCTCCAGCAATAGCAGAAGTACATAATTCGTTTTCTATCGCATAGATTGGCAAATATGCATGGTCTGAACCAATATCTGCCAATACATCACCAGTTATATATTTACTCACTGCAGTAAGTCGTTGGTTTAAAATCATCACTTTGGCTCCTCTAATAAAAGAGCGAGACAATAAGCAAGATATTCGATTGACTGTAGGTCTTTACATGATTCCTTGCCTTCGTCAGCCAAACATTATCAGCTCATTGTCTCGCTATTTTTACTTAATTAATCCATAAAGTCTTTAAGGCGTTTGCTACGGCTTGGATGTCTTAGCTTTCTAAGTGCTTTAGCTTCGATTTGACGAATTCGTTCTCTTGTAACACCGAATACTTTACCAACTTCTTCAAGTGTTCTTGTACGTCCATCATCAAGACCGAAACGTAATCTTAATACGTTTTCTTCTCTATCAGTTAGTGTATCTAAAACATCTTCTAATTGTTCTTTCAATAACTCGTACGCTGCGTGATCAGATGGGCTTTGTACTTCTTGGTCTTCGATGAAATCTCCTAAGTGACTGTCATCTTCTTCACCAATTGGTGTTTCTAAAGAAACAGGCTCTTGTGCAATTTTTAAGATTTCACGTACTTTTTCTGGTGGTAAATCCATCTCTTCACCAATTTCTTCTGGTGCTGGATCACGACCTAAATCTTGTAGTAGTTGACGTTGAACACGAATCAATTTATTAATTGTTTCGACCATGTGTACTGGAATTCTGATTGTACGCGCTTGGTCAGCAATAGCACGTGTAATTGCTTGACGAATCCACCATGTTGCATACGTAGAAAATTTGAAACCTTTACTGAAGTCGAATTTTTCTACCGCTTTAATTAAGCCCATATTTCCTTCTTGGATAAGGTCTAAGAACAACATACCGCGTCCTACGTATCTTTTAGCAATGCTGACAACTAAACGTAAGTTTGCTTCTGCTAATCTTGCTTTAGCTACTTCATCACCTTGTTCGATACGTTTTGCAAGTTCAATTTCTTCTTGGGCGTTTAATAAATCAACACGACCGATTTCTTTTAAATACATACGTACAGGGTCGTTGATTTTAACACCTGGAGGTGCACTTAAATCATTAGGATTAAGTTTTTCGTCTGTATCAGAACTGTCTTTTTCATTAATAAGATTTATATCATTATCATTTAATTGTTCAAAGAACTCGTCCATTTGATCAGAGTCCATATCGAAGTTTTGCAGTTTTTCTGCTACTTCTTCATGGCTTAAATGACCTTCTTTTTTCCCTTTATCTAATAATTGTTTTTTTACATCTTCCAAAGTTAATGTCGGATCGATGGTTTGTTTTTTTACTACTTTCACTTGGTTTTCAGACATAAAAAGGCCTCCCGAAATTAATATAAGCACACAATGCGTTACTTAAATAAAACTCTTTAAATATATATTAACAATTTTAATACATTCGTTTTTGATTTAAAGCGACAATCTTTTGCAAATAATACTTTTGCAGTTCTGAATCACCAATACGTGTAGCCTCTCGTAACTTTTGGTTTAATGACTCAGAGGTCTCTTCATCTCTACTGCTAACAATAATTTGAATATACTCATCAATCTCATGTTCATATGGATTGTTATTGAGTAAAAGATTGTCTAATGCAATTAAAGTTTCTCTATCTATTTTTTCATCACTATATAATAATGCAGTACTCAGATTATAATATTCATTTTCAGCATAGTAGTCGTGCAAAATATTAAATATACGCTTAAATTGCTGATTTGTAAAGTCATCTGCTTCTACACGCTGACTATGTTCAAGAAAAATGTCTTTATTAAACATAAAATGTTTTAATAGTTTACGTTCAGCATCTTCTTGTTTTGAATATTTTTTTTGTTTAACTTCTGGAACTGCAGCAGGTATTTGTTGAAATGAATGTTGGTTATGTCTTGACACTTCATTATTTAGACTATCAAAACTTACTTTAAACAATTCAGAAACGTCTTGCAATACTTTTTTCTGCAAAATCCCTGATTGCATTAATGAAACATCGTTCGTTATCTCTTTAAGGTATTGTTCATAAGCCATGTCGTTATTTTCGATTTCGTCTTTATATAAATTGACTTTATACAATACAAAAGCACGTTTTTCATGTTCCACGTATTTTTTAAAAGCATCTTCCCCATATTTAGTAATATACTCATCTGGATCCATTTTAGAAGGAAGTTGAATAACAAAAACATTCAGACCTTGCTCTAGTAAGTGCTGCCCAGTTTTAAGTGTAGCTTCTTGTCCTGCAAAATCGCCATCAAATAGTAATGTGACATTTGATGTTAGTTTTTTGATGAACGCTATGTGTTCTTGGGAAATTTGTGTTCCCATACTTGCTACAACCTGTTTAACCCCAGCAATGTCAGCTTTAATAACATCCATAAACCCTTCTAATAGTATAATTTCATTTTTTTGACGTATAATACGTCTTGCTTTGTCAACGTTATATAAAAGTCGTCTCTTTTGAAATATAGGTGTTTCCGGACTGTTTAAATATTTAGGTTCTTGATTTTTGTATGTTCTTCCCGAATAACCTACAGTTCGTCCTTGTGCATTATGCAAAGGAAACATAATTCTATCTCTAAATCGATCATAATAACTAAAGTTTTCTTCATTGCGAGATAATAAACCGGCTTCATACGCTAGCTCAATATCATAACCTTTCTTTTGCAAGAAATCATGACAAAAGTGAGAGTTGTCGGGTGCAAAACCGATTTTTCTGTCTTTTAACAGTTCTTCAGTGAAACCTCTAGACTTCAAATATTTTAAAGGCTCTTCCCCTTCCACTGTTTTCATCAGTACATAATGATAATATTCTTGCATAAGTTCATGCATTTTAATCATCATTAAGTCATCAGAAGCGATTTGGTTTTGCTCATTATTTTGTCCAACATCTACTTTTATATTTACCCTTTCTCCAAGGGCTTTAACAGCATCGACAAACGAAATACCTTCTATCTCTTGAGTAAATTGAAAAACATTACCGCCTTTTTTACAACCGAAACAATGACAAATTTGTTTGTCCTCTGAAACAGTAAACGAAGGTGTTTTTTCATCATGAAAAGGACACAAACCAATATAATTGCGCCCTCTTTTCTCTAATTTCACGTATTCACTTACAAGGTCAAGAATATCTGTTTTATCTTTTATTTCATTTATTACTGATTGCTCTATTCTCACCATAACCACCTGTATACATTAGTCTTATTATTATATCATTTTCTATAAAAAATAAAAGTTATTAGCTCAATAAGAAATACGCTGAGTTTAAAACACCAGCGTATTGTATTAGGCTTACTTATTCATTTTATTTTGTTCAATTATATACATGATATCATTCGCTGTTTCTTCTATAGCTTTGTCTGAAACATCAATCACAGGACAGCCTATTCGATCAACTATTTTATCAAAGTAATCCAATTCTTCTTGAATACGTTGCCCTGTAGCATAACGTGCTGAATCTCCAAGCCCGAGTTGTTTCAATCTTTCTTTACGGATTTTATTCAACTTTTCTTCACTGATTTTTAATGCAATACATTTTTTTGGATCTACTTCAAATAACCCTTCAGGCGGATTGATTTCAGGAACGATTGGGATATTCATAACCTTATAACGCTTATGTGCTAAAAACTGTGATAAAGGTGTTTTTGAAGTACGTGAAATACCAATTAATATAATATCAGCTTTAGGTAAACCTTTCGGATCTTTACCATCATCATATTTAACTGCAAATTCAATCGCTTCAATTTTTTTGAAGTATGCTTCATCTAGTTTATGCACTATACCTGGTTCATAGTATGGTTTTTCATCGATTTCATCAATTAAAATATTCATTAATGGTCCCATGATATCGACATGTTTTATATTTTTTTCGGCTAATTGCTGTTCCATATATTCTTTAATGTCAGGTTTTACAAGCGTGAAAACAACAATATTCATTTCGTTTTCTTTCGCAACTTCCATAACTTCATCAACATTCTCTAACGTTTCAATATATGGATAACGTACAATCTGACTTTGGAAATTTTTCGAGTTAAATTGAGAAACACAAGCTTTTGCAACTTGTTCGGCTGTTTCTCCCACCGAATCAGATGCAATTATTATTTTTATCTTTTGCATTAAATCCTACTCCTACTCATCGAAAATTGATACAAATAATTTTGTTATCGTGGTTTTTGAAATGCGCCCGATGACTTCCAACTTACCATTATCTTTACCACGAACTATCGGCAGAGAATCAATTTCTTTTTCAATCATAAGCTGTGCAGCTAGTACGACCAAATCATTTTCTAAAACGTGTGTTAAATTCGGCATACGTGTCATGATAACACTGACTGGCATCGTATGTATATCCTCGCCAATCATGGATGCTCTGAGTAAGTCTTTTCTTGAACAAACTCCAACAAAATCATTATTTGTATTCACAATAAATAACGTGCTGACGTCTTCAAGAAAAATTGTACATATTGCCTCATAAACAGAAGTATCGCCTTTTAAGACAATCGGCAAAGATTGATAGTCTTTAACAACATATTGACGTAATTTTTCTGTTAATAATTGATTTGTTGATTTACCAGAATAAAAGTATCCTACTCTAGGTCTAGCTTCGAGAAACCCAGACATTGTCAAAATAGCTAAATCAGGTCTAAGTGTCGCTCTAGTTAAACTTAGTTGTTCGGCAATCTTTTCACCGGTAATCGGCCCATTTTGCTTTACTATTTCGATAATTTCACTTTGCCTACTACTCAGTTCTATATGTCTTCACCCCTTCACACTTACAATTTATATTATAACTGTAATTGTTTTGGTCTACAAATCTATATAAACACTTGCCTTTAATTTTCGGATGCATTAGAATTAGGTTTGAAGCGAGTTAAGGATGGTGCGAGCTTAACAATTAAATTGGCCTAACAACTTTTATAATCTAAGCGAGTGTCTACACTAATTTGGGTGGAACCGCGGGTTATTACGAATTTCAATGAGAAATGAGATAACTCGTCCCAAGATTTCGAAATGTTTATTTCGTTATCTTGGGACGTTTTTTTATTATTAAAGAGGAGTGTTATTTATGGCAAAAGATATGGAATCAGTAGTTCAGCTAGCAAAACACAGAGGTTTTGTATTTCCAGGCAGTGAGATTTACGGTGGTTTATCAAACACTTGGGATTATGGTCCATTAGGTGTTGAATTAAAAAATAATATTAAACGTGCATGGTGGAAAAAATTTATTTCACAATCACCTTATAACGTTGGCTTAGACGCAGCAATTTTGATGAACCCTAAAGTATGGGAAGCATCAGGTCACTTAGGTAACTTTAATGACCCTATGATCGACAACAAAGATAGTAAAATTCGTTACCGTGCAGATAAATTAATTGAAGAATATATGCAAAATGAAAAAGGTGACGAAAACTTTATCGCAGATGGTTTAAGTTTTGATGAAATGAAACGTATTATTGAAGAAGAAGGTATTAAATGCCCAGTAAGCGGTACTGCTAACTGGACTGATATCCGTCAATTCAACTTGATGTTCAAAACTTTCCAAGGTGTAACTGAAGATTCAACTAACGAAATTTTCTTACGTCCTGAAACTGCACAAGGTATCTTTGTCAACTACAAAAACGTCCAACGTTCAATGCGTAAAAAATTACCATTTGGTATTGGTCAAATCGGTAAATCATTCCGTAATGAAATTACACCAGGTAACTTCATTTTCAGAACACGTGAATTCGAACAAATGGAATTAGAATTCTTCTGCCGTCCTGGTGAAGAAATCGAATGGCAAAATTATTGGAAAACATTTGCTGAAAAATGGTTATTAGACTTAGGTCTTCAAAATGAAAATATTCGTTTAAGAGATCATGACCAAGATGAGTTATCTCATTACTCTAATGCAACTACAGACATTGAATATAAATTCCCATTTGGTTGGGGCGAATTATGGGGTATTGCAAGCCGTACAGACTACGACTTGAAAAAACATAGTGAATATTCTGGTGAAGATTTCAGATACCATGATCCAGAAACAAATGAAAAATTCATCCCATACTGTGTTGAACCTTCTTTAGGTGCTGACCGTGTGACATTAGCATTCTTATGTGATGCTTATGACCGTGAAGGTGTTGAAGGCAGTAAAGATGAACGTACAGTATTGCACTTCCACCCTGCTCTAGCACCGTATAAAGCAGCAATTTTACCATTAAGCAAAAAATTATCTGAAGAAGCAATTAAAGTTTACGAACAATTAAGCGAAAACTTTACAGTTGATTTTGACGAATCACAATCAATTGGTAAACGTTACCGTCGTCAAGATGAAATTGGTACACCATATTGTATTACATTTGACTTCGATTCATTAGAAGATCAACAAGTCACAGTACGTGAACGTGATACTATGGAACAAGTTCGTATGCCAATCTCTGAATTAAACGATTTCTTAGCTGAAAAAGTTAAATTCTAATATTAAATAAATAAGGGTATATCGCGAAATTGCGATATACCCTTATTTTTCTATCATTTTTTCTGGTTATTGGACTCTAAACGATGCAATTGATTTATTAATTTTTGACTTCTGAAAAACACACCCGCATATTCCCGGTATAACATGATAAGCAAATCAGACATCTCATCTACTATATCCTGATGAATATTAACTGAATTCATTTTATCTATAGGCAGTTTTTGAAGTACATCCAATAAATAAAGTGTTTTATTAGATATAGGAACTGCTCGTTCATCTCTATACAAATTCTCCTGAGCAATCACACCATGATATTTAAAACTGTAGCCACATAAATTTGCTTGGTTTGTATCGCCTGAGATAATATCTTGATTGAATGCGATAGTAAAACCAAAGTCAGGCATTTTTTTTAATAAAACAATAACGGACATCAGTTGGGCACTGTAACCTTTTTCAACTCTGTTCAAGCAAAAGTGTAAGAGTTGATAATTAAATTTAGAAATTTGTTCTTCGTCCATAGATTTGTCAATGATTTCAGCACAAAGTGCAGCATAACTGCTCTCATAAATATCTAAACGAAGTTGATAATTTTGACTGATAACATCAACTGAATTAAGTATGCCTAGACCACGTAATTTAGCATAGATAAACAGGCCATATACAAATAATTGTGTATTAGCCTGCATACCTGTTCTACTTTTTTTAGCACGTTTGACCATCAAAGGAATCTTCGCGCCACTTTCGCTTAGGATGGTAATAATTTTATCTGATTCGCCATAATCGACTGTTTTAATAATAATTCCTTTTTGTTTTACTAACATAAAAGGTACCACCGACCTTCTAGTTTAATCTTGATCCTCTATATAGCCCATTTGGCGAATAAAGTTGATTTTATTACGCCAATCTTTTTGTACTTTTACCCATAAATCGAGATACACTTTTGAACCTAATAGGTTTTCGATATCCAATCTCGCACGTTTTCCAATTTCTTTTAACTTTTTGCCGCCTTTGCCGATGACAATTCCTTTTTGTGAATCTCTTTCAACAAAAATTGTAGCTTCTATACGAACTTTATCTTCAGATTGTTTAACCATTCTATCAACGTTAACACCTATTGAATGTGGAATTTCTTCGCTCGTTAAGTGAAGAATTTTTTCTCTTATTAATTCACCTACCACAAATTGTTCAGGGTGGTCAGAAATTTGACCATCTGGATAATATTGAGGGCCTTCAGGTAAATATGTTTTAAGTACTTCAATAAAGTGTTCAACATTTAAACCTTCTAATGCTGACATTGGAACAGTTTCAGAGAAGTCCATATATTTTTGATATGATTCAATAATAGGCATGATTTCATCAGGGTGTACTAAGTCAATTTTATTGATAACAAGGAATACTGGAGTTTTGACATTTTTCAGCATTTCCATAATATATTCATCACCGCGACCAATCTTTTCATCAGCGTTAACCATGAAAATGACTGCATCTACTTCTGATAAAGTATTTTTAGCAACTTTCATCATATAGTCGCCTAATTTATGTTTGGGCTTGTGAATACCTGGTGTATCAACAAAGATAATTTGTGCATCATCTTCAGTCATAACACCTTGTATTTTATTTCTAGTTGTTTGTGCTTTGTCTGACATAATTGCGATTTTATGCCCAAGCACTCTATTCATAAACGTAGATTTACCTACGTTAGGTCGGCCTATAATTGAAACAAAGCCTGATTTATGTTCTGTCATATATTCAAATCCTTTCCTGAAAAACCTAGCGGCAGTAATTCGGCGACAGTCGTTTCAATCATATCGCCTTTATGGTTTGTTAAATAAATCGGCATGTCGTCATCACATAGTTCATTAATAACTTGACGATATGAACCACATGGTGATGAAGGCTTATCAGCATCTACTGTGACTGTTAAAGATTCAAAGTCACCTGGTCTATAACCTTGACTAATTGCTGCAACTAAACTTGAACGCTCTCCACAAATTGCTTCGCCATACGCAGCATTTTCCACATTTGCGCCGAAAAATTCTTTGCCATCTTTAGTTCTTAAATAAGCACCCACCTTAAAGTTGCTGTAAGGTGAATAAGAACGTTTTTGTGCTTCTCTTACTTTTTCATAATGTTCTTGAGTATAAGCCATTTTTATCTCTCTCCTTTATAATAAGTTAACGATGTAAGGGATAAAGATAATTAGACCTATAATTACTGCTGCGATAGATATTAAAAGCACACTTAGTGCTGCGATATCTTTAGCATATTTAGCAAAAAGTTTATAATCATCCGTTACAAGGTCAACTACATATTCAATTGCGGTGTTAATTGCTTCAAATGCTAACACTAGAAAAATTGTTAAAATAACCGCAATCCATTCCATGCGGGTAATATTGAAGTAAAAAGACGCGCCAATGACTAAAAAGCCAATTGCGATATGCCATAAAAAGTTACGATCTTTTTGTAGTATGGTCAACAACCCTTGAATGGGATACTTAAAACGATTCATAGACTATTCTCTTGTTAAGCCATAAGCATCTAAAATAGATTTTTGTCTTCCAAACATTTCTTTTTCGTCGGCTTCATTCATATGATCATAGCCAAGTAAATGTAAGAAGCCATGCAAACTTAAAAAGCCGAGTTCTCTCTCAAAGGAATGTCCATACTCTGCAGCTTGTTCTTTTGCAACATCTGCGCAAATGATAATGTCACCTAGTACACGAGGGATATCTAAACCCTCAATTTCAGGTTCATCTTCTTCTAACGCAAATGAAATGACATCAGTAACTTTATCTTTATCTCTATAGTCTCTATTAATTTGTTGAATTTCTTCTTTATCAACAAATGTCACTGATAGTTCTGCATCTTCTTCAATATTCTCTTGTTCTTTCGCAAAGTTTAATAACTTTTCAATCTGGTCATACCATTCTTCTTTTACTTCATCCGTATGATTTGAAAAATCAATCGTGAACATGGCGTTTATTCATCTCCTTCATAACGGCTGATAATTTTACTTACTAATGGATGACGTACAACATCACTTTGGTCTAATGTTTGTACACTAATGCCTTTAACGCCTGATAAGCGTTTAACAGCTTGTTTTAATCCGCTTTTAATACCTCTCGGCAAGTCTACTTGAGTCATATCACCCGTTACGACCATTTTTGATCCAAATCCTAAACGTGTTAAGAACATTTTCATTTGGGCATGCGTCGTATTTTGCGCTTCATCTAAAATAACAAATGCATCGTCAAGTGTACGTCCTCTCATATAGGCTAATGGTGCAACTTCAATGATACCTCTTTCAATAAAACGCGCTGTTTGCTCAGGTCCCAGTACCGTATGAAGACCATCGTATAAAGGTCTTAAATAAGGGTCTACCTTTTCTTTTAAGTCGCCTGGTAAGAAACCTAATGATTCGCCTGCTTCTACAGCGGGACGAGTCAGCACTATTCTTTTTACGTTACCTTGACGCAATTCTTTAGCAGCATAAACAACAGCTAAGAAAGTTTTACCAGTACCAGCTGGTCCAATACCAAAGACTAAATCATTATGCTTCATCGCATTCAGATATAAACGTTGACCCATTGTTTTTGCACGAATTGTTTTACCATAAGCATCTTTAGTAATTGCTTCATCGTATAAATCAACGAGGTGTTGGATAGATCCTTTCTCTGCCATTTTAATTGCTGCTTCTACATCTTTAAGATTAATTGATACGCCTTGATCAATTACTTTTAAAAGGTTTTTTATTACAGCTTCTGCTTTTACAATTTCTTCTTGTTGTTGCCCTTTTACAGCTATTTCTTGCCCCCTAGCATGAACAATAACATTGAAAGCTTCTTCTATTGCTTGTAAGTGTTCATCGTTATTACCTATTAGTGCTTGGGCTTGATTGATATCGTCAATAACTATTATTCCTGGCATACATTAACTCCTTTTCATTATTATCGCTTTTCAGCATATTTTTTAATAAGATGCAGAATATAATGGTTAACGGAAACTACGGACTTAGTTAATAATTTCCACATATTCATACAATCATTATATCATGTTCTCGCTGTTTATTAATCCAATAAAGTTTAGCTTGCATAAAAGAAAAATGGATTGGATGACATAAAATTATGTCCATCCAATCCATTAAATTTATTGTAACTGTTTCGGCTTTTTAAGTACTTCTGACCAAACAAAACCATTTAGTATTTCATCTTCATCAAAGCGTAAATCTTCATTAGTTCGTGTGCTTGTTTGATTAAACTTATTAGCGAATAGTTGTTTGAGTCTTTCTTTTTTAGCACGTTCTGAAAGATATTTATCACTAATGATTGCTTGAGCACGACGTTCTAATATCTCAATTTGCTTTTGTTTCTCTAAATCCATTTGAGAGCGTAAATCATGTAACTCATTATTTAAAGAATCATTCAGTTGTTTTGTCAATACTTGCTCTTTTTGATTTGAATCGAGTCTTGGTTGAGATGATTGCTCGCGCGTTTGTCTCGGTTGAGATGTACGATGGTTTGGACGTGTAGTTTCTTCTGGTTTAGGTGTGTGATCAGGTTGAGAAGATGGCGGCGTACCTTCTAATTCTTTTTGCATTTCCTCAAACTTTTCACCTAATTGTTCAAGAAACCCTTTTTGTTGTTTACGCTCAGTCGTAGGTTGTCTTCTAGGTTGTGATGATTTTGGTTGATTTTGTTGTCTCTTTTTATAATTTTTATCGTTAATTGCTGATATTAATGAGATAACAACACTAACGACAAATATTATTAGACCGATATTCATTTAATCACCTCGTTTACTTGTCTGGTGACTCGTTATCATTTGGTTGCGTACGTTTATTGATAGACTCACGCATACCTGTATCAGCTTCTATGTTTTTCAAATTATAGTAATCTTTAACTCCGATATTACCTTTTCTTAGAGCTTCAGACATTGCAAGTGGAACTTCAGATTCTGCTTCCACAACTTTCGCACGCATTTCTTGTACACGTGCTTTCATTTCTTGTTCAGATGCAACTGCCATTGCACGACGTTCTTCTGCTTTAGCTTGAGCAATATTTTTATCTGCTAATGCTTGTTCAGTTTGTAAGTCTGCACCGATGTTTTTACCGATATCCACATCTGCGATATCAATAGATAAAATTTCAAAGGCTGTTCCTGAATCTAGACCTTTACTTAATACAGTTTTTGAAATATTGTCTGGATTTTCTAAAACAACAGTATGATGTTCACTTGAACCGATTGTTGAAACAATCCCCTCACCGACACGTGCAATAATAGTCTCTTCACCAGCACCGCCGACTAAACGAGAAATGTTTGCACGAACTGTGATTCTAGCTTTAGCTTTTACTTCAATACCGTTCATAGCAACACCTGTAATAAATGGCGTTTCAATAACTTTAGGGTTTACAGACATTTGGACAGCTTCTAAAACATCACGGCCTGCTAGGTCAATCGCTGCGCCACGTTCAAAAGGTAAGTTGATGTCAGCACGTTGTGCAGCAATATTTGCATCTACAACGCGGTCTACATTACCACCTGCTAAGTAGTGTGATTCTAGTTGGTTAGTTGTAAGGTTTAAACCAGCTTTATGTGCCTTAATTAATGGCGCGATAACTTTACGTGGTGAAACACGTCTTAAACGCATTCCGATAAGTGTGCCAATGTTTACTTTGACACCGGCTGCTATTGCAGAAATCCATAAACCGATTGGTACAAATGAAAATAAGATTAATAGAGCAATGACTGCAATAATAACAATGATTATTAACGGTACTAACATAGTAAGTGCCTCCTAGTATTATGTGTTTTTTGGAATCTCTCTGACAACTACTCTCGATCCTTCAACTTCAGTTACTTTGACTTCTACATCTCTTTGTATAAATGTTCCATCTGACACTGCATCTATGCGTTCATCATTTAATGAAATCATTCCTGCAGGTCGTAATTCTGTTAAAGTGATTGCAGTTTGTCCTACTAGATTAGAGCGGTCATCGTGTGAAGTATAGCCAGCTTCAGACGTTGTCGAATCTCTGAGTATAACTTTTTCAAATAACGAAATCTTTTTGTTATATCCTTTCACTAATATCACCCATTCTATAATAGTCAGTATTAAAGCGATTATAACATTGACTAACATCCAAAGAATGTTTTCACCAAGCATAATCATACTTACTGTGATGAGAATCATGCCTATAATGCCGATTACTGCACCAATAACAAACAATTCAATGACGAGCAGTATCACACCTATAGAAAATAATCCAACAGAAATTAAGGAAACTTCTCCTTGTATCAAATAGCCTAAAAATAGTATTAATAAGGCTAGTGCAGCAAGAATGCCTGGAAAGTTAATACGCTTGGAATAGAGTTGATAAAGAAAACCTAAAAAGATAATACAGGTTAAAATTAATGAAATAAATGGACTTGTTATAAAATCGCTGATTTGATGTAGTGTGGAATTTGAACTTGCCTGAAATACCGAAATATTATGTAGGATTTCAGCTTGGTATGACATAGATTCACCTCGCTCTCAAGGTTCATTATACATGATTACTTAGTGTAATTATAGGATTATCGTTTTATTTTAACATCAATAGAAAAATTATATTATGTAGCATCAAAACATAAGAAAAAACCCTAAGTTTTACATAATTGTAAAACTTAGGGCTGTTTAAACTGCATTATATAATAATTAATTGTTTGTTGAGGGAGTCAACAGACTTAATAATTATTTGAATTTACGTTTACGTGCAGCTTCTGATTTCTTTTTACGTTTAACACTTGGTTTTTCGTAAAATTCACGTTTACGTACTTCTTGAATTGTACCGCTTTTAGAAACTGAGCGTTTGAAACGGCGTAATGCATCTTCAAGTGATTCGTTTTTACGGACTACTGTTTTAGACATCTGTATTTCCCTCCCTCCAAATAACAACGGAACTTTAAAATTCGTTTGCATAGTTTTTTATAAACCATGCAATGCTAATTATAATATATGTTGTTGATGCGGTCAATTAGAATAATTAATTTTTTGAACCTTACACAATAGCTGTAAATTCACTGCTATTTGTTGCATGATCAATCACACGAGTAACATAACCTTTATTTAAAGGATAACCTGCTTCTGTGATTTTCACACGTACAAGTTCGCCGATAAGCGAATCATCGCCTTCAAATTCAACTTTCATGTAGTTATCTGCATAACCCACTAATGTACCTGGTTTTTCACCGTGCTCTTCTGGAATTACTTCTAATACTTTTTGATCAAAGTGAGAAGCATATTCTTTCGCTAATTGGTTACTTAATTCAATTAGTTTATGAACACGTTCATTTTTTACACTTTCATCAATTTGATCATCCATTCTAGCAGCTGGTGTCCCTGTTCGAGCTGAATATGGGAAAACGTGTAATTCTGAGAAGTGATGATCTAAAATAAAGTCATATGTTTCTTGGAATTCTTCCTCAGTTTCACCTGGGAATCCTACAATCACGTCACTAGTGACTGCTAAACCTGGTAAAGCATCATGTAACTTCATCAATCGTTCTGAGAAGTGTGCCATTGAATATTTACGTCTCATGCGTTTTAATACTGTATCTGAACCAGATTGTAATGGTACGTGTAAGTGACGTACGACTTTATTTGAATTTTTGATTACATCAATGACTTCATCAGTTAATTGACTAGCTTCGATTGATGAAATACGAATTCTTTCTAATCCATCTACTGATTCTAAATCACGTAATAATTGTGCTAGGTTATAATCTTTCAAGTCTTGACCGTAACCACCTGTATGAATACCAGTCAACACAATTTCTTTATAACCAGAATTTACTAATGTTGTTGCTTGTTCTACTACTTTCTCAGGATCTCTTGAACGCATTAAACCACGTGCCCATGGAATAATACAGAAAGTACAGAAGTTGTTGCAACCTTCTTGGATTTTTAAAGAAGCACGTGTTCTATCAGTGAAATATGGTACATCTAATTCTTCATATGTACGATTTTTCATGATATTGCCTACACCGTTAATTGGTTGACGTTCAGCATTGAACTCTTCAATATAACCTAACAACTTCGTTCTATCCTGTGTACCGACTACAACGTCTACTCCAGGGATATCCATGATTTCTGCTGACGATGTTTGTGCATAACATCCTGTAACACAAACGACTGCATCTGGATTTTTTCTGATAGCACGTCGGATGACTTGTCTACTCTTCTTATCTCCTGTATTTGTAACTGTACATGTATTTATAACAAAGACATCGGCATTTGTATCAAATTCAACTCGATCATAACCGGCATCTTTAAATAATTGCCAAATTGCTTCAGTTTCATAATGGTTTACTTTACAACCTAAAGTATGAAAAGCTACTGTTGACATTTATTTCACCCCATTAATTCTTTTTCATAACTAATTGCACTAAGCGCATAAAGCGGAGCCGTCTCTGCTCTCAAGATTCGATGACCTAGGCCGACTATGTAACTATTATTTTTGAACATTTCAATTTCATCAGGACTTAAACCGCCTTCTGGTCCAAAAATAATTAATACACGATCTCCTTTGCTGAATTGTTCGAGTGCGCGTTTAAACTCACTCATCTCGCCCTCTTTTGCTGCATCTTCATAAGCGATTAGTACATAATCATATTTATCTATATTAACATATACTTTCTTTAAATTCGATACAAATTCAATAGTTGGGATTACAAGACGATAACTTTGTTCAGCTGCTTCTTTGACAATTTTATTCCATCGTGTCAATTTTTTATCTGCTTTACTTTGATTTAGTTTTACAACAGAACGATCCATTTGTACTGCAATAAAGTGAGAAGCACCTAATTCCGTAGATTTTTGCAGCAACCACTCATATTTATCTGCTTTAATTAATCCACTGCAAATTGTTACTTCAATAGGTAATTCAGTATCATTTGGTTGTTCTTCTAATAATTTAAATTCAACGCCTTCATTATTTATAGTTGTAATCTCACAGAGATAAACCTTTAAGTCCTCGAAGGTTACGATAATTTTAGCCCCGACTTGACGACGCATGACATTTGAAATGTGATGTATATCGTCTTTGTCAGTAATAAAAAAACGCTGACTTTCATCAGCGTTTTGATTTATAAAATATCTTTGCATATTATTTGCTCTCTTTCTCTCCAACGATACAAACCCAACCGTTGTCGTGATTAATTGAAATGATATTAAAACCAGTACGCTTCATATGTTCTATAATTTCATTGCTCTTCTCTTCAATGATACCAGATGTTATAAATAAACCATCTTCATTTAGAGTATTATAAGCGTCATCTATCATTTCTTCAATAATATGCGCCAATATATTTGCGATTACAATATCATATTTATCTGTTTCGCCTTGTAATAAATTACCGGTTGTTGTTTCAATTGAATCAGCACAAGCATTTTTTATGAAATTTTCTTTTGCTACTTTTATAGCTAGTTCATCCAGATCTAAAGCTTTGATACGCTTAACACCTAATAATGAGCAAGCAATACTTAAGATACCTGATCCAGTACCAACGTCAATCACAGTATGTTTTGGTTTTACATATGTTTCAATCGCTTTTAAACACATGCTAGTTGTAGGATGATCTCCTGTACCAAAAGCCATACCTGGATCTAGTTCAATACATAATTCTTCATTATTTTCTTTATCATATTCTTCCCAACTTGGCACAATAGTAAAGCGTTCTGAAGCTCTGAATGGATGGAAATAATTTTTCCACTCATTCTCCCAATCTTGTTCTTGAAGTGATTGTTCAGAATAGCTAAACATATTTTCATTTAAAGTATCAATCTTCTTGATAGCACTTAAAATATCTTTTTTTAGTTCATCTGAGTATTCTAATTCGTTGAAATATGCTTTAATTCTTACACCACGTTCAGGATAATCACTAGGATTCAATTCATATATTTCGCCAAATTTATCCTCTAAGTTTCCTTTTAAATCTTCTGAGTCTTCTATCACTACACCGTTTGAACCCAAGTCTTCTAAAATGTTTGTACTTGCATCTTGTGCTTCATGATTTACTACAATTGAAAGTTCCACCCAGTTCATTATTGTTATTCTCCTTTAAAGAATCTACGTGCGCGTTCTTTGAAATTAGAAGGTTGTTCTTCAATTTCTTCACCGCTAAGTTCCGCAAATTCTCGCATTAATGATTTTTGTTTTTCACTTAATTTAGTTGGAGTCACTACATTAATGTTCACAAACAAGTCACCATATCCATAGCCATGAACGTTTTTAACACCTTTTTCTTTCATACGGAATTGTTTTCCGTCTTGAGTACCTTCTGGAACTGTTAAAATAACTTCACCATCTAATGTAGGCACTTTAACTTCATCACCTAGAGCTGCTTGTGGGAAGCTGATTTTCAAGTTATAGAAGATATCATCACCTTCACGGATGAATTTATCAGATGGTTTAACTCTGAATACAACATATAAGTCACCTTGTGGTCCACCGTTATGTCCTGGAGCGCCTTCACCGGCTAAACGAATTTGTTGATCAGTGTCTACACCTTTTGGTACTTTGACTTTGATTTTAACGTTTTTAGTTTGTGTGCCTTTACCGTGACAAGTTGGGCATGGTTCTTCAATTTCTTCACCTGTACCATTACATACTGGACAAACTTTTTCAGTTCTTACACGACCAAGTATTGTATTTTGTTCTACAGATACGTGTCCTGCTCCATTACAATAGTGACACGTTTTCTTTTTAGAACCTGGTTTTGCACCTGAGCCGTCACAAGTTTCACATTTTACTTCCTTACGAATTGAAATTTCTTTTTCAGCACCAAAGACTGCTTCTTCGAATGAAATAGTCATAGTGTATTGTAAGTCGTCCCCTTTACGTGGTGCATTTGGATCACGTTGTGCACCACCGCCTCCGAAGAACGTACTGAATATGTCTTCGAAACCGCCTCCGAAGCCACTGAAGTCTTGACCGCCGAATCCTTGGCCGCCAAAGCCGCCTTGTGGTCCGTTATGACCAAATTGATCATAGTTTGCGCGTTTATTCTCATCACTTAGCACTTCATAAGCTTCAGTAATTTCTTTGAACTTTTCATCTGCGCCTTCTTCTTTATTAATATCTGGGTGATATTTTTTGGATAATTTACGGTAGGCTTTTTTTATCTCGTCCTTTGACGCATCTTTACTGACACCTAAGACTTCATAATAGTCTCTTTTTGCCACTGTAATCTCTCCTTATCTTTCTGCTAGTTTAGAATCATTATACCTTTTAAAGTATAGTTGGTTAAATAATAAAAAGTCAAAGCCAATGTACAATTGACTTTGACTTAAATTTTTAAGAAGCCGCTTTTTTCTTTATTTAGTTAAAGCTACTCTTTTGAGAAAGCATGCACTTATTTATTATCTTTGTTGTCGTCGTCTTTAACTTCAGTGAAATCAGCATCTTCAACATCACTGTTGTTAGAAGCATCTCCACCTTGTTGTTGTTCTTGAGCTTGTTGTGCTTGTTGGTAAACTTTCATTGATAAATCTTGAACGACTTTTTCAAGTTCTTCTTTTTTAGCTTTGATATCTTCTAAATCGTCGCCTTCAAGTGCTTTTTTCAATTCTTCTTTTTTGTCTTCAGCTTGTTTTTTATCGTCTTCGCCGATATTGTCAGCTAAGTCTTTTAATGTTTTTTCAACTTGGAATACTAAGCTGTCAGCTTCGTTACGTAAGTCACTTTCTTCACGACGTTTTTTATCTGCTTCTGCGTTTTGTTCAGCATCTTTAACCATTTGATCGATTTCATCATCTGAAAGTGCAGAGCTTGATTCGATTGTGATATTTTGCTCTTTGTTTGTACCTAAGTCTTTAGCAGTAACGTTTACAATACCGTTTTTATCGATATCAAATGTTACTTCGATTTGTGGTACACCACGTGGAGCTGGTGGAATATCAGTTAATGAGAAGCGTCCTAATGTTTTGTTATCTGAAGCCATTGGACGTTCACCTTGTAATACGTGAATGTCTACTGCTGGTTGGTTATCTGCTGCTGTTGAATAAACTTGTGATTTTGATGTTGGGATAGTAGTGTTACGTTCGATTAATGTATTCATACGACCACCCATAATTTCGATACCTAATGATAATGGTGTAACGTCTAATAATACAACATCTTTAACATCACCAGAGATAACGCCACCTTGGATAGCTGCACCCATAGCTACAACTTCATCAGGGTTAACACTTTTGTTTGGTTCTTTGCCGATTTCTTTTTTAACTGCTTCTTGAACAGCTGGAATACGAGTAGAACCACCAACAAGGATTACTTCATCGATATCTTTGCTTGTTAAGCCAGCATCTTTTAGTGCTTGACGAGTAGGTTCCATTGTACGACGAACTAAATCATCTGAAAGTTCTTCGAATTTAGAACGAGTTAGAGTTAATTCTAAGTGTAATGGACCACTTTCTCCTGCAGAGATGAATGGTAATGAAATTTGAGTTTGTGATACACCAGATAAGTCTTTTTTAGCTTTTTCAGCTGCATCTTTCAAACGTTGTAATGCCATTTTATCTTGTGATAAATCAATGCCATTTTCTTTTTTGAATTCTGAAACTAGGTAGTCAATGATTACTTGGTCAAAGTCGTCACCACCAAGTTTGTTGTCACCTGCTGTTGATAATACTTCGAACACGCCGTCGCCTAATTCAAGGATTGAAACGTCGAAAGTACCGCCACCAAGGTCGAATACTAACACTTTTTCGTCTTGATCAGTTTTATCTAAACCGTAAGCTAAAGCAGCTGCAGTTGGTTCGTTGATAATACGTTCAACTTCTAAACCAGCAATTTTACCAGCATCTTTAGTAGCTTGACGTTCAGCGTCATTGAAGTAAGCTGGAACAGTAATAACTGCTTTATCTACTTTATCTCCTAGATAGCTTTCTGCAGTACTTTTTAAGTTTTGAAGAATCATTGCAGAAATTTCTTGTGGAGTGTATGATTTTCCATCAACGTCTACTTTGTGGTCTGTACCCATTTCACGTTTGATTGATTGAATAGTATTAGGGTTTGTGATTGCTTGTCGTTTAGCAACTTCACCTACTTGAGTTTCACCATTTTTGAAAGCTACAACAGATGGTGTTGTACGTGCACCTTCTGGATTTTGGATTACTTTTGGTTCGTCGCCTTCTAAAACAGACACGCATGAATTTGTTGTACCTAAGTCAATTCCGATAATTTTACCCATAACTAATAATTCCTCCTAATAACATTTGTTGTATATTTCATCAGTTATATTTATTGATTTACTTTAACCATTGAAGGGCGTAATACACGATCCTTCAATTTATAACCAGTTTGAAGCTCTTGTGTAACTTCGCCTGATTCATATGAATCATCACTATCTTGCATAACAGCTTGATGGAAGTTTGGATCAAATTGTTGTCCTAAAGCTTCTATTTTCTCAAGACCGTTTTCTTCTAGTGCGCGTAATAAGCTTTCATAAACCATTTGTACCCCTTTTTGCAGAGATTTAAATGATTCGTCTTCACCTTCTATTTGTAACGCACGTTCAATGTTATCAATAGTCGGCAAGATATCCGTTAAAACACTTTGAGCTTGATATGTTTTTAATGTTTGATTTTCTTTTTGAATACGTCTCTTATAGTTTTCAAACTCTGCATACAGACGTAAATATTTTTCTTCTTGTTCTTTTAACTCATCTTTTAGTTGTTGGATTTCATTCTCTTCTTGATTCTCTTCAGAACCATTTTGAACGTTTTCGGTATTCTCAGTTGATTGAGTATCTTCTTCAGTATTTGAATTTACAGTTGCATCTTCGTTCTCAGCAACTTCTTCATTGTTAACTGATTGATCTTTTTCTGCCATTTTCTGTCCTCCAATACATTTCAAAACTATATTTTATATAGTAATTGAATTACATTTTGATAACGCATAGCGGTCGGTCCAATAACAGCTATGTGTCCTTTAAGATGTTCATCAATATGATAATCACTCATCACAATTGAGATGTCCTCTAGGTCATTATCAATTTCTTTTCCTATTTTAACATCAATTCCAGAATGATTATCTTTTTCGAACAGTTTCAATATCTTATTGGACTCTAAATATTGAAGAATTTGTTGTATTGAATTCACATTCTGCTCATTCAATGTATCAATTAAATTTGATTTACCACCAAGGTAGATGTCTTTCTTGCTATCATTAACTCTTTGATAAAGTAAATCTGTTAATTGATGAATTGTTGTGATGTCGCTCGAATGTTCCATTGCTTCATCAACAAAACTTTTATTGTTATAAAGTTCTTTGATGTAATTCGCTATTTGAATTAAACGCGCTTTAGAAATCTTTTCGTCTACTGCTAATTGAATATGTTCAACATTTCCTGTTTCGAACACAATTACCATAATAACCAAATTAGCGGTTGCGTTAAACAAATGAACATCGCTGATCAAATCTTTTGATTGATTTGGTTTCATTACCAACGTAGTATACTGTGTAAATAATGACAATTCATTCGCATACACACTTAGTGCAGCAGATAAATTAAAATTATATTCCATTAACAGTTTATTTAAACGTTGGTTATTCGTTTCTTTTAGAGGAGAAGTATTTTCCAACAGTTGGTCTACATAGTATCTAAAACCCTTTAATGAAGGTGACCTTCCTGATGATGCATGAGATTTTTCTACTAAACCAAATGATTCTAATTGTTTCATTTCATTTCTTATAGTAGCTGGACTCACATCAACATTATGTCTCTCAATAATTGTTTTAGAACCGACAGGTAGACCATAATCCACATAATCTTCAACAATGGCATTTAAAATGCTCAATTGTCTATCTGTAATCATGTTTCCACCTCATTAGCACTCTCTTCTTCCAAGTGCTAATTATAATTTATCAAATTGGTCAAAGTAAGTCAATGTTAAAGCCTTGACCCCTTAAAATTAATCTAATAAGAATGCTTCAAAGACTTCATTGCCAATAACTTTACCTCGATCAGTCAATTTAACAGCGTTATTGTCATTAATAATTAAGCCCTTTTTACTTAGGTCAGTAAGTGCCTCAGCATAGATTTGATCAATGTTTTCATTGAATTTATGATTGAACACAGATTTATTTACCCCTTGATTCATTCTTAAACCTAAAAACATCTGTTCTTCCATTTGTTCGCGATGAGTGGGTGTGGTTTGATGTAAAATAGGACGTTCGCCGTTTCTAATCTTCTTAATATAGTGATTAACAGGATTGACATTTGAATATCTGCTTCCATTAACGTATCCACTGGCACCTGCTCCGAAGCCATAATAACCTTCGTTCATCCAATACACTTTGTTGTGTTCAGATTCATGACCAGGTTGACCAAAATTTGAAATTTCATATTGATGCATTGAAGATTGATTAATTTTATCAAGTAATAACTCATACATTTCTTCCCCTACATCTTCGTTTGGAAGTTTTAACTTTCCTTTTCTATATAAATTATAAAATTGAGTTTTAGGTTCAAGAATTAGACCGTAACTTGAGATATGATTAATATCCATTGATAACGCAATATCTAAACTATCTTCAAATTGTTTAAGTGTTTGACCAGGAAGATGATACATCAAATCAAGACTGATAGAGTTAATCTGGTATTGATTAGCAAGCTCGACAGCATTGTATATATCTGCCGTATTATGTGTACGCCCAAGTACTTTTAATAAATCTTGGTCAAATGTTTGAACACCCATTGAAATGCGATTGACGCCGTAGTCTTTTAAAAGTTTAATCTTTGATGGTGTAAGTTCATCTGGATTTGCTTCAAAAGTATATTCTCCTGAAATAGTAAAGTGCTCATTGATAGCTTTTAACAAACGCTCTAATTGTGACTCATTTAACGCTGTAGGTGTGCCTCCTCCTACAAACATTGTTTTTAATGTGCGATTGTCAGCTGTTTTAAATTCTTCAATTAAGCAATCTAAATACTCATCAACTGGTTGATTTTGTATAAAGTATTTATTGAAATCACAGTAAGTACAAATTCTGACACAAAATGGAATATGAATATATGCACTTTTAACTTTCATATTTTCGCCTCGCTTTTAGGACAAAATTCAAAATAAAAAGCTGGGACATTAGAGTCCCAACCTTATTATTAATCTTCATCCATTTTTAATACTGCTAAGAAAGCGTCTTGAGGTATTTCAACATTACCTACTGCTTTCATTTTTGCTTTACCTGCTTTTTGCTTTTCTAATAATTTACGTTTACGGCTGATATCTCCACCATAACATTTCGCAAGTACATTTTTACCCATTGATTTAATATTTGTACGGGCAATGATTTTATGGCCAACTGCAGCTTGTACGGGTACTTCGAATTGTTGTCTAGGGATTAACGTTTTTAATCTTTCAACAAGCGCTTTACCGCGTTCATATGCAAATTCTTTATGAACAATAAAACTTAAAGCATCTACTTTTTCGCCGTTTAATAAGATATCCATTTTAACTAAATCACTTTCTTTATAGCCGATAAGTTCATAATCAAATGAAGCATAGCCTTTTGTATTTGATTTAAGTTGGTCGAAGAAATCAAATACTACTTCTGAAAGTGGAATTTCATAAATAATATTGACACGAATATCATCTAAATAGTCCATATTGATAAATTGTCCACGCTTACGTTGGCATAATTCCATAACGGCACCTACATAATCATTCGGTACCATCATTGTTGCTCTAACGTAAGGCTCATAAATTTCATCAATTTGATCTCTCTCAGGCATTTGTGCTGGATTATCAACGATTTTTTTCTCACCATTTTTTAGAATACATTCATAAATTACAGATGGAGCTGTCGCAATTAATTCGATTCCAAATTCTCGTTCGATACGTTCCTGAATAATTTCCATATGCAGCATGCCTAAGAATCCTGTACGGAAACCAAAGCCTAAAGCTTGAGAAGTCTCAGGTTCGAATTCTAGTGATGAATCATTCAGCTGTAATTTTTCTAAGGCTTCTCTTAAATCATTATATTTTTTATTATCAATTGGGAATAAACCACAGAACACCATTGGATTCATTTTTTTATAACCTTTTAATGGTTGTGCTGCTGGGCGTTCTGCATGTGTGATAGTATCCCCTACACGTGAATCATCCACATTTTTGATGCTTGCGATGATGTAGCCAACATCTCCAACAGTTAGTTCTTCGACTGGAAGTTGTTTAGGTGTGTTAATACCAACTTCGGTTACCTCGAATTCTTTACCAGTCGCCATCATTTTGATTTTGTCCCCTGCTTTAACTACGCCATCCATAATTCGAATTGAAGAAATAACACCTCTATAAGCATCATATTCAGAGTCGAAAATTAATGCTTTTAATGGTTCAGAAGGATCCCCTTCTGGTGGTGGTACGACTTCAACGATTTTTTCTAATATTTCTTCAATACCAATATTAGATTTAGCACTTGCTAAAACTACATCATCTTGATCTAAACCAATAACATCTTCAATTTCTTGTTTAACACGTTCAGGATCTGCAGCTGGTAAATCAATCTTATTCACTACAGGAAGTAATTCTAAGTCATTATCAAGTGCAAGGTATACGTTTGCCAGTGTTTGTGCTTCGATACCTTGTGCAGCATCTACAACTAAAATAGCCCCTTCACATGCTGCTAAAGAACGAGAAACTTCATAAGTAAAATCGACATGTCCTGGTGTATCAATTAAGTGGAAAATATAATTCTTACCATCTTTAGCTTCGTATTTTAATCTAACCGCATTCAACTTAATAGTGATACCGCGTTCTCTTTCTAAATCCATTGAATCTAATAATTGTGACTGCATTTCTCGTGTTTCAACACTTTTAGTGTTTTCTAAAATTCTATCAGCCAACGTTGACTTTCCATGGTCAATATGGGCAATGATAGAAAAGTTTCTAATATTTTCTTGTCGGTTTAACCGTTCTTCATTATTCATTCTATCTACTCACTTTCATAATATTCAAATAGAGCATTATGTATGATATTCTTTGATATAATAACGTGTTTGCCCCATAATTGCAACTAATGGCAATTTCATGTACATTTTACTGACAGACTCTATTTTACTGTAAATCATCGCTTGTTAAAAGCCTCATTGAAAATAAATGATTGCAGTTTAATAGTACATTTGATAAAATGTTTCTTGTTGTAATCAAATATTTATTTGATGATCATAGATCACTTTTAGGAGGTGACATTCAATGCCAAATATTAAATCTGCTATTAAACGTGTTAAAACAACTAACAAAGCTGAAGCACAAAACATTTCTCAAAAAAATGCTATGCGTACTGCAGTTAAACGTGCGAAAACAGCTATCGCTGAAAACGCTGAAAACAAAAATGAATTAGTACGTATCGCTGTGAAAAAAGTCGACAAAGCTTCTCAAGCTAACTTAATTCACTCAAATAAAGCTGACCGCATTAAATCAAAATTAATGGTTGCAGCTAAATAATGAAAAAGTTCAAGCATCTGCTTGAACTTTTTTTATATGGATAAAATAAAGAGTTCTAATATAAGCTGTTTGTCCATATACGAAGATTTTAATTTATAATCAGTTTCAGCACATGCATTCATAATATTCATCAAGTGCTTCAAATCATACTGTCTAGATGCTCTCAATGCTAATTTCACTCTAAATGGATGGACACTGACAGTTTTAGCGATTTGAGCTTGTGAATAACCTTTTTTAGCTAGAATTTTGCATTGATAATATAACCTGAAATTACTAGCAATCAAAGCCAACAACTTAATTGGTTCTTCTTTTAGAGTAATTAAATCATTCACTAAATGCACTGCTTCAGTTTTTTTTCCTTGTTGAATATAATCTGTTAATAAGAAAACGTTCTGCTCTAGGCTTCTATTTACAATTGTCTCAACATCTTGTTTAGTTATAGTTGGACGATCTCCTAAATATAAGATAATTTTTTCTAACTCTTGTTTAACTAAGTTAAAATTTATACCTGTTAAATCAATAAATAAATTCAAAGCATCTTGTTTAATATCCTTATATTGTTCATTTAAGGTATGCTTAATCCAATTTTTAAGCTCATCTTCAGACATTTGCTCGATTTTAACCAGTTTTGTATATTTTTTTAAGCTTTTAACAAGCTTTTTACGCTCGTCTAGCTTAGGATTATAAACTTCAAATATAACCAATGAAGGACCATCATATTTTTCAATAAATTCCTGCAGTTGCTCTATATTATGATTTAAATCTTTATTACCTCTATCACCTGTAAAGATATAAGCGTTTTTCACAATAACAGCCTTCAAGTCAGAGAAGAACGGTAAAGTTAAAGCTTCTTCAATACATACACTGATTTCAGTTTCATTTAAATTAAAACTTGCATAATTGAATTCATCTTTTTCACCTTGCAAATACTGTTGTGTAAGTTCTTGCGTTTTCTTTTCTATAAGCTCTGGAACTTCACCATAAATAGTAATAATATTATTTTCCACAACTTGCACCTCTCAAAATTAGCATACTTAAGTATTATATCATTTGTCCGATAGTCAGACCATTTATAATTATTTTTCAGTTTCCACCTCAATTTCCTTATTTAATTTGAAAGTCACTTCCCCATTGTTTTGCGTATTGTATAACTTAGTACCTACTTTTTTTAATCTATCTACTACAGATTTATTAGGTAATTTATATACGTTGTTTTGGCCGCTCGATATAATACTATAAGTAGGATGAATAGTATTTAAATATACTTCACTATTACTTGTTTTACTGCCATGATGTCCTACTTTCAATATATCTATCTTCGGAAGTTTATAATTCGATAGCAACTTCTGTTCATTTTTTATTGTCGCATCTCCAGTTGTTAATATGTTATATGTCTTAGTTTGTATCAAAGCTATTATTGAATGATCGTTTAAATCCTTACTTTGAGTGATTGCCGTATTATAAAATTTTATTTTATTATCTCCTAGTTTAATCGAAGAAATACTATTAACATCTAATAGAGTGGTTTTATATTTATGACACAAGTCTTTTAATTGCATTAATGTGTGAGTGGGATAACTTTTAAAATTAATGATTAAGCGTTTAATGTGAACATGACTAATTATATAATCTAGTTCACCGATATGATCAGCATGTGGATGTGTAATAATGACATAATCTAACGAAGAAATACCCCTTTTACGGAGGGTTGGCAGCACATGAAACTTGCTGATAGAATGAGAAGCATTTGCATTCTTGGTACTAAAATCAAAGAGCTCATTTTCGTTTTGTGCCTTACCTCCTGTGTCTATTAATATGCGTTGTCTAGCTCCTGTTTCAAATAAAAAAGAATCTCCTTGTCCAACATTAAGTGCTGTAAATCTTAAATGTGGTAATGATGCTGAATAAGTAATAATGATACTTCCAAGTATAAAAATAACAGTAGATTTTTTTATTTTGCCATTTGTAGTTAACGTAAGCATCAATACGAGCCAAATAAGGGTACCAGCTAAAAGTAAGCTGTTCATTTCCCCTATAAACCATCTATAGCATGTTAAATGCTTGAAAATCGGAATTAAGAGCGTGTCATGTAACCAATAACTAAACGAGATTATTTGATTTAATAACAGATTTGAACCAAAAAATTGATAATAGAAAAAAGTGAAGATAGCAATGGGAAATAGAATGAATGAATAAAATGGTATAAAGATGAAGTTAGCAATAAAACCAATCCACTGAATCTGATTAAAATGAAACGCACTGACTAAAAATGATCCGATTTGTGCTATGAATGTCATAACATACATAGATTGTATAGTTGTTAATGTTTTTAAAATTGGAGCGCATAACATAATGAAAAAAGTGATTAAGAATGAGAATTGAAATCCAATATCAAAAACGATATCAGGATTGGTAACACATAAAAAAAGGAAGACAGTTGCTAGTATATCTAATAATGATTGATAGAATCTTTTTGGAATAATCATGACTAAGGACATACAAAGTATTGCTCTTAAAGCGCTCGGTGCAAAATTAGTATAATAAGCAAATAAAAACAATACGAAGATAATAAAAGTCTTTGTAATAAAAAGAGGAATAGAGAAGCGATTAAATACAAAGTAAAATATGGATGCTATTACAACGACATGTGAACTACTTACGGCCAATAGATGATAAATGCCGATTTCTTTATCAAGTTCAATTGCACCTTTATCAATATAACTGACATCCCCTGTAATCATTGCATAAGTATTTTGCCAGTATGGAGAATTTGATTTTAAGCGAGTTAATGAAAAAGCCTTGTGTTTTTCAATTATTGAATGAACGGAATTTGACTCGATAGCAGTGCACGATTTCGTATTGAATTTATTTACCATAAGTGAAATCGTGTCGTTAAAATCCGAATCAACTTTTAGCTGCCCTTCTACAATACAATTTAAGTTTGAGGGTAACTTTTTCAATTCAATTAAATGACTTTTTTGCTTTGGAAAATAGAAAAGTTTGACTGAATGATTTTGTAATTTTGCTATCCCTTCTACATATTTTTCGTTTTTAACCTTTAATTGAGTAATTTCAATGCGATTATTCAAATGACTATGAATCTTAAACCACTTTAAATCTTGAATATTAGACTTTATATGGCTAGAAAATATTTCATAACTTATTATAGGTTGACATAATATCAATATGGTTAATAATATTGGTAACTTTCTTTTGTATAACATTAAAAATAATAAGCCGGCAAGAATGTATGCAAGCGGCTTATTATATATCAATAAGATGCCTTCTAAAAATGCAAGTGCGATATATATCAAATATGAATCACTTCTTCGTTAAGAATTCTGCAACTTGATCGGCATCAAATGGTATTTTTTTATATTCAATCCCTGATTGTTTCAGTAATTTTAAAGCATAATCATGGTTATGGTAATCTTTAGCATAGTAGATTTTCTTAATGCCTGCTTGAATAATAGATTTCGTACAGTTCAAACATGGGAAATGTGTGACATATATCGTTGCTCCTTCAGTTGAAACACCCTGTTTTGCACACTGAAGAATCGCGTTCATTTCTGCATGTATTGTTCTTATACAATGTCCATCTTCCATTAAACAACCTTCGTCAATACAATGTACTTCACCTGCAACTGAACCATTATAGCCACCAGCTATGATTCTATTATCTTTCACTATAGTAGCCCCTACAGATAATCTTGTACATGTTGAGCGAAGAGATAACAAATGGCTTTGAGCCATAAAGTATTCTTCCCATTTAATTCTTTCCACACTTTGAACCTCCTTTGTCTTATAACAATACTATTTTATTACAAATCTGCACAGTAATAAATCAATATTGTTAAACTGTAAAATATTCTTTTAACTTCTCGAACGATTTTTCTCCGATACCTTTAACATTTTTCAATTGATCCACACTATTAAAAGGTCCTTTTGTTTCTCTAAATTCAATGATCGCCTTTGCTTTAGAAGGTCCTAAGCCGTTCACAGTAGTTAATTCATTTTCTTTGGCACTGTTAAGGTTAACTTTCGTTTGTGGTGATTTATTAGTGCTTTGTGTACTAGAGGTGCTTATGCTACTACTTGTTGTTAGATTTTGACCTTTTTCTGGTATGAAAATCATTTTTTGGTCAGTTAATTTCTCCGAAAGATTGATAGTTGTTAAATCAGCCTTGCTCGTTAGTTTTGCTTTATTTAACACATCTTTTATACGTTGATTATCTTTCATTTCATAAATATCAGGGTGTTCAACAGCCCCCTTAACATCTACCATACTACTTTAGTTTTTCTATTTGCTTCAGTTTCTGTGTCGGCCTCTTTGTTTGATTCTTTCTTTTTTGAAAAATTTTGTTTGTCATTATCTAAATGAGAGTTGCTCACATTTTGAGCAGTTGATTCTATTTCTTGGTTACTACTATCAGAGTGTAGTTTCATTAAAATAAAAGCAAGCACAATAACTGCAATAACCAATAACCATGAGAAATGCTTATATTGGTTATAGTAGTGTTTTAACTGTTCTAACATAAAAAATTCACTCCTTTATCTTTTAAACGTTTAAAGGAGTGATTTTTCTTCTTTTATTTTTTAACTATGAAGAATAAGCGATCGCTTTGTTCATCATGATTTTCAATATCAAAGTCATAAAATGTATGAATATGGCTAAAACCAACTTCATTAAGCATTTCAATATATACTTGTTCGCTGAATGTTTTTTGAAAATGCTCTTCATCAAAACGTCGATAACTTCCATCGTCTTGTTGTTCAAAGAAAGTCATATAATGCCATACACTGTCAGGTAAATCACCTTGAATTGCTTCCCATGCTAAAAAGATATGTTCAGTTTCATCAATATATGTTTGATTTGCAAATAGCGTATTCATTTTAAACTTTGAGTGGACATCAAAGATAAATGTTCCATCAGTATTTAAATGGCGATATACATGCTTAAATGTTTCAATTACATCATGTTGATCAGTAATATAATTTAATGAATCACACAATATAGTAATGACATCAAAATTTTGACCTAATTCAAAATCTGTCATGTCACCCTCAATCCATCTAACTGAATCAGACTTTTGGGAAGCAACTGCGAGCATATCACTACTTAAATCCATTCCTGTTACACTTTTAAAATCAGTTAATAACGTCGTCAAACTACCAGTACCACAGCCAATATCCAATATACTAGTTCGCTTAGAAGTTGCTTGTCGTATAATTTCTAGCCATTGATTGTATGGTTGATCTTGTGTAAGCTCATCATAATATTGGCTAAAGCCTTCATACTGGCTCATTTAATAAGCTTCCTCATATGTTTTCATCGGTGCATCTCTATAAAGTTTTTCAATGTTATAATAGCCGCGTTCATCTTTATGGAAGATGTGTACGATAACACCAGATAAATCTAATAAAATCCATCTTGCTTCGTTTAAACCTTCAAACACTGAAACATTAATACCTTCTTTATCTGCAGCTTCTTTTACCGCTCTACCGATTGCTTGTACTTGACGTTCATTATTACCATGACAAATAACAAAGTAGTCTGCCATATCATGAATACCTTCTAAATTAAGTGAAATAACTTCTTCTGCTTTTTTACTTTCAACTGCTTTAATCGCTATATCTAAAATTTGTTCTACTTGCATTTAATCATCCTTTATTCTTTCATCACTGAAATTATAGTAGTTTAAACAATCAATCGTCGCTTTGTACACACTGATATCTTTACCAATTAAAAATAGCACTGTTCTTTTAGAGATTTCATAAATTGTTTGATCTAAGTTGCCTGGTTGTTCTGCCATTCCTCTAATTTCTTCAACGCCTGGTATTTCTCTTTTTGGTTCAATATAGTCCGCAATAAAAACCAATTTTTCTGTTTTTGTCATTTGTGCACGACCAGTCGTATGATAGTGAATAGCAGCTAATACTTCTTCATCAGTAATACCATACTTCTCTTTCATAATAACTGCACAGACTGGGCCATGTAAAATTTCTGAACCATAACTTAATAAATCTGGGTCTAAATTATGCTGACCTACAATTTGATACATATATCCTAAATCATCATATTTTGAAAAGTCATGTAAAACACCAGCAAGTTCAGCTTTTTCCACGTCCCCTTTATGGATTTCAGCTAAATGTTTTGCTGTCTCAGCTACTCTTAATGAATGTTTATATCTTTTCTTTGGCAGTTTTTCTTCAACTAGTTTGATAGCTTCTTCAATTTTCATATAATCGCTCCCTTCTGATATATGATTCAACCCGTTTAGGAACTAGAATTTGTATTGATTCACCTGATTGTACACGGTGACGAATCAATGATGAACTGATATCAATTCTAGGTATCCTTACAGCTATCATGTCTTCTGATACTTCCTGTACTTCTTTACCTCGATTGACAACAACAAATGTAACAATTTGTTTAAGTTCATCAATACGATACCAACGTTCTAATTGTTCGTATTGGTCTGTGCCGATAATAAAGAAAAGTCTTGAATCAGGAAGTTCAGATTTAATTGCATTTAGTGTGTCGTAAGTATAACTTTGACCTTGTCGTTCAATTTCATCCAAGCATACCTCACCAAATCCTAATTCTTCTGTAGCGATCTCTAACATCTTTAGACGATGTGTTGTGTTTAATTCAGAATTATGGCTTTTAAGTGGTGACATGTAACTCGGTAAAAATAAAAAACGATCTGGTTTTAATTGATGATACACTTCACTTGCTACAGCTAAATGTGCTGTATGAATTGGATTGAATTGGCCCCCGTATAATACTATTGATTGCGTCATTAATTAAGGTAATTCAATTTGCTTATTTTCTTTTGATTCTTTGTATAGAACAATCATAGACCCAATTACTTGTACCAATTCACTATTTGTTGCTTCACTTACAGCTCGTGCAAGTTCACTTTTATCATCCATATTATTTTGTAAGATATGAATTTTTATTAATTCTCTATTTTCTAAAATTTCATCTAGTTGCTCAATCATATTTTCATTTAAACCAGCTTTTCCAATTTGAAAAGTAGGGTTCACATGATGCGCTTTACTTCTTAAAAATCTCTTTTGTTTTCCTGTAAGCATTTAATTTCTCCTTTTTAATTGTTCGATTACTGCCGTTTTCATCGCCTCAGTATCAGCTGTTTGACCTGTCCAAATTTTAAAACTTTCAGCACCCTGATTAACAAACATATCCAAGCCATTATATATAGGATTACCTTTTTCTTCAGCGAGTGCTAATATCGGCGTTTTGGATGGAATATAGACGATATCACTAACAAGTGTGTGAGGTGCTAGGTTGTCTAATGATATCACTACATCTTTATTTTTATTCATTCCAGCAGGTGTAGTATTTATGACAATATCAAAACGATCCAACATTTTCTCAGCATCACTTAGCGTTAATTGTTCTACAGATAAATCCCAAGTATCGAATCTGCTCATTGTACGATTCGCAACAGCTAAAGGTGTTGTAACAATCTCATTCAATGCGGCTGCTAAACCTTTACTAGCGCCACCTGCTCCTATTAGCAATATTTTTGCATTTTCTAGTTTTGGATATACTTCTTGCAACCCTTTAAGATAACCAATGCCATCAGTGTTATAACCTAACCAACGACCATTTTTTATCTTCACTGTATTAATAGCGCCAATTGTTTCGGCATGTGAATCTATTTCATCAAGGTAAGGTATAATGTTTTCCTTATACGGAATAGTAATATTAAAACCATCCAATTGTTTTTCATTTATAATTTCTTTGATTAAATGAAAATGTTTTGGTAGAATGTTTAATGCTTCATAAGTGTCATCTCGCTTTAACGCTTTAAAGTTTGCGTCGTGCATAATTGGAGATAACGAGTGGTCTATAGGATGACCGATTACTGCAAATTTCATAACTATCACCTGCTACATGATTGAATTTCTCAATACAACATCAACTGATTTCGGAACTCTGACAATAACTTTTGCTCCAGGTCCAATTGTTATAAAACCTAACCCTGCAATCATTACGTCTCTCTTCTCTTTACCCGTTTCCAAGCGTACTGCTTTCATTTCGTCTAAATTAAAATCATCTTTATTACTTGGTGGTGCTAATAATTTACCGAGCTGAGTTCGCCATAACTCATTGGCTTTTTCAGTTTTAGTCCGATGAATCGGCAAATTATTAGAAAAATAACAAACCAGTGGGCGTTTACCTCCAGAAACGTAATCGATTCTTGCTAATCCTCCAAAGAAGAGTGTTTGTTCTTCGTTTAATTGATAAACACGTTGTTTTACTTCTTTATTAGGCATAATTTGTTTAAGTTCTTTTTCAGAAACATAATGCGTCATTTGATGATCTTGGATGACACCAGGTGTATCGTACATAAATGAATGATCGTCTAATGGAATATCTATTAAATCTAAAGTTGTTCCTGGGAATCGTGAAGTTGTTACTACATTCTTTTCACCTACACTTTGTTCAATCAGTTTATTGATTAATGTAGATTTCCCAACATTGGTTGTGCCTACGATATAAACATCTTCTTGTTTTCGGTGTTGTTGGATAGCTTCTAATAAATCTTGAATCCCGTATCCTTTTTCTGCAGAAATTAAAACAACATCTTCCGCTTCCAACCCATATTTTCGCGCGGATTTTTTCAACCAATCTTTAACACGGCGTTTATTAATTTGTTTAGGTAATAAATCAATTTTATTCGCTGCAAGAATCACTTTTTTATTCCCTACAATACGCTTTAAAGCATTTATGAAGGAACCTTCAAAATCAAAGATATCTACAACATTGACTACAAGTCCTTTTTTATCTGCAAGATGATTTAATAAGTCCAAGAAATCTTGGCTATCCATACCCACATCTTGAATCTCATTATAATTTTTTAATCTGAAACAGCGTTGACATATCACATCTTCTTTATGCAGATTGTGCGCTGGCACATAACCTGGTTTCTTTGGATCATCGGCTTGTAAAGTCGCACCGCATCCAATACATTTCGTTTCTGTCAATCAATTTTCCTCCCATTTAATATAGCCTTTTCTTTTGTATCTGTGTAATAAACGTCTTTCAATAATTCGATTGAATTTCGTGATAAATCCATCAGTTTTTTTTACAGGAACAACCATAACAGTATACATGCCACGTCTATTACCGCCAAAGACATCTGTCATCATTTGATCGCCAATAACAACAGTCTCTTCAGGTTTTAATCCCATACGTTCTGATGCATGTTTAAAGGCTTTTCCCATCGGTTTTTTAGCTTCAAAGATATAGTTGACTTTGAGTGGTTGGCAGAAACTAGATACTCTGCCTTGATGGTTATTTGAAACCACTGTCACTTTGATACCTTTTTCATTCAACATATTAAACCAATGAATGACTGCCGGTGTCGGATCAGCTTCGTCCCAACCTACTAATGTATTGTCCAAATCCGTAATAACGCCTTTGATTCCATTTTCTGCTAACTGATCAAAGTCTATTTCATGGATTGATTTAACATAAGCATTCGGCATAAAATTCCTACTTAAAATTCCCATTACATTAATCCACCTTATCTTTATAATGATTTTAACATTTGGAGTACAGTTTCACTTGATGTTTTCGCTGCTTCTCCAATGAATTCATCAAACGTAATATTTGCTTCGCCATTCGCTAAATCTGATACTGCTCTTGTAATAATAAACGGTGTGTTAAATTGATAACATGTTTGTGCAATTGCTGCAGATTCCATCTCTACAGCCATAGCTTTAGGGAAATGTTCTTTAATGTATTCACGTTGTTTAACTTCACCGATAAAACTGTCGCCGCTGACAATCATACCTAAGCGACCTGTTAAGTTTTGTTTCTCAATAACAGCTTGTGCTAATTCTGCTAAGTTATCATCCGCTTCATACGCAATCGGCATATTCGGAATTTGTCCCAATTCATAACCGAATGCCGTCGCATCCGCATCATGATACATCGCTTCTGTCCCAATTAAGACATCACCCACATTCAACGAGTAATCTAGCGCCCCTGCAGAACCTGTATTCAAAATTGCCTCTGGGGAGAATTGTTGAATAAGTAAAGCAGTGGAGATACTTGCGTTAACTTTACCGATACCGCTTAACGTCAAGACGACTGCTTTATCATTAATTTTACCTTTATAAAATTTTACATGAGCAATGGTAACTTCTTCTAAATCCTCAATATGTTCTTTTAATATCATTATTTCTTCTTCCATTGCGCCAATGATTCCTATCATTGCCATTTCCCCTTTCAAATGAACTATCAGTGATATTTTATCATAATTTGTCTAGTGCAACGACCAAAGACCATGTTCACCAAGATCATCACATAAAAAAGGTTGGCGCTTTACTTTTGTCCATTTGAAGCAAGCTTCAAACAAAAGTATCACCAACCCTTTGTTATCTATTTATCATAAAGCGATATCAGCCTTTGTGATAAATGATTATTGTGATTGAATATTAGTAATTTTCACTTTCATTTCTGCACCGTTTGGAAGTGGTACACGAACTTCGTCTTCTAGATGTTTACCGATTAAACTTTTTGCAATCGGTGATTCGTTTGAAATTTTGCCATTGAATGCATCTGCTTCTGCAGACCCAACAATTTGATACACTTCTTCATCGCCATCAGGCAGTTCAACAAATGTCACAGTTTTCCCGATTTGTACCACATTGTTATCGCCTGTATCTTCAATAATCAATGCATTGCGAATCATGTGTTCAATACGTTGGATATCTTGTTCAATGAAACCTTGTTCATCTTTCGCTGCATCATACTCAGAGTTCTCAGATAAGTCCCCGAAAGAACGTGCAACTTTGATTTTTTCTACGACTTCAGGTCGTTTGACAGTTTTTAATTCTTCAAGTTCTTGTTCTAGCTTTTCAAAACCTTCTTGGGTCATTGGATATTGTTTTTGGTTTTCCATATTTTCATCTTCCTTTACTCAAGTGTTACTGTTGATTTTGTATTAATGATTGGATTTTTGTCGTCATTATATCGATAGCAACTTTATTGCTGCCGCCTTCAGGGATAATAATATCCGCATAACGTTTAGTCGGTTCGATGAATTGATTATGCATCGGACGTACGACAGACATATATTGATCAATGACAGATTCCATAGAGCGACCTCGCTCTTTCGTATCACGCATCAAGCGTCTTAAGATACGTAAATCTGCATCGGTATCGACATAAATCTTAACATCCATTAAATCACGTAATGTTTTGTTTTCTAGTGCAAATATTCCTTCTACGATAATAACATCTTTCGGTTGAAATGCAATGGTTTCAGGGCTTCTCGTATGATTGACATAATCATACGTCGGTACCTCTACAGGTATACCATTGCGTAAATCGATTAGATTTTGAATCAATAAATCATTATCGAACGCAAACGGATGGTCATAATTCGTTTGTAAGCGTTCTTCAAATGTTAAATGTGATTGGTCTTTATAATAGTAGTCTTGTGCAATTAATGCAACACTATGACCTTCTAAATTATGCAGAATTTCGTTTGTGACTGATGTTTTACCTGATCCAGAACCGCCTGCAATGCCTATAATGGTAGTGGCTTTCATTATCCTATTTCCTTTCGCATCATGTTGTTTGGATAAATATCATGATCCACTTTAAATTGAACAATTTGAAGTGGGTGACGTGCAGCATCTAATGCATTGCCTTCTTCGTCATAAATCGCTTCGACGACTTGTGTAAAGTTATCGATTTCAGGACCGAAGAATTCAATTTCTTGTCCAGGTTTAAAGTGATTACGCTGCTGAATTGTCGCCATTTTTGTTTCTTTGTCATAGTCTAACACTAAACCGCAGAAATCATATGGTGTTTTCTTATTAGATTCATTACCGAACATTTGTTGTTGGTAACCTGGTGTGCCTTCAAAGAATGAAGAAGCAGTGTCTCTGTTAGCACATTTATCTAATTCTATTAACCACTCTGGTTTAATTTTAAAGTTGTCAGGGTCTGCTGCATACGCATCAATCACTTTACGATAGACAGAAACAACAGTCGCAATATAGTGAATTGATTTCATACGTCCTTCAATTTTAAGTGAATCAATACCGATATCCATCATGTTTGGAATAGATTCGATTAACTTCAAGTCTTTAGGACTCATCGCAAATGGAACGACTTCTTCTTCTTTATAAAACAAGTCTAAGTCGCCATCTTCATCGAGTTCTAATAAGTCATAATCCCAACGACAGCTTTGGCAGCATCCGCCGCGGTTAGAGTCACGTGCTGTCATATGATTACTTAAAGTACAGCGACCGGAATATGCGATACACATTGCGCCATGGATAAAAGCTTCGATTTCGATATCTACTTTTTCTTTCATCTCTTTCATTTCCATTGCGCCTGTTTCACGTGCAAGTACAACACGATCTAAACCTTCTTCTTTCCAATACTCTACTGCTTTATAGTTACTTAGTGATTGTTGTGTTGATAAATGAATTTCAAGTTTAGGTGCGACACGTTTACATGTTTCAATAATCAATGGGTCCGCAACAATAATTCCTGTTGCGCCTGTGGCTTCTAGATTTCTTAAATAATCTTTTAAACCATCCATATTTTCATCATGCGCGATGATATTTGTTGTGACATAAATTTTTGCACCGTATTGTGATGCGAATTCAACGCCTTCTTTGATTTCTTCCATTGTGAAGTTATCAGCATTAGAACGGAGTCCATATTCTTGTCCGCCTAAAAAGACTGCGTCTGCCCCATAATGTACAGCAATTTTCAGTTTTTCCAAGTTACCTGCAGGTGCAAGCAACTCTGGCTTTTTCACTTGGCGTTTAGGTTGTGTTTTTACTTCTTTAACTTGAGTAACCAAGATTTTTCCTCCTTAATAAACGGTATGTTTGAATAAGAATCCTTCATCGAATGGTCGATGGTCTGGTTGAATGGCTTCAATCGGATCAACGAGCATGAATTTTTCATCTTCATAAGCTTCAGGGTCTTCATGATATAAATCAATGGCTTCTCTATATTGTTCTGTACATACGTTAATATATTCTTCTGTATGTAATACACCATCAATTTTCAAGCTGTCGATGCCCGCTTCAAGCAACGGCTCTAACTCTTCAATCAAGCAGATATCATTCGGTGACATAATATGTGTGCCGTTATAATCTTCAAACACAGGATATTGATTTTCGCGTTCTTCATCGTATAACAATAAATCCTTGTCTGTTTCATTACGTTTTATCTTCATTTGTCTGTCTTGGAATGTATAATAATTGCCGAGCAGCATACGTTTTGATTGGAACATACATGTCATACCATGGACTTGTACTTCAATTTCAACATCCGCATGTGCTTTAATGTTCAAGATTTCTTCTAAATTCAATTCGCGCGCAAGTACAGCACGTTTCGCACCACGTTTACCCCAGTAATTGCACTGGAAGTAGTTTGTGACTAATGCTTCAGCGTCCCAGTTCAAAGCAATCGGGTCTTGTTGTGCTTTAACATACATCACGACTGCCGGGTCACCGAAGATAATGCGATCTACTCTGATTTCGTGTAAGAAATCAATATAATCTTCTACAGCGTTTAAGTGATAGTTATGAAAAATACCGTTAACAGCCGCATATGCTTTTTTGCCATGTGCATGAATGATATCGACCGCTTCTCTCATCGCAGTACGATCAAATTCACCTGCTAAGCGTAGACCGAACTTTTGTTCGCCTATCACAAAAGCATCAGCACCTTTTTCAATTAAAGTCTCAATATGTGCGACTGATTTAGGTGTCACGAGTAATTCTGTCATTTCGAGTCTCCTTTTACGGCTATTGCTAAACCGTCTTCTATATCTAAAAAGTTTGTTTGATATGCTTCGTTATCATTTAACCATGCGTTGAACTTTTGAATCTTCTTCACCATTTGTTTAATATTTCTGCTGCGAACCACATCAATATCAGCAACAAAATCATGATATAAAATGTTATCAACAACGACTAAACCGCCTTCTCTAAGCAAGGGTGTATACAGTTCAAAGAATTTCTTTGTTTGTGCTTTTGCCGCATCGATAAATATCATATCGAACTGTGTATCAGAGACTTGGTCAAATGTTTCTCTCGCATCTCCATAAATCATATGAATTTGCGTTTGATATCCAAAGTCTTCAATGTTTTGTTCAGCTTGTTGATACATGTTTTTATCACGTTCAATCGTCCATATATGCACAGAAGGATCAACAGACGCAAAATGCATAGCGCTATAGCCAATAGCAGTACCGATTTCTAAAATACGCTTTGGCTGATGGATGCGTATCAACTGTTTGATCATATCTAATGATAAAGGATGAATAATCGGCACCTCATGATCTATCGCATAAGGTCTTAATCTTTCTAATGGATGGGAATGCTTTTGTGATAACGCAACTAAATAACTTTCATTTTTGCTCATATTTCTCTTCCTTTATCCATACAATGTACAAAAGAATAAAAATAAATCAGTCGCAGTTTGACTGATTCTTATATCGCTGTTGCACATATCATTATTTAACTTTACATATTTTACCATAAAACCTATTGAATATTAAGTACTCAGAATGAATATCTGCAAAATACTTTGTTATGAGTCAAGTGAAAATTGGATTTCGAGGCACGAAAAAAGCGGAGGATAACCTCCGCTTCATAACTGCTCATTTATTCCATTTCAGTGTTAACGATTTCTTCAATCATGTCCCACTCTTCTTCAGTTTCAACTGGTAAGAATTTACCGCCGTCACCAGACTCATCTGGGACATTGATCATCGGAATTAATTCAATCATATCATCGTCGTCTGACGCTTCGCCTTCTTCAGCTAAAATGACATATTCTTTGTCAAATTCAGGATGATAAAATTCTAATACTTTACGATAAAGGACTTCATTGCCTTCTTCATCGAATAAAGTTAATAATTCCTCATCGTTATTGATTTGTAATTCCGCTTCTTGATTTTGATTTTTCTCTGACATAAATAACGCTCCTTTTACGGTAAATTAAAGTGAATCTAAATAGCCTTGCAAGATAAACACAGCTGCCATTTTATCGATGACCTTGCTGCGTTTTTTTCTAGAAACATCTGCTTCTAACAATGACCTTTCAGCTGCCATTGTACTTAGGCGCTCATCCCACATTACCACTTTAAGATCTGGTAATGCTTCAAGGAGTGCTTCTTTGTATTTTAACGAAGCTTCGCCTCTAAATCCAATAGAATTATTCATGTTCTTCGGTAATCCTATCACGACAGTATCTGCATCCTCTTGTTTGATGATAGCTGCCAAGCGGTCTATACCTAATTCATTTTCTTCTTCATTGATTCGGAGTGTATCTAAGCCTTGAGCAGTCCAACCCATTAAGTCGCTCACAGCAACGCCGACTGTTTTGCTGCCAACATCTAATCCGATAATTTTATGTGATAACATTGATTATTCTTTATCTGATACCTTCAAATAATTAGAAACAAGTTCTTCCATGATATCATCACGATCGATACGTCTGATTTGATTTCTTGCTTCGTTATGACGTGGGATATACGCAGGATCTCCTGAAAGTAAATATCCTACAATTTGGTTTACTGGATTATAACCACGTTCTTCAAGGGTACGATACACATTAGTCAGCACGGATTTAACATCATCTTTTGGTACTTCTTCAATATTGAAACGCATTGTTTTATCAAAATTGTTCATTTTACTACACACTCCTTCTACTATAGTAGGCTGATACATCCTCTATTCTACATGAGAGTGCAAGGAGATTATAGTGATTTAATGTAGTTTTTAATGAATTGTAATGCATCTGTTATCTTACTTGGCTCGCTGCCGCCGCCTTGTGCCATATCTGGACGACCGCCTCCTTTACCGCCGACAACAGGTGCCATTTCTTTAATAATGTCGCCTGCTTTGACTTTATTTGTCTCTGATTTCGGTACCGTCGCAACTAAAGCAACTTTACCACCGACATCACTTGCTAAAATAATGACCGCATCTTGTAATTTAGATTTGAAATCATCCATAGTTTGTCTTAAGGCTTTCGCATTGTCTGCTTCTACTTGTAACGCTAATACTTTCAACCCGTTAATGTCTTCAACTTGATCATCTAAGCTGCCCATTTTTAGTGCAGTGATTTCTTGGTTACGTTGTTCTAATTGTTTGTGTAATTGTTTTTCGCTGTCAATCACGTGTGTTACTTTTTCAGCCACTTGCGTATCGTCTTTAGCTTTCACTAAGTGTTTCACTTCATTGAATTTATCTTGGATACCTTCAAGGTATAAGAATGCTGCTTTACCTGTTAAGGCTTCAATACGTCTGACACCAGCACCTGTACCTGATTCGCTGACAATTTTAAATAAACCGATTTCTGATGTGTTTTGAACATGAATACCGCCGCATAATTCAATTGAGAATGGTTTCATATCTACAACACGGACAATATCGCCATATTTTTCACCGAATAATGCCATTGCACCTGAAGCTTTGGCTTCTTCAATCGGCATTTCTTTGATTGAAACATTGATGCCGTTCCAGATTTGTTCATTGACACGACGTTCAATTTGTTCTAATTCTTCTTTAGTCACAGGACCGAAATGTGAGAAGTCAAAACGTAAACGTTCGCCTTCAACGAGTGAACCTGCTTGATTGACATGGTCACCTAACACTTCTTTCAGCGCAGCATGTAATAAGTGGGTTGCACTATGATTTTTCGTTATAGCACGACGTTCTTCTTGGTTAACTGAAGCGTCGACTTGTGCGCCTTTTGTGACTTGACCGAATTGCACGATACCTTTATGCAAGTTTTGACCATTTGGTGCTTTCGTTACTTCAGTCACTTCAATTTCGAAGTTGTCATTGCCGACTGTACCTTGGTCAGCCACTTGACCACCTGAAACAGCGTAGAATGGTGTTTGTTTTAAGATAAAGTAAACTGTCTCACCCGCATCTGCTTGTTCTACCGCTTCGCCATTATAAATTAAGTCTGTTAACTCCGTTTGATAATCTGTATGTGTATAACCGACAAATTCACTATCTGTCGTAATATTTTTCAACACTTCACTTTGAATCTGCATTGATTGTGAATTTTGACGTGCTTGACGTGCACGATCTCTTTGTTGCTGCATTTCTGTTTCGAATGTCGCCATATCGACACTTAAACCTTCGTTACCAGCGATTTCTTCAGTCAATTCAACTGGGAAACCATACGTATCATATAATTTGAACGCATCTTCACCTTTAATCATTTTATCGCCTTTTTTAGCTGTTTTGATAAATTGATTTAAAATTGCTAAGCCTTCTTCTAATGTTTCGTGGAAACGTTCTTCTTCAGATTTAATGACACGTTTAATGAAATCTGCTTTTTGTTTTACTTCTGGATAGTAAGGTTCCATAATGTCTGCCACTGTATCGACAAGTTCATACATAAATGGTTTGTTGATATCTAAAGATTGACTGAAACGAACTGCACGACGTAATAAACGGCGTAAGACATAACCGCGGCCTTCATTTGCTGGTAAAGCGCCATCACCGATTGCGAATGCGATGGTTCTGATATGATCCGCAATGACTTTGAATGCAACATCTTGCGTAGCATCTTGTTGATATTTCTTACCTGAAATTTGTTCAACTTCTTCAATGATTGGGATAAATAGGTCAGTTTCATAGTTAGTACGTACATTTTGCGCAATCGATGCCATACGTTCTAGACCCATGCCGGTATCAATGTTTTTATTTGGAAGTGGTGTATACGTATGATCAGGATTATGGTTGAATTCACTAAAGACTAAGTTCCATACTTCTAAGTAACGTTCGTTTTCGCCACCTGGATACATTTCTTCAGCCGGATCATCTTGACCATAGTCTGGACCACGGTCATAGAAGATTTCTGTGTTCGGACCTGATGGACCTTCACCGATATCCCAGAAGTTGCCTTCAATACGAATAATACGGCTTTCATCTAAACCGATGACATCGTGCCATAAATCGAAAGCTTCCATATCTTCAGGGTGAATGGTCACGTATAATTTTTCAGGTTCCATACCCATCCAACGATCACTAGTTAAGAATTCCCAAGCAAATTCAATCGCTTCACGTTTGAAATAATCACCAATAGAAAAGTTCCCTAACATTTCAAAGAAAGTATGGTGACGTGCAGTAAAACCAACGTTTTCAATATCGTTTGTACGAATCGCTTTTTGCGCGTTCACGATACGTGGTTTTTTTGGAATTTCTCGTCCATCAAAGTATTTTTTTAATGTCGCAACACCTGAGTTGATCCATAATAATGAATCGTCATCAATCGGTACTAAAGGTGCAGAAGGTTCGACCATATGTCCATTTTCTTTAAAGTAATCAATGAAATTTTGTCTGATTTCACTTGCTTTTAATCGCTTCATAAATAACTCACTCCTAATATACATATTTAAAACATTGCCGTATAGGTTCTTTCACAAAATAAAAATGCATTCATCCTCAAAGGGACGAATGCATCGCGGTACCACCCTAGTTATGCAGCAAATTATCCTGCATCACTCTTGTTCTTATACGGACTGACATAAAGTAGCGTTCAGCAAATGATGCGATACCTTACACCACCCGGTACCTCTCTTAGGCATAACGATTTGCTTACTCGGCTTTATGCGAATTAATTTTATTTTAGTCTGACAGACTTTAAAAGTCAACATATATCATACTTCACACAACACTTTATTCATGATTAAAAGTATAAGGTGTGACCTTACCCATACCAATCATCGGGTCAATTTCATAAATCGTTGCTTCTGTTAATTCTACGAGTTGTTGTGCAGGTGCTGAGGTTGTTTGATCATTTATTTGTTCATCTGCTTGTTCTTCATTTGTTTCACTCTCATGACCGAAGTAATCTCTGAGCAATTGTGCGAGTCTCGTCATACGAACTTGGCCATGGGTCTTCATACCGATGTCAAAGGCTTGGCTGTCACCAAGAAAAACTAAAGATTGTTTGGCACGTGTAAGTCCTGTATAGATAATCGGACGCTGCAACATGCGATAATATTGTTTTACAATCGGCATAATAACAATTGGAAACTCTGAACCTTGTGCTTTATGAATGGAAGTACAATAAGCATGTGTTAACTCCATCATATCTTGTTTGGTAAATGTAATTTCATTGCCTTCGAAATCAACGACAAGTATATCTTTATTTAATTCGTTTTCACGTGCCCAGAAGATACCGACAATCACACCGATATCACCATTGAAAATATTATCATTAGGACGATTCACAAGTTGTAAGACTTTGTCGCCCTTTCTAAAGACCGCTTCTCCGAACTCAATCTCTCTTGCATCTTCAGCTTTAGGATTCAAGATATCTTGTAATACTTTATTTAAACGCTTAATGCCGGCACTGCCGCGATACATCGGAGCCAAGACTTGAATATCGCTCATATCGTAGCCTTTTTTAACAGCAGAACTCACCACTTTATTGACTACATCTGGTATTTGTTCAGCTGTACAAGGAATAAAGCTGCGATCGTGGAATCGCTCAGTAATGTCTATCGGCTGACCTAATTTCATTTTATGTGCGAGTTCAATGATACTAGAACCATCTTGTTGACGGTAGACTTCAGTTAAATTAACACGTGGAATGACTTTCGCATCAATTAAATCTTTAAACACTTGTCCTGGGCCGACTGATGGTAATTGGTCTTCATCTCCGACTAAAATGATTTGTGCATCAATCGGCACTGCATTTAAGAACTGATGAAACAACCATGTATCTACCATCGACATTTCATCAATAATGATGAGCTTAGCAGTAATTTCATTTTCTAAGACATCTTCAGGCTTGGTATCTTGACTCCAGCCGATTAAACGGTGGATAGTCATTGCTTCAAGTCCAGTTGATTCTTGTAAACGTTTGGCTGCACGTCCTGTAGGTGCAGCAAGCGCTATCGGATAATCATCTTCTTGGTAATCGTCATAGGATAAGGATAAACCATGCGTTTCCGCATAGAGTTCAACGATGCCTTTGATAACCGTTGTTTTACCTGTACCTGGACCACCTGTCAACAGCATGACTTTTGAATTAATCGCTGTTTCAAGTGCTTCTTTTTGAGAAGATGCGTAGTTGACTCCATTCATTTCCTCGATTTCACCAATATTGATTTGTAAGTCAGATTGTTCGATATTCTCAAATTTAGCTTGATGTGACGCAATACGATACAGGTTCTGCACACTTTTGACTTCTGAATAATATAAGCTTGGGATAGAAAGTGTTTCATCCGCTTCCACCAACTTACTTTCTTCTGTCAATTCAAGTATCATTTTTTCTAACATACTGGCATCTATCGTTTGGTCATATCCCTTGCTTAACATCTCTAACGAAGTTTCTAATACATAATCTTTAGGTAAAAATGTATGACCTTGTTTAATACACTCTTCTTCTATCGTATAAAGCAGACCTGCTTTTAAGCGTTCAGGGGCGTTATATTCTATGCCTAAATTCTTAGCTAAAGTATCTGCTTTATGGAAACCGACACCACGTACATCATAGACAAGATCATACGGGTTTTTCTCAATCGTTTGTAAGGTATCACTTTGATAAACTTGATAGATGCTCATCGCTAATTTTGGACCGAAGCCTAAATCATGAAGTCTGATCATAATTTTTTCTACTTCTTGGTTACTATAGATTTGATCTGCGATTTGACTTTGTTTCTTTTTAGATAAATTCGGTACTTCTTCTAGGACTGAACGATCATCTAAAATTTTATTGATGGTATTTTCACCAAGTGTATTTACGATATTTTCAGCCGTTTTCTTACCGACACCTTTAAACAAATCACTCGATAAGTAACTGATAATCGCATCTTTTGTTTGCGGTACTTCTTTTTCGAAAGTTTCAGCTTTTAATTGTTTGCCGTATCTAGGGTGTGTCACAGCTTGACCTTTGAAGGTATAAACATCGCCTTCAGCAATTTCAGGAAAGAACCCCACAATTGTAGGCATATTATCAAAATCTTCATTGGTTTCAATCGGATCTACTTTTAATACGGTATAGAAATTATCTTTATTTTGAAATAAGATTGCTTCTACTGTTCCTTTGACCATCGAATAGTCAAACAATGTAGGGTTCTCCAAATTTATTCCTCCTCTGCATCAAATTGGGTGAATGTTTTAAGTGCATGCTGACTTAATAAATGTTCTGGATCAATCTCTATTGCTTTTTCAAAGTATGGGATTGCTTCATAGATTTCTTCAGTAAACATATAACCCGCTAAACCACGGTTATATAATGCGTCTGTATGTTTGGGATTTATATTTAACACGGTATCTAACTGTTTGACAGCTTGGTCAAACAATTCCAAATGACATAGGACTAAACCGTATTGGAATTGAATTTCTTCATCTTTATTTTGATCTAATTCTGCAGCACGCATAAGGAAAGGTAATGCAGATTTATAGTCACCTAAGTTATTAAATGACATCCCTATCATATAATTGGTATCCGCTTCATCGACACCTGTTTTGAGTGCTTGTTGATAAAGTTTAATCGCATCATTAAAACTTTCTGCATTATAATAAACATTAGCTAAATTATAATAAATCGCACCGTTGTTCGGATCGATAGTTAAAGCTTTTTGGAAAAATTTCTCAGCTTTTTCAATTTCACCTGCTTCCGCAAGCAGAATACCTGAATTAATGTAGTTTTCAATGTCTTCAGGATGTGCATCAATATTTTCAAACAGTGCTTTTAACGCTGTTTCAAATTGACCTTCTTTAATTAACTGATAAATTTCTTCTTGTTTCATGCTTAGTCCTCATTTCTTTCTTATTCAACTCTTTATTTTATCAGAAAAACTTGAAACTATGTAAAAAAGAGACTAGGAAAGTCCTAGTCCCTGATTAAAATTTAGACAACATATGTGAGTTGACCTTCATTTTTATAAACATCATCAATTGTTGCACCACCTAAGCAAACGTCGCCATCATATAATACAACGGCTTGTCCAGGTGTGATTGCACGTACTGGTTCATCAAAATCAACACGGATTTGATCATCACCGATTTGTGTCACTGTCACCCCTGTATCTTTTTGACGATATCTGAATTTTGCGGTACAACGATAACCTTGTGATAAGTCGATATCATTCACAAGTGAAACGTCAGAAGCGATCAAATAATCACTGTACAATGCATCATGATGGAAACCTTGTTCTACATATAACACATTATCTTCAAGGTTTTTACCTACAACAAACCATGGATCTCCATCGCCGCCGATACCTAGACCATGACGTTGACCGATTGTGTAATACATTAAACCGCCGTGTGTTCCCATTTTTTTACCGTTTAATGTGCGCATATCACCAGATTGTGCTGGTAAATAATTAGATAAGAAATCTTTGAAGTTTCGTTCGCCGATAAAGCAGATTCCTGTCGAATCTTTTTTCTTCGCAGTTGCTAAATCTTGTGCTAACGCGATTTCTCTGACTTCTGATTTCTCCATGCCGCCAAGCGGAAACATTACTTTAGATAGTTGTTCATGTGTCAGTTGATTTAAGAAATATGTTTGGTCTTTATTATTATCCACACCACGCAGCATTTCTACTGTGCCATCTTCATTGCGTCTTACTTGTGCATAATGGCCTGTCGCCACATAATCTGCACCGAGTTTCATAGCATGGTTTAAAAATGCTTTGAACTTAATTTCTTTATTACACATCACATCAGGATTTGGTGTGCGTCCTTTTTTATATTCATCTAGGAAGTAAGTAAAGACTTTATCCCAGTATTCTTTTTCGAAGTTTACCGCATAATACGGTATACCGATTTGGTTACAAACAGCAATCACGTCATTGTAGTCTTCTGTCGCGGTACAAACGCCATTTTCATCAGTGTCATCCCAGTTTTTCATGAAAATACCGATAACGTCATAGCCTTGTTCTTTTAAAAGATAGGCAGTCACTGAGCTGTCTACGCCACCAGACATTCCTACTACAACACGAGTATCTTGGTTGCTCACGCTTATTCCTCCTTAAATTTCAAATAAATTTTCTGTATTTCTGCTACGATATATTTAATGTCACGTTCAGTTGTTAATTCGTTAAAACTGAAGCGGATAGATTGTTTTGTTCTAGGGTCGTCATTACCATACATGGCTGCTAAGACATGTGATGGTGTAGTTGAACCTGCAGTACATGCAGAGCCTGATGAGACTGCAATATTCGCTAAATCAAGCAAAGTTAACATCGTTTCCACATCGATGAATGGGAAGTACAAGTTCAAGATATGTCCTGTTGTATCGGTCATTGAACCGTTCACTTCAAATGGAATACTGCGTTCTTGCAAGTTAACTAAAAATGTTTCTTTAAGATTCATTAAATGAATGTTGTTTTCATCACGATGTTCTGTAGCTAATTTTAATGCTTCAGCCATTCCCGCAATTTGCGGTACATTTTCTGTTCCTGCACGACGTTTTGTTTCTTGTTCACCGCCAAGTTGTGAAAATTGAATAGGTGTCTTCGGTTTAACTAACAATGCACCGACACCTTTAGGTCCACCGAATTTATGTGCTGTTATACTCATTGTATCGAATTTAAAATCATCAAATTCAATCGGCAGATGTTCAACTGCTTGTACAGCATCCACATGTAAATAAGCATCATGTGCTTTAACGATGTCTTCTATATCATACATCGGCTGTACGGTACCTACTTCATTGTTCACAAACATGATAGAAACAAGAATAGTTGCATCACTCATAGCTGCCTTTAATTGTTCTAAATCGATGATACCTTCACGATCAACATCTAAATACGTAACGTGAAAGCCTTCACGCTCTAGTTGTTCAAATACATGTAAGACAGAATGATGTTCAATTTTTGATGTAATTAAATGCTTTCCTTTATGTTGATTAGCATATGCTAACCCTTTAATCACAGTATTATTAGATTCAGTTGCCCCACTAGTGAAAATCACTTCATTAGGCGTTGCGCTTAATAATGACGCAATTTCTCTACGTGATGCATCTAAATATTGTCTGGCATCTCTACCTACACGATGAATGGATGAAGGATTGCCATAATGCTTCGCATACAATTCCATCATCTTATCAATTACTTCTTCTTTTACTGGAGTTGTTGCTGCATAATCTGCATATACTTCCATTTGTCAGACACTTCCTCACAATTTTATCAATGTTCCAATTCTAGCACCAACACTACAATTTTTCTAGTACTCTGTTCCACAAATATTATAACATGCAAAGCACATGCTTTAAGCAATAAAATTCTTTCTAATATTTGTTCTTGTTATAATTAATATATCATTCAAAACGAGGAGGTCTTTATGTGAATGAAATTAAAGTTTCTGCACTCAATTTAGTACCTGTTAAATCAGGTGAAGATGAGAAGCAAGCCATCGATAATATGGTGGACTTAGCTCAACATCTAGATGAATTAGGATATGAACGATATTGGATTGCAGAACATCATAACGCTCCGAATTTAGTGAGTTCTGCGACAGCGTTATTGATTCAACACACATTAGAACATACGAAAAACATCCGTGTCGGTTCAGGCGGTATTATGTTGCCAAACCATGCACCATTAGTCGTAGCTGAACAATTCGGTACATTAGAAACAATGTTTAAAAAGCGAGTCGATTTAGGCTTAGGCCGTGCACCGGGTACAGATATGATGACAGCGAGCGCATTACGCAGAGATCAACATAATGGTGTTTATGCGTTCCCTGAAGAAGTTGCACAACTACAAAAATACTTCGGACCAAAAAACCAACAAGGCTACGTACGTGCATATCCTGCTGTTGATAAAAACGTTCCGTTATATATTTTAGGTTCTTCTACAGACTCTGCACATCTCGCTGCAAGAATGGGCTTACCTTATGTATTTGCTGGTCACTTTGCACCGCAACAAATGAGAGAAGCTATGTCCATTTATAAAGAATTATTCGAACCATCTGAAGTATTAGACAAACCATATATGATTGTATGCTTGAATGCGATTGTTGCTGAAACAGATGAAGAAGCTGAAAAATTAGCAACAACATTAGCACAAGTTACAGTGAGCATTACACGCGGCAGAATGGAACCGCTGCAACCACCAATTGATAATTTAGCAGATGTGCTTACTCCTGCAGAATTACAAATGGCAAAAGGTCGCTTAGGTGTTTCATTAATAGGTTCAGAAGAAACTGTTAAACAACAAATCGAAAAATTCATGGATATCTACGGCGAGTTTGATGAATTGATGGCAATCAGTTATATCTATGATCAAGAAAAACAAAAAGAATCATTCGAACGCTTACAACGTGTTATGAAACAAGTTCGTAAATAAATATATATACGTTGATCAGTATTTTGCTTAAACACAAATAACGGGCAGAACCTTAAATGATTCTGCCCGTTATTTCTATTTATTGATTGATAATTATTTATCTTTATTGAATTTATCTTTTAATTTGCCAGCTGCATCTTTTGCTTTGTCTGCAGCATCATTGATTTTTTCATCAACTTTACCTGAAGCTTTATCTGCTTTACCTTCATTTTCTAATTTTTTATTATCAGTAGCATTACCTACTGTTTCTTTAACGTTGCCTTTTGCTTGTTCTAATTTGTCTTCACCTTTATTTGCCATAATCGATTCCTCCAATTATTTCAAATCTAGTTATATTATATGAATACCACATGTGAATTTGAATAAACGTATCCATATTACGCATTAAAAAATGCAGTCCAACAACCTGTAGTTGAACTGCAATACTTATTAAATATAGAACATGTAATTATCGCGTTTATCAGTATCGTTAAAGTCTGCTAAATATTTTAACGTTGTGCCATCTAATACTTCTCTGACTGCGTCTCTCATGCGCAACCAAAGTTCTTGTTGTGCTGGCGGCTCTGAATCTATACTTTCAACGAATGAAATCGGACCTTCAAGCAGGCGAATAATATCTCCGGCTTTAATTTCATCAGCTGGGACACGGAGTTGGTATCCACCTTTAGCACCGCGTACACTACGAATCAATCCGGCATTTCTTAAAGGTCCTACTAATTGTTCTAGGTATAGATCACTTAATTTATTTTCTTCTGCAATAGTTTTTAACGATACGCAACCTTGACCTTCCCTCTTAGCAAGAGAAATCATTAAGGTTAAGCCATATCTCCCTTTTGTTGAAATTTTCATTTTATTACCTCGCTTAATCCGATTTTATTTTATTCAATTCTAGCATTTTTTACGTTAATATAGTAATAGAAAGGTGTGACTCTATCTTGACTAACGAACCTTTAGCATCTAGAATGCGTCCGCAAAACCTAGATGAAATCATATCACAACAACACTTAGTTGGTCCAAAAGGTATCATTAGAAGAATGGTTGAATCCAAACGACTGACTTCAATGATTTTTTATGGACCTCCTGGTATTGGAAAAACCAGTATTGCGAAAGCCATCGCAGGTTCTACACAGTTTAAGTTCAGACAATTAAACGCTGTGACAAATACCAAAAAAGACATGCAAATGGTGGTTGAAGAAGCGAAAATGTCTGGTCAAGTCATTTTACTGCTTGATGAAATCCATCGTTTAGATAAAGCTAAACAAGATTTCCTGTTACCTCACTTAGAGAACGGAAAAATTGTACTTATTGGTGCGACAACATCCAATCCGTACCATGCGATTAATCCTGCTATTCGTTCACGAGCACAGATATTTGAACTCTATCCTCTGACAGAAGAAGATGTTGCTGTAGCATTAGAACGCGCTTTAGCTGATGAAGAACGCGGTCTTGCTTCCTATCATGCAACAGTTGATCATGATGCAATGCAATACTTCTCTACTCAAAGTCACGGTGATGTGCGCAGTGCTTTAAACGCCTTAGAACTTTCAGTACTAAGTGCTAAACCTGATGAGAATGACAAAATTCACGTTTCTTTAGAAGATGCCAAAGATTGTATGCAAAAAGGCAGCTTTGTCAGTGATAAAGATGGTGACATGCACTATGATGTCATGAGTGCTTTCCAAAAATCAATTCGAGGCAGTGATACTGATGCCGCATTACATTATCTTGCACGACTGATTGAAGCAGGAGATCTCCCAACCATCGCGAGAAGATTACTAGTGATCAGCTATGAAGATATCGGTTTAGCATCCCCTGGTGCCGGGCAACGTACACTCGCTGCCATTGAATCTGCAGAACGTTTAGGATTTCCAGAAGCACGCATTCCGCTCAGTCAAGCAGTTATTGAATTATGCTTATCACCTAAATCAAATTCAGGTATCAAAGCCATTGACGCTGCTTTATCTGATATTAGAAAAGGTCATGTCGGCCAAGTGCCTAATCATCTTAAAGATGGTCATTATAAAGGCGCTAAAGAATTAGGTCATGCAATTGGTTATCAATATCCGCATGATTCTGAGAATGGCTTTATACCACAGCAATATCTGCCGGATAAACTTAAAAACAGACATTATTACCATCCTAAAACAACATCTAAAACTGAACAGCAACTTAAACAAATCTATGACAATATTACTAAGCAGCAAAACAAGCGTTAATTAAGGTTGATAGAAGAATCGTAGTCAGTCTACGATTCTACATCAGCCTTTTTATTTTTGGTTTTTATCTTTAATTCTAGTCACAGGTATATCTTTTAAGACATCGTTGATGACATAACTTGCACAAATTAAGCCTACTACACTTGGCACAAATGCATTTGAAGATGGTGGCATTTGACCTTTACGCGTTGCCGCATTTTTATCGCCGACTGTTTCTTTAACATCTTCTCTGATGACGATTGGACTTTCATCTGAAAAAACAACTGGAATCCCTTTTTTAATACCTTCTTTTTTCAATTTTTGTCTAATTATTTTTGCGATAGGATCTGTATTCGTTTTAGAAATATCGGCAATTTGGAAACGTGTTGGATCTGTTTTATTTGCAGCACCCATACTAGAAATGATTTTAATGTCGCGTTTCAAACATTCCTTCATCAAATGCACTTTATAAATAATTGTGTCGCTCGCATCAATAATGTAATCAATATCATAATCATTGAACAGTTGTTCATACGTTTCTTCGGTATAGAACATATGTAAAGAAGTTACTTTACAATCTGGATTGATTAATTTGATACGTTCTTCCATCAATGTCACTTTACTTTGACCGATAGTCGTTGTAAGTGCGTGTAATTGACGGTTCACATTAGTAATGTCCACATCATCTTTATCAATTAAAATGATATGGCCGATATTTGTCCTAGCTAAAGCTTCTGCTGCAAAAGACCCAACGCCCCCAACGCCAAGTACTGCAACTGTTTGTTGTTTTAATAAATCAAGTCCCTCTTTACCGTATGCCAATTCATTACGTGAAAATTGATGTTTCATCAAATCTATACTCCTTTAATCTAACTTTACTACCATATACCATTATAACAAATTTAGATAATATTATTTCGTGAAAAAAGCCAAACTTTGAAAAGAAAATAAAAAAAATACGTAGGACCGAAGTCCTACGTACGATAGAATCCGTTGTACCGTAGTTATTAGAGCTTGATCATTTTGGCCTGCTAATTACAGGTGGGTGCCCTGTTTCTTGTTTTGCAAGTCCTCCTTAAGAGGCGTGTGCGCTGCAAGAAAACCTATTGGGCTCCCTGATCAAAGAGTGTTAGGTCAAAATACATACAGCAAACTACGAGTATTTCAGACGACTATCTTATATTTAGATATTACCACATAAAATGGTAATTGCAAATATAAACACTCTCAAAGTGTAATTTTTCTATTAATGACGAATACGCAATGCTAATTCTTCTAATTGTTTATTAGAAACTTCACTTGGTGCTTGTGTCATTAATGATACAGCTGACGCAGTTTTAGGGAATGCGATTGTATCACGTAAGTTTGTACGTCCTGTTAATAACATGACGAAGCGGTCAAGACCTAATGCGATACCGCCATGTGGTGGTGCACCATATTTGAATGCATCAAGTAAGAAGCCGAATTGATCTTGTGCTTCTTCTTTTGTAAAGCCTAAGACTTCAAACATTTTTTCTTGAATATCACCATTGTGGATTCTGATTGAACCGCCGCCTAATTCATAACCGTTTAATACGATATCGTACGCTTTCGCTTGTGCTTTTTCTGGTTCAGAATCTAATTTGTCTAAATCTTCATCTTTAGGTGATGTGAAAGGATGGTGCGCTGCTACATAGCGTTTTTCATCTTCATCATATTCAAGTAACGGCCAATCTGTTACCCATAAGAAGTTTAATTTATCTTCATCAATTAAGCCTAACTCATGCGCTAATTTTACACGTAATGCACCTAAACTTTGTGCGACAACACTTGGTTTATCTGCAACAAATAATACTAAATCTCCTGCTTCTGCATCTGTTAAAGATTTTAATGTTTCAACATTTTCAACTTCAAAGAATCTTGCGATTGGTCCGCTTAAGCCATCTTCAACAACTTTGACCCAAGCTAATCCTTTTGCGCCATAGATATTCACAAACTCAGTTAATTTATCAATATCTTTACGTGTATATTTGTCTGAAGCACCTTTCGCAACTAATGCTTTTACTTCCCCGCCTTTTTCTACTGTATCTTTAAAGACTTTGAAGTCCATTGTTTCTCCTAGTTTTGAAACATCCAATAACTCCATGTCAAAACGTGTATCTGGTTTATCAGAACCATAACGTGACATAGCTTCTGCGTATGTCATACGTGGGAATTGTTCAGTCAATTCAACACCTTTAACATCTTTTACAACACTTTTCAGCATGTCTTCACCAAGTTCCATAACATCTTCTTGGTCTACGAAACTCATTTCAATATCGACTTGCGTGAATTCAGGTTGTCTGTCTGCACGTAAGTCTTCGTCACGGAAACATTTTACGATTTGGTAATATTTATCGAAGCCGCTGATCATCAATAATTGTTTGAACAATTGTGGTGATTGCGGTAGCGCATAGAATTTACCTTCATGCACACGAGATGGTACTAAATAGTCACGTGCACCTTCTGGTGTTGATTTAGTTAAGAAAGGTGTTTCGATATCTAAGAAACCTTCTTTATCTAAATATTCATGAATTGCGCGTGTAATGTGGTGACGCATTTTAATTGTTTGCGCAAGTTCTTGTCTTCTTAAATCTAAATAACGATATTTTAAACGGATATTTTCATCCACTTGTTGTGAATCATCATTTATTGAAAATGGCGGAGTTTGTGCTTTGTTGATGATATTGATTTTATCAACTTGTACTTCAACATTACCTGTTTTAATTTTAGGGTTTACAGTTTCAGGATCACGTTTTGTTACTGTACCTTCAACTTCAATCACGTATTCAGAACGGATAGATTCCGCAACTTCTAATGCCTCTTTAGAAAAGTCTGGGTTGAAGACGATTTGTACATAGCCTTCACGGTCACGTAAATCAACAAAGATTAATCCACCTAAGTCACGACGATTGTGTACCCATCCTTTTAAAGTGACGTGTTGTCCTAAAAGGTCTTCCGTTACAAGACCACAATAAGTTGTTCTTTTACTCATAATTACTCTCTCCTCTTATTTCGCTTTCTTCTCTTCAAAATATGAAACTAAATCCGTGAGTTGAATCGCTTCTGATTCTCCGCTCTCCATATGTTTGATATTGATATTTCCATCTTCAAGTTCTTGGTCGCCGATTACAATCGTATATTCAGCTCCTACACGGTTCGCTTGCTTCATTTGACCTTTAATTTTACGTTTCAAGTAATCTTTATCTGCTTTAATACCGTGATGGCGTAAATCATTTAATAATTTAACTGCGTAACGGTCCGCTTTCTCACCCATCGTTACAATAAATAAATCTAAATGATCTTCATCTTCGATTTCGATACCTTCTTCTTCTAACGCAAGTAGTAAACGTTCAATACTTAATGCGAAACCAATACCTGTTTGTTTTGGTCCATCTAGTAATTCTAATAAACCATTGTAACGTCCGCCGCCGCATAGTGTTGTGATGGCACCATCATAATCTGGACTGTCAATCATTAATTCAAAAGCAGTGTGTGTATAATAATCCAGACCACGAACTAAGTTTGGATCTTCCACATAAGGAATACCTAATTCATCTAAATAACTTTTAACTTGTTCAAAATAAGCTTTTGATTCTTCGTTTAAATATTCTGTGATGCGTGGTGCAGTTTTAACCGCTTCTTTATCTCTATCCACTTTACAATCCAAAATACGCATTGGATTCGTATACAAGCGAGATTGGCAGTCACTACAGAACGTATCAATGACAGGTTCAAAGTGCTTAATTAACGCTTCGTTATATTCCTTACGAGAATCAAAGTCACCCACACTATTAATCACAAGTTTCAAGTGTTTTAAGCCGAATGATTCATAGATATGCATTACCATTGCTAAAATTTCAGCATCAATACTTGGATCTTCGGCACCGATTGCTTCTACACCGAATTGATTAAATTGACGATAACGCCCTTTTTGTTTACGTTCATATCTGAACATCGGACCATTATAGTAAAGTTTAATCGGTTGGTTCGGATCACCTTGCATTTTATTTTCAATGTATGAACGAACTACTGCTGCAGTACCTTCTGGTCTTAATGTAATACTGCGATCACCTTTATCTTTGAATGTATACATTTCTTTTTGTACAACATCTGTTGAATCGCCGACACCTCTTGCGAATAAGTCAGTGCTTTCAAAAATAGGTGTGCGAATTTCTTTATAATTATAAAGTTCCATTAATTCATCTAATTTTGTTTCAATATATCTCCATTTTCTGCTTTGATCAGGCAGAATATCTTGTGTACCACGTGGGATTTTAATCATATCGTCACTTCCTTTTAGAAATAAAAAAGCCCCTTGTATGATATCACTATCACACAAGGGACGAATTTTCCGTGTTGCCACCCTAATTGAACTGTATAGCACAGTTCCACTTTAAACATTTAACGTATGTTGTACGGAAGATAAACAGTAACTATTTACCTTCACCTCTTCTTGTGTTCAATAATGACAAAATTACTCTGAATAATCTTTCAGCCTAGGATTATTTCTCTTGTATCATTTCGTAATGTCTATTCAAGAATCGTAACGGTTTTAATTATTTTATTCAGATAATATCATAACGATTTTAAGCATTGATTGCAACTATTTAAGCTGAAAAATACATACGCAAACCATCAACAATAGACTGTTCTAATATTTGACGATGCAATTTATCTCGTATCATCATCTCATCTGTTGGATTACTGATATATCCTAGCTCAATTAACACAGCCGGTATTTTAGATTGACGCAATACTTGATAATTTTCCTGTCTTGCACCTTTAGGTGACAGCAAACCTTTTTTCTGTATACTCATACTTAAAACTTGTGCTAAATCTTCTTGTTTTTTCTTGTACCAATATACTGTTGCACCATTTGCTTCAGGAGACTCCAAAGCGTCATTATGTAAGCTGATAAACGCATCACCTTTAAGATTTCTATCTTTCAGTTTGACGTAATTATCATTGTCACGCGTCATTTTAACAGTTGCGCCTTCTTGCTCAAGTTTCTTTTTTAACTCCAATCCAGTTTTTAAAGTATAAACTTTTTCTAAAGATTTATACTTAGTGCCACTGGCTGCTCCCTGGTCACCACCGCCATGACCAGGGTCCAGTACAATCACTTTGCCTTTTAACGGCTTAGCATTCGGATCATTATCTGGCGGAATATCTAAATCCGTATGCCATCCAGCCACCCATCCTTTTTGCTTGCCATTACTCGTTTCAACATAAATCCATTTACCTTTTTTATCAAGTTTATGGAATGTTTCACCTTTTTCAGCAGGAAAAATCTCAGGATAAACGGCATTAGGACCCGTTCTTAATTCTGCATCTTCTTTCATTGTTACACTATCATCATGTTTATCTTGATAATTGGCAACGAGAATTATCGTAAATACAACAATAATAATTAAGAGTGCAGCAATGAGTACGGGAATCGGTTTAAGTCTATGCTTTTTAAACCACCGTTCTATTCGGTTCATATCACTTTGCCGTCCTGACTTTCATAAATAATCGTCACAGGACCGTCATTTGCGATATCCACTAACATATCAGTACCGAATTCACCTGTCTTAACTTCTAAGTCATAAGTACGTAATGTATCGTTCAATGCTTCGTATAAGCGATTTGCTTCATCTGGAGATTTAGAATTTGAAAAGCCAGGTCTATTGCCTTTTTTAACATCAGCATATAACGTGAATTGAGATATAGATAATATCTCACCCCCGATTTGCTGAACATTCAAATTCATTTTTCCTTCTTCATCTTCAAAGATTCTTGCATTGGCTATCTTTTTTGCCACTGCTTGCACATCTGCTTCAGTCGAATCTTTACCGACACCAACTAACAAACATAAACCTTTTCCAATTTGATTATTTAACGTTTCATTTGTTACAGATGCTTGTTTGACACGTTGTACTACTACTCTCATTTATATACACCTCAGTTAGTTCCAAACTCTTGTTACTGTATAGACGTCTCCTAGTTGTTTAATACGTTCTACGACTTTAAATACTTCGTTGACGTTTTTAACCATCACACTTAAATTAATAATAGCATTTTTTTCAACATCAGATTTACCTGATACTTTAACTAAATTACTGTCAGTTGCGTTAACCGCTTGTAGTACTTCATTAAGTAATCCGTTGCGGTCATAGGCAGTGACTTCTAAATCAACTTGATAACGTTGTGTAGAGTCTTTAGATTTCACCCACTCTACGCTGATCAAACGTTCTTTTTCATTTCGGATATTCGGACAATCTGTACGGTGTACTTTAATACCATGTCCTTTAGTAATATAACCTACAATATCGTCACCTGGAATCGGATTACAGCATTTAGATAATTTGATCAATACGTTTTCAATACCTTCAACATAAACACCGCTGTCTGTGGTGATATTGTCTTTAATCGGTACAGATTTTGTGACTTCTTGCGCTTCATTCAATGCACGTTGCTTGTCAAGAATACGTTGTTTTTCCGTTAACTTGTTAACGATTTGTGATGATGTCACACCGCCAAAACCTACTGCCGCAAATAAATCATCTTCATTTGAGAAATTATATTTTTGATTGACGATATCTATATTCGCTTCTGTCAATACTTCATCAACTTTAAAGCCTTGTTCCTTAATTTCCGCTTCTACCATAAACTTACCTTTTTCAATGTTTGAAGAACGGTCTTGTTTTTTGAAGAAGCTTTTAATTTTGCTTTTTGCACTGGAAGAACGAACAATTTTCAACCAGTCTCTGCTTGGTCCATAGGAATGTTTGCTTGTTCGTATTTCAACAATATCTCCAGTTTGCAATACGTAATCAATCGGTTCGATTTTACCATTGACCTTTGCACCGATCATTTTGTTGCCGACTTCACTGTGTACGGCATAGGCGAAGTCAATCGGAACTGCACCATAAGGTAATTCAATCACATCACTTTGTGGTGTGAAGGCATATACTTTATCACTTTGTAAATCGAACTTCAATGATTCCATAAATTCTTGTGCATCATTCGCTGTTTTATCCGCTTCTGCCAAGTCTTTCAACCATGATAGTTTCTTAGCATAACTTGAATTATCATCAGTGACTTTCTTGCCTTCTTTATAAGCCCAATGCGCCGCAACCCCGTGTTCAGCAATTTCATGCATTTCATGTGTTCTGATTTGAATTTCTAAAGGATCGCCATTTGGACCTACAACAGTGGTATGCAACGATTGATACATGTTTTGTTTAGGCATCGCAATATAGTCTTTGAATCTGCCAGGCATCGGTTTCCATAAAGTATGTACTAAACCTAATACCGCATAACAATCTTTAATTGAATCAACAATAATACGCACTGCTAATAAATCAAAGATTTGATCGAATTGTTTCTTTTGTTTCATCATTTTACGATAGATACTGTAAATATGTTTAGGACGGCCGTTAATCTCACCTGAAATATGCATTTTATCCATTTCAGCACGTATATTGTCTATCGCGTTTGCAATATAAGCTTCACGCTCACTACGTTTTTTCTTCATGAGATTGACGATACGGAAGTACTGTACACCATCGATATAACGAAGCGCTATATCTTCAAGTTCCCATTTGATTGTATTAATCCCTAAACGGTGTGCAAGAGGTGCGTAAATCTCTAATGTTTCTTTAGAAATTCTAATTTGTTTTTCTCTCGGCATCGCTTTTAAAGTACGCATATTATGCAGTCTATCTGCTAATTTAACTAAGATAACACGTACATCTTTGGCAATCGCAATAAATAACTTTCTATGGTTCTCAGCTTGTTGTTCTTCTTTAGAACGATATTTGACTTTCTTTAATTTCGTAACCCCTTCAACAATCATGGCTACTTCATCGTTAAACATCGCTTTTACGTCATCAAATGTGTAAGGAGTATCCTCAATTACATCATGTAAGAAGCCTGCAACAATAGTCGGTCCGTCAAGATGCATCTCAGTTAAAATACCAGCTACTTGAATCGGGTGCATAATATAAGGCAAACCATTTTTTCTGAATTGGCCTTGATGCGCTTCATATGCGATATGATAGCTTTTCAAGACATGTTCATACTCCTCTTTGGATAAGTAGGATTTTGCTTTATATAAGACTTCATCTGCGCTGTATGGATATTCATTATTCACATTAGACACCCCCACATCTTCTTTTTAAGTACATTTTATTTTATAAACTGCTTGTCAGTTTGTTTGAATATTTCGTATTTCGACAATAGTTATATAGGTTACCAGCCTATTTTCAACTCGTTCCTTTTATCACAACTTACATTTATATTAAATAATATATCTATTCTACTATACATTGACAGATAATTGAACCACTATACTTCGACGTATTGTGTGAACTTTCGCAATTATCTTGTCAGTGTCGTTTACAAGCTTACCTTGTAGAATGAACTTTTATTTTAAAAACAAAAAACAAATTTTGCAAATAAATAAATGTATCGCTTACCCTTCACTAGTAAGCGATACATTATTTTACTCATCATATGAAATTAAGCTTAATACTTCGTAGTCTTTAATCTTTTCATAACCATGTAAATATTTTAATTCGATGATAAAGGCAATACCAGCCACAATACCTCCTAGTTCTTCAACGAGTTTGATTGTAGCTTCAATCGTGCCGCCTGTCGCTAGCAAATCATCAGTAATTAAGACGCGTTGTCCTGGTTTAATAGCATCCTTATGCATAGTTAAAACGTTAGTACCATATTCCAAGTTGTACTCATATTTGATGACTTCTCTAGGAAGTTTGCCTTCTTTACGTACTGGTGCAAACCCAATTCCCATTGAATACGCTACAGGACAACCGATGATAAAGCCACGTGCTTCAGGACCTACAACGATATCTACTTCTTTTTCTCTAGCAAATTCAACGATTTGATCTGTCGCATAACCATAAGCTTCCCCATTATCCATAATCGTTGTGATATCTTTGAAATTGACGCCTTCTTTAGGCCAATCTTGTACTTCTGAAACATATTGTTTTAAATCCATTTATTTATTTCCTCCTAATTACTTAGCTAGCTGTTCTTTAATCCAAAGTTTCACCTTTGAAAAGTCATCATATAACAAGAATTTCTCAACATCTATCCGTTTAAGTCTTGCTTGATAAAGCTTACTAGAAGTAATGTCCTTTTTATCTACATTTTTATTCACTTTAATTATACCATGATTATTCTCAATAAAATCTAATTCATTAAAGACTTTGAGCATAAATATCAATAAAGGCGGTTTGATTTTTAAATAGTTGCATAACTGCATTCCATCTTGTTCTAAGTTGATTTCATCTTTCATAAATAAGGCTTTATAGCACGCCTTAAAATGGTTCATTTGCGGCATGCCATCAAAATAAATAGAGTGTTGATGGTTCAACTCTAAAATAATTTGACTGGCTTGAATTGACTTTAATGTTTGTGCCATGGTTTCTAAATCCAATGGTAACTCTTTAAAGATATATCTGTCATAAACTTGTTCAATTATATCTCCATAGAAATATTGATGTTCATGTGCTTTTTCAGCCTGTGCATTGATAATTTCTGCAGTCGATGCATTATCATGCATCTCATGTTGACGTGCTTTGCCTCTGAAGTCTAAAATTTGCAGCTGTTCTGAAGCCATATCTTGTACCATGAATTGAGGTGATTGATTACCATTCCATTCATTTATTTGTAAGGTCCCGATTAAATTTAAGGGTTCGTTCGGTTCTAGTTGGTGTGCATATGCACCATTTTGCCAATAAAGGGCTTGTAACTTAGAATCACCTAGTGTCATTTTTAAATGTTTGCCTTCTTGACCAATCCCTTTAGATTGTTTGACTTGAATCCCATCTAATTCAAACACAGGACTAGTAAAGTCTGTACCGAATGGTCGTAACTTTTCAATATCTGAAATATTTTTAACCGTAATATCAGATTCGCTTAATACTAAATCTACTTTTTTCCTAGGTGTTAAATCTTCGTGTTTTGCGAGTTCTGCCATATGAGCATTTAACGCTGTTTTAAGCTTTTCTATATTTTCAATTGGTAAAGTCATTCCCGCTGCCATATGATGCCCACCGAATTTTGAAATCAATGGTCTTTCTTTATCTAGCATCTCATACATTGAAACTTGTTCAATATTGCGTGCAGAACCTTTCGCAAAATCTTGTGCAGTATCAATGTTTAGAATGATCGTCGGCAAGCCATATGTTTCAACAATTCGTGAGGCAACTATGCCAAGAACACCTTCATGCCAATTTTCTTGGGCAAGGATTAAGAAGCGGTTTCCAGCTTCTACTTCCGCTTGTGCCATTTCAAGTGCTTCGTCTGCAATCTCTTGAACAATATCTTTTCGTTCTTGATTAAAATGTTCAACTTGCTCAGCTAAGAATTCCGCTGCTTCCGCACTTTCACACATTAACAATTCCGCTGCTAAACTTGCATCATCTAGACGGCCTACTGCATTCAAACGCGGTCCTATTATAAAACCAATCGTTTCTTCGTTTATCGCGTCGTTATACCCTGCTTGACTTAGCAGCGCTTCGATGGCAACTGATGGATGATTGTTCATCACTTTTATACCTTGTTGTACAATAGCTCGGTTTTCATCTGTTAATGAGACCAAATCAGCAACTGTACCGATGGCTGCCAAAGCTGTAAATTCAGGTGCAGGATGATCAAGTAATGCTTGAGCAATTTTTAATGCGACCCCTGCACCGCTTAAGTATTTAAATGGATAGTCAAAATCTGGATGCATCGGATGCACAATCGCATAAGCTTCCGGTAACGTTTCACCAATTTCATGGTGATCTGTAATAATCACATCTATGTCTAATTCTTTAGCCACTAGCATTTCATGATGACCTTGGATACCATTATCAACTGTAATAATCAAATCGATACCTTCATCCGCTGCATTTCTAAAGGCTGCTTCATTTGGTCCATATCCTTCAGTAAATCGATTTGGAATATACCATCCGACTTCTGCACCAAGTTCTCTTAATGCACTGACTAATATAGATGTAGATGTTACCCCATCAGCATCATAATCTCCATAAACTAAAATACGTTCTTTTTTATCAAGTGCTTGATTGATACGTTCGATAGCTTTCTTCATATCACTTAACGCATAAGGGTCATGCTGAATTTGAGATGGTTCTAGTAATTGTTTGATTTCAGAAGACGCTATTACACCTTTGCTTTGTAATATTTTTTGTACGATAGGTGTAAGCTTTAATGCTTTAGCGTCATCTGATGTGATTTCTGATATATTCGATTGTAAATCCCATTTATACTTAGCTTTAATCATATAACGACTTCCCTCTTTTCCACATGTCATTATACAGAAGAACTCATAAAATAAAAAGCAACTTCTACCAAACATAGCGTTTTACATCATAAAAAAACTCCCAGACTAAAAAGTCCAGGAGTTAATACTCTCGTTCTATTAAACCAGAATTTTATCTTCGTTTTTACGTTTTTCACGATAAACGACAAGTTTATGATTTGGTGCTTTTTTAAGCTGTTGTTTTTTCATCATGCCCCATAAAGGTACAGCGATGAACACAGATGAGAATACACCAGAAACTAAACCAATTAATAATGCAAGTGCAAAGTTGAAGATACTTGATGCACCGAAGATTAATAATGCGACTACAACAATCACAACTGTTAATACAGTGTTGATTGAACGTGTCAGTGTTTGTCTGATTGAACGGTTTACAATTTTGTCAATCTGTTCTGGTTTAGTAATCACCCTGATTTTATGCAAGTTCTCACGTACACGGTCAAACGTAACGATTGTATCGTTAATAGAGTAACCGATAATTGTTAGAACTGCTGCGATAAATGTTACATCTACTTCAATTCTGAACAAGCTGAATACCGCAACAATCATAAAGGCATCATGCAGTAATGCGATGATAGATGATAAGCCCATTCGCCATTCGAATCGTAATGAAATGTATATAATCATACCGATTGATGCGTAAATCAATGAAAGTAATGCGTTTTTCGCAATTTCTTGACCAATCACCGGTGAAACTGTGTTAACAGTAGGTTCATTACCGAATTCTTTTTTCATCACATTTTTAACTTTAGCAACTTCGTCTTTGCTCAAATCATTTTTAAATTGAACAGAAGCGCTATCGTTATTACCAGATAATGAAATACGGTCAGGCTTCATATGCGCTTTGTCTAATTGTTTTGTAACATCTTCTTGTGTAATCTTATGATCTGCTTTCATATCAACACGTGTACCACTTGTAAAGTCGATACCTAAGTTTAATTTGAATATAAACAGAATTACTACACCAGCAGCAATCACAATACCACTGAACCAGAATAATGGTTTCGCAAGTTTCATGAAGTTCCAATGATCATAAGGTGTTTTTAATTGATACACATCAATACCTTCATTGATATCATGTCTATCTTTCTTCTTAATACCAAATAACCAGAAACTTTTCTTGAAGTAATTTGATTGTACTAACAATGATAATAAGATACGTGTTAAGAATACTGCTGTCACGAAACTCATTAAGATTGCGAGTAATAACATCGTAGCGAAACCTTTAACCGCACTTTCACCAAAGAAGAATAACACAGCTGCCGCTAAGACAGTTGTTAAGTTCGCATCTAAAATCGTAATAAAAGAACTCTTATTCGCTTTGTGGAAAGCTTGTTTCAATGTTCGTCCGATTCTCAACTCATCTTTAATCCGTTCATACATGATGATGTTCGCATCAACCGCCATACCGACACCAAGTACCAGTGCCGCTAAACCTGGCAATGTAAGTACACCATGAATGAAGTTGAAGGCTACTAAAGTTAAGTAGAAATATGTTGTTAATGTAATTACGGCAATAATACCAGGTAATCTGTAGAATCCTACCATAAATAAGTAAATGACTCCGACACCTAATAATGAACCGAAGATTGTTTTATCTAATGCATCTTGACCGAACTGTGCACCTACAGAGTTAGAGTAAATTTCTTTAAGATGTACTGGTAAAGAACCAGAGTTCAATAAGTCAGCAATTTGTTTTGCTTTTTGAACGCCTTCTTCGCCATTAAATCCACCAGAAATTTCTACACTGTCAGAGTTGATAGGTTGATCAACTGACGCTGCTGAAACATATTTCGGGTCTTTTTTCTCTTTTTCTTTTTGGTAACTATCGCCTTTTTCGTAGTCTAACCAAACAACCATCACGTTTTCTTTACGTTTTGAAATCTCTTCTGTGACTTTCTTGAATTTTTTACTATCTTTCAATTTGAAAGTAACAGCCGGTTGGTTGGTATTCTGCTTAAACTCTTGTTTTGCAGAACCTTGAACTAAATCCTTACCTGTTAATTTAACGTTATCGTCTGAGTCACGAATCGTTAAATTCGCTTGTGAAGATAAAATGTCTCGAGCTTCATTTTGGTTTTTAACACCAGCAAGTTGTACTCGAATACGGTTATTATCTTCAACAGTAATCTTAGGTTCAGATACCCCTAAGACGTTGACCCTGTTTTCTAACGTTTTGGCTGTGGCTTGAACAGCCTTATCGTCTATCTTATCACCCTTTTGTAATGGATTAACTTGGTAAAGTACCTCAAATCCACCTTGAAGGTCCAAGCCTAAACGAACGTCTTTAATTACATTCTTGTAAGTTGCTGCCATGCCAGCAAAAAGCAACACAACAAGTAACAAGAATGCAATTATTCTACTGTTTTTCTTCACATGAACACCTCATTATTTACTTATGTAAATAGCATACTTGATTTTTCAAATGAACTGCAAGCTAAAACCAAACGTTTCGGTTTGTTCTTACGCTGCACTTCAATTGAATGAACCTATATAGCTTACTACATCCTTACTCAGCTTTCAAAAATTCAAACAATACTTTATGTGATGCATAGCGTGTACAATTGATTAAAATCAACATTAAATCACGTTAATACTATGCAAAACCTTATAAAATCGTATTCCAATATTGAATTATACACGCTCCTACACTAATTTAAAACAACTTTTCATGCATTTAAAGTAATTCAAACAAAATTAAAACATCCTAAAACAATCTATATCGGATCGCTTTAGGATGTTTATTGGGTTAATCTATGTACAGGTAATTCGCTTACGCTTGCCTATACTATGTCATACTAACATTAATTAGTCTGGATTAACTTGTTTTACAGCACCTTTTTCAAATGTGATTTGAGTGCCTTTGTCGTTAACTGAAATGACAACTGTTGTTTCATCAACTGCACGTACGACACCTTTGATGCCGCCGATTGTTGTAACGTGTTGTCCTGATTCCAAACGGTTCACCATTTCACGGTGTTCCTTTTGACGCTTTTGTTGTGGTCTGATCATGAAGAACCACATTAAAGCTAATAATGCAATAGGTAAAATAAGACCAGTTAAATTCACAAACATTACTCCTTTAATTAAAAGTTTTTAGGATTTTCTTCATTCAATCCATATTGTTCAAAGAATTCCTCTTTAAAATCTAAAAGACGATCCTCCCGAATGGCCTGTCTGATATCCTCCATTAATTTTAACAGAAAATATAAGTTATGATAAGTAGTTAGGCGTATACCAAAAGTTTCTTCTGCTTTTATTAAATGACGTAAGTAAGCTTTTGTATAGTTACGGCATGTATAACAATCACAATTTTCATCAAGCGGACTTAAATCGTCTGCATATTTTGCATTTTTAATAACCACACGACCATTAGAAGTCATACATGTACCATTTCGTGCTATACGTGTTGGTAATACGCAATCAAACATATCCATACCACGAATACCACATTCGATTAAAGCATCTGGTGAGCCGACACCCATTAAATAACGTGGTTTATCCTTAGGCATGAATTGTTCAGTAAATTCAACCATGTCATACATGACTGGTTTAGGTTCACCCACAGATAATCCGCCAATCGCATAGCCAGGAAAATCTAACTTCACTAATTCTTCAGCGCTTTGCTGACGTAAATCTTTATATTCTCCACCTTGGATAATTCCGAATAAAGCTTGGTCTTCTGGTCGTTTATGTGCTTTCAGACAACGCTCTGCCCATCTTGTTGTTCTTTCGATAGAGTCTTTGACATATTTATATTCAGCAGGCATTGGCGGACATTCATCAAATGCCATCATAATATCTGAACCTAAATCATTTTGAATCTCTGTCGCTTTCTCAGGACTCAAGAATAATTTAGAACCATTTTTATGATGTCTGAAATGAACACCTTCTTCTGTGATTTTACGTAAATTACTTAGACTGAATACTTGGAAACCACCTGAATCAGTCAGAATTGGGCCGTTCCAATTCATAAATTTATGCAAACCACCCGCGCGTTTAATAATGTCATTACCGGGTTGCAACCATAAATGGTATGTGTTGCCTAGAATGATTTGTGCATTAATTTCCCTTAGTTCTTCAGGACTCATAGTTTTAACGGTTGCTTGTGTTCCTACTGGCATAAACATAGGTGTTTCAAATGAACCGTGCGGTGTATGCACGATTCCTAACCTTGCACCGGATTGTTTACATGTTTTGATATGTTCATAAGTTACTGCAGGCATAACTTTTTCACGACTCCCTTAAATAATTAACATTGCATCACCAAAGCTGAAGAATCGATATTTCATTTCGACAGCTGTTTGGTATGCATTTAAAATATATTGTTTTGAACTGAATGCTGAAACTAACATGACAAGTGTGGACTTCGGCAGATGGAAGTTCGTAATTAAAGCATCAATAGCTTTAAACTCAAAGCCTGGATAAATAAAGATATCCGTCCATCCGCTTTGTGCTGTAAATTGGTCATGGTCTCTGCGAATCGTTTCTAATGTTCTTGTTGATGTGGTACCAACTGAAATAATACGATGTCCTTTTTGTTTTGTTTCATTTAACAAATCAGCTGTAGCTTGAGACATCTGATAATATTCACTATGCATTTTATGATCATCTATATTATCAACGCTGACAGGTCTGAAGGTACCTAAACCGACATGCAATGTTACAAATGCAAGGTTCACTTGTTTCACTTTTAATTGTTCTAACAGCTCATCTGTAAAGTGTAAGCCGGCTGTTGGTGCAGCGGCAGAACCTGTTTCCTTCGCATAGACTGTTTGATAGCGATCTGGATCATCTAAACGTTCTTTGATGTAAGGCGGTAATGGCATTTCACCTAATTCATCTAAACGTTCTTGTAAAATACCTTCGTAATATAAACGCATAATGCGTCCACCTTGTTCTAATTCCTTAATACATTCTGCGATGATTTTCCCTTCACCAAATGATAATTTTTGGCCCACTTTGATACGTTTCGCAGGCTTCAACAATACTTCCCAATCATTACCTTCGATTTGTGTCAGCATCAACATTTCTACTTTAGCTTTTGTATCTTCTTTTAAACCAAATAAGCGCGCAGGCATGACTTTAGTATCGTTTAAGACAAGCGTGTCACCTGGATTAAAATATTCAATAATGTCTTTAAAATGACGATGTTCAATGTCGCCATTCTTTCTATTTAATACTAATAAACGACTTGTATCTCTATCTTTTAACGGCGTTTGTGCGATTAGTTCTTCCGGTAAATGATAATCAAACTCTTCAATATTCAAAATTGTCCCTCTTTCCATGTTCAGTGCCAAAGTGTTCATAAGCTAGGGGTGTCGCTTTTCTTCCTCTCGGTGTGCGTTCTAAAAAGCCTTTTTGAATTAAGAAAGGCTCATAAACATCTTCGATTGTAATACGTTCTTCACCGATAGAAACAGCGATTGTGTCTAAACCGACAGGTCCCCCATTATATTGATTAATAATACAGCGCATCATTTTATGGTCGATATAATCTAAACCATAATCATCAACTTGTAGAAGTTGTAATGCACGTTTTGTTGTTTCAATATATATTTTGTCGTCTTCATTGACTTGTTGGAAATCTCGAACGCGTTTAAGAAGACGGTTGGCAATACGTGGTGTACCTCTACTACGTTTCGCAAGTTCTGCAGCGCTCTCTTCATCAATTTCTGTTCCTAGTACTTCTGCAGTTCGCTTAATAATATCTTCTAGTTCATCCTCATTATAAAACTCCAAACGTAAATGAACACCAAAGCGATCACGTAAAGGGCCCGTTAAGCTGCCGGCTCTTGTCGTTGCACCTACTAATGTAAATGGAGGCAAATCAATACGAATACTGCGCGCTTCTTCTCCTTTGCCGATCACGATATCTAAATAGAAATCTTCCATTGCAGGATATAAAACCTCTTCAACTACACTGCTTAAACGATGAATTTCATCAATAAACAAAACATCACCTGGTTGCAAACCTGAAAGGATTGCCGCTAAATCACCAGGTCGTTCTATTGCTGGTCCAGTAACTGTTCTGATGTTTACACCCATTTCATTCGCAATGATGTTTGACAAGGTTGTTTTACCAAGTCCAGGGGGGCCGAATAATAAAACATGATCTAATGGCTCCTCACGCATCTTTGCTGCTTTTATAAAGACTTCTAAATTAGCTTTAATTGATGCTTGACCGATATATTGTCTTAGTAAATGTGGTCTCAATGATAATTCAAAAGAATATTCATCATCATGGACCGTTTGATCTACCATTCTGTCATCCATTGTGTCCCCTCCTTTTGACTTATTTTTAAGAAACTAATATTTTCAAACCTGCTTTAACCGCTTCATCCACTGATTCAAACTGCTCTGTACTCAATTTCTTTTCAACTTTTTTCAATTCACGCTTAGAATAACCTAATGCTTCTAATGCAAGCAAGGCTTCTTCTAGGACTGGTGAATTGCCGGATACAGTTGTATCAGGTTGCTGTAATAAAGTATCTGCACTTTCATCTGTGATTTGAACTTTACCTTTTAAATCTAAGATGATTTGACGTGCAGTCTTCTTACCGATGCCTGGGAATTTTGTTAAATACGCTTCATTTTCATTTTCTATACCGATTTTCACTTCATTAGGCGTACTTGCAGCTAAAATTGCCAATGCCGATTTTTGACCAATACCTGTCACTTTATTCAAGCTTAAAAACATTTCTTTTTCTTCTTCTGATATAAAACCATACAACAACTGTGCATCTTCTCTAACAACTAAAGACGTGTAAATTACTACTTCTTGTTGAAATGAAGATTGAAAACGATAAGAGTTCGGTGTTTGGATTTCATAACCGACACCATTCGTTTCCACCACCACGTGTGTTGGGAACAATTGTGTTAATTGACCTTTAATATATGCGTACACGCCGTCACTTCCTTACATTGACATACTGATTATTTCTACTTTATAAACATTTTCAATGTTTCGTAATGCAAAAATCACATCTTCAATCGAAGTCTGACTGCCTGCAGTATTTAAAGACAATGTGATTGTTGCTTTATCTTCCATCGGAATACTTTGATGAATCGTTAAAACAGACATGTGAATTTGAGAAATCGTATTAAGAACTTGTGCAAGCATACCAACCTTATCATGTACATAAAGAATGATAGTGAATTCTCTTGTATCTTCTACCTTTTCATCAATTGGAAAAATAGTATCTTTATACTTGTAAAAGGCACTACGAGATAAACCGTATTGTCTGACTGCTTCATAAATAGACAAATGCGGATTTTCTTTTAATGCATCTTTAATTTGCAATGTTTTAATGACAGACTCTGGAAGTACATCTTCTCGTATCAGATAGAACTTTTTCACTTGTTTATCGTTCACTTAGACACCTCTATTCAACGAATTCAAATTCTCCGCCTAAAATTCTTACGATATCTCCATTTTTCGCACCACGTTCTCTTAATGCATCATCAATACCCATTGAACGCATTTGACGCGCAAAACGTCTAACTGCCGGGTCACTATTGAAATCAGTCATATGGAACATTCTTTCAATTGCTTTACCGCTGACCACAAATGCTGCATCATCATCACGTGTAATTGTGAATGCATCTTGTGATGGTGTGTGTTTGTATAATACACGGTTCACACCTAATGCTTCATCATCTTCTTTAGAGAAATCAACATCTTTATACTCTTCTAGTTTATCAGCAATCGCATAAAGTAATTGATCAAGATTTTCTCGTGTATAAGCAGAAATTGGAATAATCTCTACATCGTCACCAACTTCAGACTTAAAGAGTTCTAAATTATCTTGTGCGTCTGGCAAATCCATTTTATTTGCGACGATGATTTGTGGACGATCTTCTAAACGTTGACCGTAAGATTTTAATTCATTGTTAATAGTTTGGTAATCTTCATAAGGATCTCTGCCTTCTGATCCGCTCATGTCAATCACATGTACAATGACTTTAGTTCTTTCGACATGACGTAAGAATTGATGTCCTAAACCAACACCCTCTGAAGCACCTTCAATTAATCCAGGTAAATCAGCCATAACAAAGCTACGACCGTCAGGTGTTGAAACAACACCTAAATTTGGTTTAATCGTTGTGAAATGGTATGCTCCGATTTTAGGCTTTGCTTTTGAGACTGTTGAAAGCAATGTAGATTTACCTACACTTGGGAAACCAACTAAGCCAACATCTGCCATTAATTTTAATTCTAATGTGACTTCAATTTCTTCACCAGGTTCACCATTTTCACTGAAATCAGGTGCTGGGTTTCTTGGTGTTGCAAATCGAGAGTTGCCTCGACCACCACGTCCACCTTTAGCGACAACGGCACGTTGTCCATTTTCTACTAGGTCAGCGATGACTTCATCCGTTTCAACTGCTTTAATAATTGTGCCTGGTGGGACTCTTAATACTAAATCTTCCGCATTTCTACCATGCATGTTACTACTTTGGCCGCCTTCACCACGTTTGGCTTTGAATTGGCGTTGATATCTGAAATCGAGTAATGTACGTAACCCTTCGTCTACTTCAAAAACTATAGATGCACCGCGACCGCCGTCTCCGCCTGCCGGGCCTCCGAAAGGAACATATTTCTCTCTTCTATATGCAGTGATACCGTTACCGCCATCGCCTGCTTTTAATAATATTTTAACTTGATCGACAAACATGTTTCTCACCTCTTTTATATATTTTCTAATGCAATATCTAGATTATTATATCATTCTTTATGTACGCTTAGAAATAAAGACAAAAATAAAACACCAGAAGTTAAACTTCTGGTGTTGCGTCAACAAAAATTACTCAGCTGCAGCGTATACTGAAACTTGTTTTTTGTTACGGCCTTTGCGTTCGAATTTAACAACGCCGTCAATTTTAGCGAATAATGTGTCATCGCCGCCGCGACCTACATTTTCACCAGGGTAGATTTTAGTTCCGCGTTGACGGAATAAAATTGATCCACCTGTTACGAATTGTCCGTCAGCACGTTTAGCGCCAAGACGTTTAGATTCAGAGTCACGTCCGTTTTTAGTAGAACTTACCCCTTTTTTCGATGCGAAGAATTGTAAGTTTAATTTTAACATCTGGATACACCTCACTTATAATTTAATTTTATATTATCGTGGTACTCGTCTTCAATAGTTTGAAGTGATACGAGCATTGCTTGCAAAATCAATTGCGCTTGTTCATCGTTTACGTTTACACTTCTGAGATGGAAATAGCCTCCATCATCGTCATAATCTATGTCAGGTCTTTCAGATGTTAATCCGAGGATAGCATTGACACTTCCGAATAAAACCGCTGAAGCGCCAGCACAGACAATATCATGACCATACTCGCCATGTTCAGCATGACCATCCATGATGACATCTGTTACTTGACCCTCTTCATTAAACGAAACGTCTATCTTAATCATGATTAAGCGTTGATTGCGTCGATTGTTAATTTAGTGTATGGTTGACGATGGCCTTTTTTACGTTTATAGTCTTTACGACGTTTGTAAGTAAATACAGTGATTTTCTTACCGCGACCTTGTTTGTTTACTGTAGCTGTTACTGTCGCACCTTCAACTGTTGGCGCACCAACTTTGACTGCGTCTCCACCTACAAATAAAACTTTGTCAAAAGTGAAAGTGTCACCTTCGTTTACATCTAATTTTTCAACGTAAATTTCTTGACCTTTTTCTACTTTAATTTGTTTACCGCCTGTTTCGATAATAGCAAACATACTTTGCACCTCCTATAAAATAAGTCACGCCATATATAGGTGATACACTTGGTATACTTAAACCTATATTTGAGCGGTTGTATGTAGCTATAAACTACTCAACTGCTAAAGCTTACCATCCCTAGGCTTTCCTGTCAATTGGCAAATCTAATTTTTTGATTAATTTTTTAATCAAGCTAAAAACAATCACCAATAACAGTAAATTTACGAAAGCGGTTGGTAATAATCGGAATAATAAAAAGTCCCAAAGATTAAATTTAATTAATCCTAACAAACCATAAATTAATGCTTGGTAAATTTCAAAGATGATTGTAAACAGCCAAACACCAATGAATACCATCGTATGATCTCGATAGTATACTTTGAAAAAGAAATCCATCAAAATCACAAATAATAAATAACCAAATGTATTTAAACCATAGATTGTTCCATAATATAAATCAGTAGTTAATCCGAAAATTATCGCAAGTACAACTGCGATACTTGGTTTTTTATAGATGGTAATAATCAACAAATACATCAACAATAAATGCGGTACGAAGATAATCCCTCTTCCACCGATTTGCATCGGTATCACTAAAGCGATTAATGAATCAAGATAGAACAATACAGCCCCAATTAAAAAATAGTAAAACGCACGCATTATTCATCACCGCTTTCATCAGGAAGTGTTTTCGGATCGCGTTGTGCAACATAAACATGATCTAAGTCACTTAAATCTGCCGCTGTTTTTACTCTCACTTCTTTTGAAAGCCCATATTGATCATTTTCTACTTTAGTAACTTCACCGATATATAAGTTGCTTGGTATTTGATTCGCTAAACCACTTGTCACAACTTTATCGCCTTTTGCGATTTTATCCTTATTATCAATATCACTGATAACTAATTCATTTGTTTTTCTATCATAATGGTTAATCAACCCGAAGATTTTTTTAGAATCATGTTGAATATTAACTGAAAGTTTACCATTACGAGATGAAGTTGAAAGCAAATCTACTTGAGCAGAAAACTGATTGACTTTGACAACTCTGCCGACTAAACCTTCTGCTGTAATAACAGCTTGGTTTTGTTTGATTCCGGCTTTTTTCCCTTTATCAATAATCGCTTTATTCATCCATTGGTCTGGATTTCTAGCAATCACTGTTGCGCTGAGAGGTTCGTATTTAGAGATGTCTTTAATATCTAATTCTTTACGAAAACCTTCATTTTCCGCTTTCAATCTCTCATTTTCTGCCTCTAATTGTTTGATTTTATTTTTATCCTCTTTTGATGTTTTTCCATTGAATAAACCGTCAATTGAACCTGTTACTATATGTAATGGATAAGATAGTACGCGTTGAGGAACGGACACGGTATCACCGACATATTGTTCCACAGGCGATTGGTGATGTGATCTGATCGATAACCCTATTAACGATATAAATAGAATCAGGGAACAGAAAATAACAATCAATTTGTTATTTTTAAAAAACTTGGACAACCTGAACACCTCTATTAACTCAATTTTTCATATCTCACTATATTTTATATTATTATACACCTTAGTTAAAGTGCCAACTGTACCTGGCAAAAAATACTTAAAAAAAGAGCATCAGCAATTCATTTGAAATCGGCTGATGCCCAAAAAATATCTTCATTTTATTTTAATTAAAAATCAGCTGTAAATGTTCATATACACTGTCTAAGTCTGAATCATTATTTCTTGTTGCTGTCTTCTTTTTCATCTTCTTTATACAGGGTTTCTTCTTTTCTCCAGTTCTCAAACAGCTTTTGCGCTTTTGATTGTTCAGCAGCGTTTTTTCCATTTGTTTGTTTACTCATTAAAGAACACCAAACCTCTCTATCAATGATTCAACACAAGGGTAACGTAAGACTGTATTATTTTCAAGATAATGCACTATAGAAACAACTCGATTTATTTAAAATAAGCTACAGGGTGCATTTGTATATTTTGCTGCATCGCTTGTAAGTCTTGATGCAGTTCAATTTCCGTTGCATAAATACGTAATTCATCAGAACCGAATTTGTACATGATAAACTGATTGCCACGTTGCCCAATTAAATAATTTTCATTATAGCCCATTCTGCTTAATCCGCTGACATCCATAAACTCTTCTTTATTCAACATGTTAAAGATGTTCTTAGTCTGACTTGCGGGCATATTATTCAAAATATCATTTTTTTCTACAACATAACGTTGGCCAGGTTTGAAATCTTCAATTGGTACATTACCGCCTTGATAAGATGAATAGGTAGTTTTATTGCTGATTGGATTCCATTCTTGTTCTTTTAAAAACGGTGCATATTTCAACGCAAAAAAGACAATTACAATGATGCATCCGACTGCTATAATATTTTTAATGATGTTAAATAGAAAACGCATCCTCACACCGTCCCATTCTTAATGATTTCATTGTACGCTTTTTTACGAGAATTTTCATCAGACTAGAGAACGACACTTGATTTAAATCCCAAGACCGATGCATCCACAATACATTTCAGTTACACTATATGTAAAGGAGTTGCAGCCATGTCAATTTTAACAATTATTTTACTCGTATTATTGATTGGTCTACTCTTCAGAGTAGGTGTTTCATTACTACGTTTTATCATAAAAATTGCGATTTTCGCTTTAATTATTTATTTAGCTTATCAAGGGATTATGTGGATTCTGAACTATTTTCAAATGCATCCATTTTAAATCAAAGCATATTTACTATATTCCGATAACACCTTCATGTCGTGTTATCGGTTTTTTAATCATCAAAATACCCCGCTTCAACCAAACTCAAATACTTCGCATCTCCAATAATTATATGATCAAGCAATTCAATGCCAAGCACTCTGCCACACTCTTGCAATCGTTTTGTTGTATGAATATCTTCTTTTGAAGGTGTGATGTATTATCAAGAGTAAATTACAAAAGAATCATTTAAATCAATACTTTCACTTTGAATACATGTATTTGAAGTGGAAGGTACTTATTTCAAAAATAGTAAAACCTGTATCTTAAATTACTTAATAGTAACATAAGATACAGGCTGATTTTTTATTCATTGTTATTTATACTAAAGCACCCGATAGCTCTGAAAACAATCACAAATTCAACTTTTCAAAGCCACAGCTTTAAGTTATTTTGTCCAGACAACCCCCATTGCCCAACCCATTTTATGGAATTGGCATCCAGGCAACAACTTTTCATATAAATCGTAATAATTTTGTTCAGATAGGTACTTATCTGAAGCTAAATGCTCAAGCCATGATTTAGATGTGTTGTGATTATAAATTCTAATCGCATTTTTTATTCCAAATTTGAAACAATGCGGTAAAAACTCTTGGATTGCCCCTAATTTATAAACATAGGTAGGCGGTGTCTCGACTTCAGATACATTATCAAGAATAACTATTCTTCCTTCCTCATTCAACAGTTCCTTCATTTGCTGTATTACGCTGGCTATATCATCCAAATGATGAAAGGTTGTTCGGCTTACAATAAAATCAAACTTCTCATTAAAATTAAGTTGTTCTGCATTCATATTCAGATAGACCGTATTTGTTAGTTGACGTTTAGATTTGGCAAGATCGAGCATTTGATTAGAAATATCAATCCCTACCACTTCATCATAATAACTTGCTAATTTCTCCACTAACAAACCCGAGCCACATCCGATATCTAATGCTCTGCCTTTCTTTGGAGACATATTAGACACAAAGAATGAATAATCATTCAAAAGCTCATTCACGAAATCGTAATCTTCTGCAACCTTATCAAACTGTGATTCTATTGTATTCAAAAAGATCCCCCATTCCTACTTTATCGACATTCTTTCATTACTTACCACTTTAGATGTTTTTTCGTTGGGGATAAAACTTCCCTTTAGACAATTTTATCCAAAGACAATACAACAGTGCAACTTTATTAAAGTCACTGTCCTTTATCGCAGCCTTTACTTTTTAGTAAAGACAGTGGCTTCTCTTATCAAGTTTCAAAACATATTATTTTGAAGAAAACGTCCATCTGAAGTGTCAAGTGCAAAATTACATATAAAGGTTTATTCTAAAATGAAAAGATGATACAATCATATTCAGTTACATAAGGAGGTTTCAATTATGTGCACCAGTATCGCAGTAGTAGAAATTACTTTATCTCATTCATAATGAAAAAAAATGGAAAGGAGATAAAAGTATGGGTACTTTTTCTATATTTGTTATTAATAAAGTTCGTTATCAACCAAATCAAAATTAATTGGTTATAATGAACGCTTAATGTCAGTTCATTATAACCAGTAAGGAGAAGGTTATAATGAACCAGAAAAACCCTAAAGACACGCAAAATTTTATTACTTCTAAAAAGCATGTAAAAGAAATATTGAATCACACGAATATCAGTAAACAAGACAACGTAATAGAAATCGGATCAGGAAAAGGACATTTTACCAAAGAGCTAGTCAAAATGAGTCGATCAGTTACTGCTATAGAAATTGATGGAGGCTTATGTCAAGTGACTAAAGAAGCGGTAAACCCCTCTGAGAATATAAAAGTGATTCAAACGGATATTCTAAAATTTTCCTTCCCAAAACATATAAACTATAAGATATATGGTAATATTCCTTATAACATCAGTACGGATATTGTCAAAAGAATTACCTTTGAAAGTCAGGCTAAATATAGCTATCTTATCGTTGAGAAGGGATTTGCGAAAAGATTGCAAAATCTGCAACGAGCTTTGGGTTTACTATTAATGGTGGAGATGGATATAAAAATGCTCAAAAAAGTACCACCACTATATTTTCATCCTAAGCCAAGTGTAGACTCTGTATTGATTGTTCTTGAACGACATCAACCATTGATTTCAAAGAAGGACTACAAAAAGTATCGATCTTTTGTTTATAAGTGGGTAAACCGTGAATATCGTGTTCTTTTCACTAAAAACCAATTCCGACAGGCTTTGAAGCATGCAAATGTCACTAATATTAATAAACTATCGAAGGAACAATTTCTTTCTATTTTCAATAGTTACAAATTGTTTCACTAAATTAAAGTAATAAAGCGTTCTCTAATTTCACAAGAGGACGCTTTATTCTTCCCAAAAATTGTTCAATATTTATCAATAAATCAGTAGTTTTAAAAGTAAGCACCTGTTATTGCAATAAAATTAGCCTAATTGAGAGAAGTTTCTATAGAATTTTTCATATACTTAACGAGTGCTTTCACCTTTGAATATAGTCCTTCCCACTTATCATCACACTCTCCCCGATAGCCTTTTCTAGCTATATCCAGTAAAGTTACATGCTCTTTAGGTAAAAGAGGTATAGCCCATTCTGCAGCGACATCTTTCGAGGTAATTTCACCAGTAGTCACTGTTTGCCACATTCGAGCTAGGGTTAAAATTACATTACGCTCATCACCTTTTATCCCCTCAATTAGTTCTGGCAAAGAATCCTTAATTGCTCTTCGAATATCTGTCAAAGGTACGGAGACAAGTATACTTGAAGAATCAGGACCAAATAGAGAAATACTATTCTTTCTTGCTTGTGCTAAAACAATAGCCAAATCAGGATCATAGCTTGGTTCCTGAATTTGTCCATTCTCAAATTCACCCCTGAGCCACTCACCGTATATAAATTCTCTTTTTGGAGGATATTGCCAAGGGACAACTTCACTCCTATTTATAACCGTAACTTCAAGTGGTCTAACAGAATCCGTATTTCCAATCTTTCCTGATATAGTCATTAGTCTTTCTGTTAGTTTTTTTCGAGTTAATTGAGGTAAACTATGATTCACGACGACTAGAACATCTACATCGCTGTTAATGCGTAAACCACCATTTACTGCTGAACCAAATAGATATACTCCAACTATTGAACTTCCAAATAAATCTTTTACGATTTTTAATGTTTGAATCGCTTGATTTGGTATTTTTCCGTTAATCAAATTGCTCATGATTTCACCTCGTTGATTATGTTCATATAAAGTTTATATTGATACTCAATTTACTTACCCTAGATTGGACATATACTTAAATTACTGTTCAATAAAGCTGACCGTTAGCGTTTAAGTACATCCTTTCACAATTTGTCTACAGATTAATAATTATTCTTTATTATACAGATCTCCATATAATTTTTGAATTTGGTTCTGTAATTTTTTATTTTCTTTTTCTAATTCCATTACTCTTCTTTTTAAGGTTTTAATAAGGATTTCCTCCGAACGAGAACTTTTCTTGGGTTTTGAGACTACATTTGCTGTTATTTGACGCTCACGAAGGGATTCGATTCTTTGCCTAATATCGTGTTCCTTATAAAGCCATGATTTAGAAACATTAGCTTCCTTTGCTATTGAATTAAAATTAATAACTTTACCTTCAATCGAAAATTTAGAAATCGCTTTGTCTACTTTTTCCCTTGTCTTTTTTGATTTCTGCTTCGCCAAACGTACAATTTCTGTTGTATTTCTAACTTGTTTATCCATTGATAATTACCCCGTCAAACTTCCAATGATTTGTTCTAAACGCTCTTTAACACGGCTATTAGTCTCTACTTGTCTTTGCCATTGTTTATCCTTAGCTATGGCTAATAACTCTTCTGTACGCTCTAACTGTTCTTCGTGCTGTGGTAAGAATTGCTTACTGGTACAGAAGTGAGTGCAATCTAAGCATGCATTCGCATGTGGACAACCACCTGCTACTACTGGCAATCTACAATAACCATTTGGAAGCACTTGTGCATTTATATTTTTCTTGAACCATTGAAGCTCTACATCATCAACTTCATTATCTTCATCTAGATCAAGCACATCTCCATTATTGGTAACCAGTTTTTCCTGAAATTTAGTAAATTCATTTTTTAGAGTTTCATCAAAGATATGAGCGTATCTGCTTGTCATTTCTGGGCTTTCATGCCCCAAAAATTTCTGCACAATATGCTGGGGCATCCCGTTGTTAATCATTCTTGTTCCTACTGTATGGCGAAAGGCATGGGCATGGAATCTATAAATCTCACCTGATTTATCCACTATATTTTGCTCATAAGCTAATTTATTTAACTCACCTCTAAATGTTTCTTGTTTTAATGGCGATCCATCTTTTCTTGGAAAGAGGTATTCACTATCTGGAAATTCCTCTGAAACTTTATCTTCCCGAACTTTAATAAGTAAAGCTACCTCTTTAGATATTGGAACTATATGCTCCTTTTTCATTTTCCATTGATAATACTTTAAAAAGAAATCTCCATCTTTGTCCTCTAATAGACAGCCTTTTTTCAAGGTGCACAATTCACTTATCCTCATTCCACATTCTTGAACAATCATAGTCATCGTAGCTATATATTCGGGTAATTTATCAAGATGACTGTTCAATTGCTCTAGGACGAATTCATCTATAAAGCGTGGTTTTGCTCTTGGTATTTTCGGATAGTCCTCAGAATAAATTAATATTTTGGAAGGAACATCATCCCATTCTAGCCTAAGAAGGGTACTAAATAGTCCTTCCAATATAGAGATCCTCCCAGTTATTGTACTAGGTTTTATTCCCATCATGTTTAGTTCACTTAAATATGCTTCAATTTCCACTCTCGTTAATTGGTGTACTCTCTGAACTTGTTTAAATTTCATGTCCAGAAAATTAAAGAACTCTTTAAGTCTTTGGGCAATATCACTTACATAGGAAAAGCTATCCACGTTCAATCTCAACTTACAATATCTTTTTACAAGTTGTTTAAAATATGTATTCCGAAACCCTTTAAAGTTAATTGTATATTCATATTGTGTTGGGTTAACCTTATCATCTGGCAAAGGTAAGTTACGTCTATCCCAAACGTCTTTATCCCACTCCTCTCCATCAAAATAAAAGTTCTCATAAAACTCCATAAATTGTTTTAGATTAGTAACATAGTAGGAATTAGCTTTTACAGGTGTTTTTTCTTGATTAGCAGTAATCTTATAATTAGTAGTGGTAATTCTAACACCCCGTTTTGTCAAATAAGTTCTATACTCCGTCATTGCTTTTTCAATAGGAACTTCAGTAATTGAAGTAATGCTAGGATACTTTAAATCTAAGAAATCTAACATTTTATTAATTACTGTTCCTTTTCTAATCCAGACAGTTTTTGCATTCCATATTCCATTGTTTAAATGGTAAAAATAAAAATATTTCAATTCTGTTCTTAACCACAGATTTTTAACACGTTCAAAACGAACCCAACGATTCCTTAAAGCAGGATTCTTACTTAATTCTATGGCAGAAGGATGTGGACATTTTCTTATATCCCAACTATTATTAGCCCAAAACCCCTGCATTTCTTCATTCATTACAGCTATTTTTTTGCTAATCTCACTCTGACTAATAATTTTCCTTTTACTAGAAGCATTCATTTCTTATGCTCCTTTCTCTCGAGGTATTTATTAAACTCATTTTTCATATCCTGATCTGAAAGATGAACATAGGTATTTAACGTTGTCTGAACATGTGCGTGACCTAATCTCTTTTGAACGAACGCAACATCCCATCCTTCCCTAATTAGCTGCGTTGCGTGAGTGTGGCGAAGCATATGTGATGTAAATTCTATTCCAGTCCTTTTAACTATTCTTCTAACTAGATCAAGAACACTTTGGTACTTTAGTGGTTTCCCAAAATAGCCTTCTTTTAAGGAAATAAAAACATAATCATGCTCCAATTCCTCACTATACTCATATATCAAGTAATCTGTATAAAGTGACATAAGTTCTTTACTCACATGTATTGTTCTTTCCTTCCTTAATTTAATATAAGCTTCATTAACATTAACATCTCTAGGTGTTAAATGGATTTGATTGTCCCAAGTGACAATATCTTCAAGCCTAAGCGATAACACTTCACCGATTCTTAAACCACCCTCATACATAAGCATTAAAATTAATTTATCTCTTTTCGTATGACAAGCATCAATAATTTGCTTAACTTCCTTTGATCTCAATGTTCTTATCTGTTTCTTTTTAACCCTTAACTTTAAGACATTCTTTTGGTATCTACCCTTATTAACATGATGTAAAAATCCTTTGAAATTTCTTCCCTTTGCTTGTTTAAATACATCAATTGATTTAAATTCTCCTAATCTACTTAAATAATCAAGAAAACTCATAACTACATTTAAAATTGTATTCACTGTCGTTTCTTCTCTTATGGCTTTTTTTGACTGAAGATCAATTACATTTGATGCTGAAGGATATCTCAACCAACCTACGAAGTCTGCTAACAACTCAAAGTTAATATCATTAAGAATAACACCTCTCTGTTCCATGAACTCGTACAGCAACTTTAAATGATAGCAGTATGCCTTAATGGTATTAGGAGACTTACCAGTATTATCTAAGTATTTAATAAATTTCATTACTGGTTCTATTAGCTGGTATTCTTTATCTAGTAATAAATACAATGGATACGGCTTATTCTCCACTTCTATCCTTTGAACCTTCACATGTTCCCACCTCTTTAAATACTTTAACTACTACAAATTATAAACCTTGTTAATTTTTATTTAAAGTAAAATATCCCTTTAATATCTCCTCTTAAACTACTTTAACTACTATTATTTATTATACTATGGTTAACACATCACCAGACGGATGATTATGTACCACAATAATCGCATTGCTCGACCACTTAATAGCTGCTTTAAATACCTCTCTAGGATGCACCACAGAAGAATTCAAAGTTCCTACAAAGATGACTTCATGACGAATTACAATATTCTTTGAGTTCAAAAATAATACCTCAAACTGTTCATGTGTTAAATGCATCATCCTCGATAAAAAATAATCCGCCGCATCTTGGGGTGAATTAATTTTTACTTTCTCTTTTTGATCCGGCGCATTCATACGTTCACCTAGTTCAAACGCTGCCTTTAAAATCACCGCTTTATACATACCGATACCTTTCACATCCATCAAGTCATTTAAAGACAATAGTTTTAAATCTTTAAGCTTCGTTGTTAAATTTAATAAATCTTGCGCAACTTCGACACTAGACCGCCCTTTTCTGCCAGTATTAATCAATATGGCAAGCAACTCGGACTCAGATAAGTGTTGCGCTCCTTTAGCTATAAGCTTCTCTCTAGGTTTATCACAATCAGGTAAGTGTTTTATATTCAAAATGAAACCTCCGTTTAATAAAAGTGAAGTATAAATAATAAGTTAGGATAAAAGATAGAAATAGTTAAAAAGCTGATAAAAATAAAGGGGATAAGTGGCACTTCTAATATTCTACGCTTCGTGAACAAACGAAACATTATCATAAATAAACCACCAATAATAAAAGTCATACAGAATATCATGAGGAAAAATAAATAAGGAAAGACGAGACTGAGTAAAGTGAAAATTAAAATGTCTCCGTACCCTATCGCATGAGGTGCAAGTATAAATAAAATGTGAAGCAAAATTACAATACCAATTTGCGTTATAAACACCTTTGGCGCTAAGGCTATGACAACTATAATAAAAATTAAAACAAAGTGGACGGGAATCGTATGTGTATGCATATCATACAGTGCAGCAACGAGCAGAAATAAATATAAAGCAAGAAATAATGCAGAAGATGGGTAAATTACATTGAAAACAAGCAAACCGATTGGCAATAACGCACATAATTCACCTATAACATGTAATTTAGAAAGCTTATGTCTACAATATCGACATCGGCCTTTTAATATCACAAAACTAATAATCGGAACTAAATCATACCATTTTAAATCATGATGACACGTTTCACATTTTGAACGTTGTTTCATATAACTGAAGTTTAATGTTTTAACAAAACACAGTTGATACAAAAAACTTTCAAGCACTGAAGTGATTAGGACAGCTACAATAACGTGCAGAAGCTTCACCTACTTTCTGAAATATCAACGTTATTATACGTGCTAGGAAGGTCATTTTCAAATAGTATGTATAAAATATTTTATTTTAATTTTTTACGAACAAACACCATATATAATTGTCATTTTTACATGCAGAAAACATTAAAAACTCCTTCTGAAATGGCCGTGAATAAACGTCATCTCAAAAGGAGTTTAGTATTTAATATTTAATTAAAGCCATTAAGCTTCAAAGTTCACTTTTGCTTTCACTTCACTGATGAAGTATAAGCTGCCAGTAATAACCAATGTATCGTCTTCATAATTCTCTACAAAGTCTACATAGTCATCAATTAAAATTGGATCAAAATGTTCTGCTTCATTTGCGATTTCTTCTTTTGGCTTCGCACGATAGAAATCAAAGTCTGTGATATAAACATGATCTGCAATTTGTCCTAAATCTTCTAACATATGATGAATTGGTTTGCCGCTTACAGCTGAGAACAAAATATCAACCTTATCTTTATGATAATAATTTTGAATTGTACTCACTAATGCATCGATGCTTTCATTATTATGAGCGCCATCAATAATCATAAGCGGTTTTTCTTTAACTTCTTCAATACGCCCTGTCCAGCTGACTTCTTCCATAGCTTTAATCATTTTATTGAAGTCTAACTGAATTTGTCCCGCTTCAAACATCACAATTAACGCTGTAATCGCTAAAGCTGCATTTTCTTTTTGATGTTCGCCAAGCATATGCAACGCTATGTTTTCTAATTCATAATCTTTAAAGCGATACGTAAATTCATCTTCTTCTGAAACAACAGAAATATCTTTATCCAACTCATAAGCAGGCGCTTGTTGTTTTTCTGCATATTCACTTAAGTATTTTAAAGCATCATCTTCTATAACAGAATAAACAAACGGCGTATCCGCTTTAATGATATCACCTTTATCTTTAGCAATATCCAAATAAGTTGAACCTAATAAATCTGTATGATCTAAACCAATGCTCGTTAGAATTGTCAAAATAGGTGAAAATACATTTGTCGAATCATTTTTAATACCAAGTCCTGCTTCAACAATCACAAAGTCTACAGGTCGGATCGCGCCGAAGTATAAGAACATCATCGTTGTTATAATTTCAAATTCAGTCGCTGTTCCATATTCAGTTTCCGCTTCCATCTCTTCACTTACCGGCTTCACACGAGCAACCAGGTCAACGATAACATCATCGCTGACTGGCGACCCGTTTAAGCTGATTCTCTCATTGAACGTTTCAATATAGGGTGAAGTAAATGTACCGACATCATAACCATTCTCGACAAGTGCAGCACGTAGATATGCGACTGTAGAACCTTTGCCATTTGTTCCGCCGACATGGATGCCTTTAATGTTTTGTTCTGGATGACCTAGGCGTTCTAGCATCCACTCCATGCGTTTTGTGCCTGGTTTGATACCAAACTTATTTCTTTCGTGTATCCAATATAAGCTGTCTAGGTAATTCATTATCAGGACTCCTATGCTTTTAATTGTTCAATTCTAGCTTTGACGCTATCATATTTTTCTTGATAATCTTCTTTTTTGGCACGTTCTTCATTGATAATTTTTTCAGGCGCTTTATTAACGAAGTTTTCGTTTGATAATTTTTTATCGACACGATCAAGTTCGCTTTGCCATTTATCTAATTCTTTTTCTAAACGTGCAATCTCTTTATCCATATCGATTAAACCTTCTAATGGTAAAATCACTTCACCTGCACCGACTACAGAAGTCATTGCTTTATCAGGTGTTTCGATATCTGTTGAAATGATTAACTCGCTTGGGTGGCCGAAGCGGTCAATGTAATGTTTATTTTCTTCAAGCATTTGAGTGATTTCCGCATTTTTCGTTTTAATATAAATCGGAATTGCTTTTGAAAGCGGTGTGTTCACTTCTGAACGAGCTTGACGGACAGCTTTAATAATTTCTACGACATATTGCATCGCTTGTTTACTGTCTTCATACATAAATTCAGTTTGAACTTGTGGCCAAGCGCTTGTCACAATTGTTTCACCTTCATGCGGTAAGTTTTGCCAAATTTCTTCTGTCACAAATGGCATATAAGGATGCAACATACGCATTGTACGGTCTAATACATAAGATAAGACTGAACGTGTAACTTGTTTTTGCGCTTCGTCTTCACCATTCATTGGAATTTTACTCATTTCGATATACCAGTCACAGAATTCATCCCAAATAAAGTTATATAAAGCACGGCCAACTTCACCAAATTCATATTTATCACTTAAGTCAGTTACCGTTTTAACTGTTTCGTTTAATCGCGTTAAAATCCATTTATCAGCAAGTGATAAGTTTTGAGATAAGTCGATATCTTCAAATTTGAAGTCTTCACCAATATTCATCAAGCTGAAACGTGCAGCGTTCCAAATTTTGTTAATGAAGTTCCAAACTGATTCTACTTTTTCAGTTGAGTAACGTAAATCGTGACCTGGAGATGAACCTGTAGCTAAGAAATATCTTAAGCTGTCTGCACCATATTGGTCGATAACATCCATAGGATCTACACCGTTACCTAATGATTTACTCATTTTACGACCATCTTCAGCACGAACTAAACCATGTAATAATACATCGTTGAAAGGACGTTGATCTGTAAATTCTAATCCTTGGAAAATCATACGTGCAACCCAGAAGAAGATAATGTCATAACCTGTAACTAATGCATTAGTTGGATAGTAGCGTTCAAAATCTTTTGCTTCAGTATCTGGCCAACCAAGTGTTGAGAATGGCCATAAAGCACTAGAGAACCATGTATCTAATACATCTTCATCTTGTGTCCAGTTTTCAATATCTTCTGGTGCTTCTTCTCCTACATAAATTTCGCCTGTTTCATTATGATACCAAGCTGGGATTTGATGACCCCACCATAATTGACGTGAAATTGTCCAGTCACGGATATTTTCCATCCATTGATTAAATGTATGTTCAAAACGTTCAGGTACAAAATTCACACGATTATCTGTTTTTTGATTATCAAGTGCACGTTTTGCTAGAGGTTCCATATTTACGAACCATTGTGTAGATAAGTAAGGTTCTACGATGGCACCGCTTCTTTCAGAATGTCCAACAGCATGTGTGTGATCTTCAATTTTAATCACTAAGTCTTCTGCTTTTAAGTCTTCTACTAATTGGTCACGACATTCGAAGCGGTCCATACCTTCGTATTTACCAGCTTTGTCGTTCATTTTACCTGATTCATCCATGACGATAATAGATTCAAGGTTATGTCTTTTACCTAATTCAAAGTCATTAGGGTCATGTGCTGGTGTTACTTTCATAGCACCACTACCAAATTCAACGTCTACATATTCATCTGCTAAAATTGGCAACTCACGACCGACAATCGGCAAAATAACTTTTCTGCCAATAACATCTTTATAACGTTCATCATTAGGGTTAACGACAATTGCAGTATCCCCTAACATTGTTTCAGGACGTGTTGTAGCAATTTCAATATATCCTTCGCCATCAGCGTAAGGATATTTAAAATGATAGAATTTACCTGGTGTGTCTTCGTGAATAACCTCAATATCAGAAATCGCTGTTTTCGCAACAGGGTCCCAGTTGATAATACGTTCGCCACGATAAATTAAACCTTTGTTATACATATCTACAAAGACTTTTTTAACCGCTTTACTTAAGCCTTCATCTAATGTGAAGCGTTCTCTATCATAATCAAGTCCAAGACCTAATTTCGCCCATTGTTGACGAATAAATGAAGCATATTCTTCTTTCCAGCTCCAAACTTCTTCTAAGAATTTCTCACGACCTAAGTCATGTCTTGAAATACCTTGTTCTTGTAATTTTGCTTCAACTTTTGCTTGTGTCGCAATACCCGCATGGTCCATACCAGGCAAATACAACGTATCGTAACCTTGCATACGTTTCATACGTGTTAAAATGTCTTGTAACGTTGTATCCCAAGCATGACCTAAATGTAATTTACCAGTTACATTCGGAGGTGGGATAACAATCGTATACGTTTCTTTTGATGTGTCTCCGTTAGGTTTGAAATAGCCTTTCTCTACCCATTCTTGATAGCGTCCAGCTTCAACCTCATTCGGATTGTATTTTGGTTTCATTTCCATAGGACAATTCCTCCTTAAAATAAAAAACACCCATTCCTATACATAGGACGGATGTTCCGTGGTACCACCTAAATTCAACATAGTTCATCTATATTGCACTTCATAATGATTAACGCTCAATACACGCTTTAACCTACTGTACTGTTCAGCTAAAGATCTAAGCGGGCTACCTTCAACAGCATCAATTATGTATTTTCACCAACCATACATTCTCTTTGAAATTAATCAACTGTCTACTCTTCCCGAAATCATATTCTCTACTAATTTATAGTATAATAGAACTCTAAAATAAGTCAATGCGAAGGAATGAAATTTTATGAATGAATGTGCATTCAACACAACTGATCCACTCTATATTGAATATCATAATAAAGAATGGGGTCAGCCGCTTTATGATAGTCAAAAATTATTTGAACTAATGGCTCTAGAATCACAACATGCAGGACTTTCTTGGTTAACGATTTTAAAGAAACGTTCTGCATATCGTGATGCTTTCTATCAATTTGACCCTCATAAAATTGCACAAATGACAGAAAAAGATATTGATGAACTCATGGAATTTCCTAATATCGTTCATTATAGAAAGAAGTTAGAAGCAATTGTCAGCCAAGCAAAAGGCTATATTCAAATTGAAAAAGAACATGGCAGTTTTAGTGATTTTCTGTGGTCATACGTTGATAATCAGCCGATTGATTTGCGATATCGTTCATCTAAAGACCGTATCACCGTCGATGAACGCGCTAAAAAAATGTCTAAAGACTTAAAGAAATATGGCTTTAAGTTTATGGGTCCTGTAACGATGTTTTCATTTTTAGAAGCAGCAGGTCTCTATGACGCCCACTTGATTGGTTGTCCTTATAAGCCATCAAAACAGTAGGAACACGGTTGTGTTCCTATTTTATTTTAAAATTTAAAATTATCGTAAAATTCTCTCTATTTTATGCTAGAATATCAAATATATTAAATTTTAAGGGGGCATTTTATGGAATGGTTAAAATTAATAGGTATTCTAGTTATTATTATCGGATTCCTATTTAAGTTTGATACGATTGCGGTTATTTTAGCTGCTGCAATTGTAACCGGACTTGTATCCGGTTTGGATTTCTTTGAAATATTAGACGTCCTCGGCAAAGCTTTTGTCGATAATCGCCTGGTATCTCTTTTCTTATTAACCTTACCTATGGTTGGTTTAATTGAACGATTTGGATTAAAAAAACAAGCAACCGTATTAATCGGAAAGGTTAAATCCATGACCAGCGGACGTTTATTATCCTTATATTTATTAATTAGAGAAATTGCAGGACTCGCTTCCATTCGGATCGGAGGTCATCCTCAATTCGTACGTCCGTTAATTAATCCGATGGTTCAAGGGGCATTGAAAACAAAATATAATTTAAAACCTGAACAAATCGATGAAAAAGATGTGGAGAAAATTAAAGCAGAAGCTTCGGCTATGGAGAACTACGGTAACTTCTTTGGCCAGAATTTATTTGTAGGTGCTGCTGGCGTACTTTTAATGGTCGGTACATTTAATTCACTTGATATTAAAGTCAATGCGGTCAGTTTAGCGCTTGCTTCTGTACCAATCGCAATCATCACAATTCTGATTGTCGTAGTTAAAAATATTTTGTTAGACCGTTACCTAGAACGTAAATACAGAAACAAGGAGGATCAAGCATGAGTCAACATACATTAGATACTATCCTTGAGTTCTTTTATATTTTAATTGGTATCCAATTACTTTATACAGCTTACCGTGTATTGCGAGATCCAAACAAAGAAAAACGTATTGGCACTGCCCTCTTTTGGGTATTGCTTGCGATAACATTTATTTTTGGACCGTATATACCAAACGTAATCAATGGTGCACTTATCTTGTTAATGGGACTATTAACATTAACACGTCAGGTTACTATCAAAAACATTGTGGACGTTACTGAGGAACAAGGTAATCAAGGCGCTGAACGTTTTGGCAATAAACTCTTTTGGCCAGCAGTTGTTTTAGCTGTTGTAGCTGTCATCATTTCAAACTGGACACCTCTTGGTGGCGCCATTGGCTTAGGAATTGCTTCAGTTGTCGGTTTGATTGCTGCGTATTTCATTATCAAGCCTAAAGCAAAATACATGTTATATGACAGTGATAGATTGACACAACAAGTTGGGACAGTTGGTATCTTACCGCAATTCTTAGCAGCATTAGGAGTACTATTTACAGTCAGCGGTGTTGGCAAAGTGATTTCTAACGGTATTTCAAGTTTCTTACCTGAAGGCAATCACTTAATTGGCGCCACTGCGTATATATTAGGTATGGTCATTTTCACAATGTTGATGGGTAATGCATTTGCAGCTTTTACTGTTATTACCGCAAGTATTGGTATTCCTTTCGTCATTGCACAAGGTGCTGACCCTGCAATTGCTGGTGCACTAGCGATGACTGGTGGTTTCTGTGGTACCTTATTAACGCCAATGGCCGCAAACTTCAATACATTACCTGTTGCTTTATTAGAAATGAAAAATGAATTCAGTGTCATCAAAGCACAAATCCCAGTTGCTTTCATATTAATCTTAGTACATATCGGATTAATGTATTTCTGGGCATTTTAATAAACAGATAAAGGAGAAGATAACATGAATATTTTAGTTACAGCTTTTGATCCGTTTGGCAAAGAAAAAACAAATCCAGCTTTAGAAGCAGTGAAGTTATTACCAGAAACAATCGGTGAACATACGATTACGAAATTAGAAATCCCTACTGTATTCAACGAATCGGTTGAAGCTATTAAACAACAACTTAAAATTGAAACATATGATGCGGTACTTGCTATTGGACAAGCTGGCGGCAGATTTGATTTAACACCCGAACGTGTCGGCATTAATGTAGATGATGCAAGAATTGCAGATAATAAAGGTAATCAACCCATTGATGAAGTTATTCAAGAAGATGGCGCACCTGCTTACTTTTCAAATATGCCAGTAAAACGCCTGACACAAGCGATTAAAGATGCAGGTGTTCCTGCTTCACTTTCAAATACTGCAGGAACTTTTGTATGTAATCATGTACTCTATCAATTAGGATATTTGCATGCGACTACTTTCCCTTATATTCAATTTGGTTTTATTCATGTACCGTTCATTCCTGAACAAGTCACGAATAAACCGAATACACCTTCTATGGCGCTAGATACTATTGTTAAAGGGTTGGAAGCGGCAATCTCAGAGTTATCAGCAGATAATCGTGATGAAACTATCGCATTAGGTGAAACACATTAATTTAATAAGATGTATACAAAATAACCGCCCGATGAGGCGGTTATTTTCATGTGCTACTTATTCAGTTTACGCTCAGTATAGCTTAAGAAATATTTTATGATTGGCGCGATTAAGAATAAAATGAAGAAAATTCTAAAGATATGGAAACTAGAAATGATGGCTACATCAGCATGTGTTTCCATCGCAACCAAGACAATTTGACTCATACCTCCGGGTGCTGCACCTAAGAATAAATCATTTAACGGCATATGATTAAAGAGTGATATTAAATAGACCATGACACCAGCTAATAAGATGAGCATTACATTTTGGAAAGCAATAGCAACTGCCACGCGTCCTTTTAAATCATTCATTAATTTAGAAATTTGAATACCGATTCTAATCATATAGGCAATCTGTGCTGCCGCAATTAAATAGTTATCCAGTGAAAATGTTTCATTCGTAAACATGTTCCAAGCAATTAATACCACAATTGGAGCCAGCAATTGCTTCGTTGGAAAATTAATTTTTGCCATTACAAAGTAAACGATCGCAATAGCAACAATCAACAATACGATTTGTCCAATATTCAACACGTGAGTGAGCGGTTCAAGTTCCACCAATTTACTGCTAGATGCTTCTCCGCTTCCACTCGACATAAAATAAGACATCATTGGAACCAAGATGACTACGAAGATAACACGTGAAGTCTGTGTTAAACTCACTACTAATATATTGGCACGCTTGTCTTCCTCAGCCATAATTAACATCTGGCTTAATGCTCCAGGAATAACACTTAACAATGCTGTTTCATTATTTACTTTTGCAATCTTTTTAAAGAAATATGCAATCAGTATTGCCATCCCCAACAGCAATACTGTTACTAAAACAATAGATAACCAGTTTTGCGTAATATCATTTAAAACCGTCCGTGTAAATGTGGATCCAATTTGTACCCCTAGTAAAATTAAACCCAACTGACTGAGCCAAAACGGCCATTCTACTTCCAACTTGAAGACTCGGATACAAATGATACTTGCGATTATAGGACCAAACATATAAGGCAGCATGATATTCATTGCAGATAGAATCAAACTGATAACGATTGCTAGTAATAATACGATAATATTATTACGCAATTTTTTATTCATTGATTACCACTACCCTTATCCCACTACTTTTCATTCATTATCATCATAACACGCTTTATACGAAAGTTATAAGAATTGATTTCTAACCGATATTATAATCGTTCACAAAAATAATTTATACAAAAAGAGAGTGAGACACCTAGAATTTGATGTCTCACTCTCTAATTAAGTGAATTTATATTATTTATTTGTGACGCGTTCAAATGCTTTATCAAACGCTTCAATTGTTCTCTCAATATCTTCTTTTGTATGCGCAGTAGATAAGAATGTACCTTCGAATTGAGATGGTGGTAAGAAGACGCCTTCTTTAGCCATTTCACGATACATTTCTGAGAAGAGTTTCAAGTCACTTTGGTTTGCTTGAGCAAAGTTAGTCACTGGACCTTCATTTAAGAAGTAACCAATCATTGAACCTGCTCGGTTAACTGTTAATGGTATATTATGTTTTTTAGCAACTTTTTTCAAACCTTCTTCTAAAATATCTCCAAGTTCATTGAAGTATTCGTAGCTTTCTGGTGTAAGTTGACTCAATGTTTCATAACCACTTGTCATTGCTAATGGGTTACCTGATAATGTACCTGCTTGATAAATTGAACCCACTGGCGCAATTTTATCCATAATTTCCGCTTTACCGCCGAATGCACCGACTGGTAAACCGCCACCGATTACTTTACCTAAGCAAGTTAAGTCAGGCATAACATCGAAGTAACCTTGTGCACAGTTATAACCAACTCTGAAGCCAGTCATAACTTCGTCAAAGATTAATAATGAACCATACTCATTCGTGATATCTCTTAATCCTTGTAAGAAACCTTCAATTGGTGGAACAACCCCCATATTACCTGCTACAGGTTCTACAATCACGCCGGCAATGTCATCGCCATACATTTCAAACGCTTGTTTAATCGCATCTAAATCGTTATAAGGCACTGTAATCGTACTTTTTGCTGTTCCTTCAGGTACGCCAGGAGAATCTGGTAAACCTAAAGTCGCAACACCAGAACCCGCTTTAATTAAAAGTGAGTCACTATGACCATGGTAGCAGCCTTCAAACTTCACGATTTTATCGCGGCCTGTGTAACCTCTAGCCAAACGAATTGTATCTTGAGTTGCTTCCGTACCTGATGAAACCATTCTGACTTTTTCAATTGATGGTACACGGTCGACTACAAGTTCTGCTAATTTAATTTCTTCTAATGTAGAAGCACCAAAACTTGTACCTTTATCGACTGCTTTATGCAAGCTGTCAATCACTTGTTTGTTTTCATGACCTAAAATTAAAGGTCCCCAGCTTAATACATAATCAATATACTCATTTCCATCGATATCATAGATTTTAGAACCTTTACCATGATCCATAAAGATTGCTGGCATATCTACAGATTTAAATGCACGAACTGGACTATTCACACCGCCAGGCATTAATTTTTCTGCTTTTTTAAATGCTTCAATAGACTTTTCGTAACTCATTTATTTGTCCTCCTTATCTAAATAACGACAAACATCTTTCGCGAAATACGTAATAATCATGTCTGCACCTGCACGTTTCATTGAAACCATTTGTTCCATAACGTTACGTTCTTCGTCAATCCATTCTTGTAATGCAGCTGCTTTAACCATACTGTATTCACCGCTGACATTATATGCGATAACTGGAACATTCGTTCTTTCTTTAACATCTCTGATAATGTCTAAGTAACTTAACGCAGGTTTCACAATCATCATATCTGCACCTTCTTTTAAGTCACTTTCAAGTTCAAGTAGTGCTTCACGACGGTTAGCTGGATCCATTTGATATGTTCTGCGATCACCAAATGATGGTGTTGATTCAGCAGCATCACGGAATGGACCATAGAAACTTGATGCATATTTAATACCATAGCTCATGATTGGAATATTGTAGTAACCTGCATCATCTAAACCTTTACGAATTTCAGTCACAAAACCATCCATCATATTACTTGGCGCAATAATATCAGCACCCGCTTCTACTTGAGAAATTGCTGTTTTCACAAGCAATGGTAATGTTTTATCATTATCAACATCATGTGTATGATCATCAATTAAACCGCAGTGGCCATGATCTGTATATTCACATAAACATGTATCTGCTAACACTAACATGTCTGGATAAAGTTTTTTAGATTTTCTAGTTGCCTGTTGAATGATACCTTCATGTGCATAAGCACCTGTACCCACTGAATCTTTTTCATTTGGGACACCAAAGAACATCACCGCTCTGATACCTAAATCATAAGCTTCTTGCAATTCTTCTTCTAGGTGATTCAAGCTGATTTGATAAATCCCTGGCATAGATGGAATTTCTTGTTTAACATCGTCTCTTTCTACGACAAAGATAGGATAAATCAAATCTTCTTTACGTACGTGATTTTCTCTTACAAGACTGCGCATTGATTCATTAATACGTAATCTTCTGTGTCTATCAAAACTCATTTAAGATTCCTACTTTCTTTTATTGTATAGATTAAACCATCAATTGTTTGTTTTCGTGCTATGACAGCATCATAACCATTTTTACGAACTGTTTCATAAGTTGGTTGACCAATAGCATAACACTCAAAATCAGGTTGTACTTGGCAGCGTTTTAATGCTTTAAAAAAGTTCTCAGCGGAAGATGAACTCGCAAATGCAATACCATCAGCTGACTGTTCTTTTAACAACTTAATCGCATAAAGAATATTCTGTTGATGCTCAACAGGTTCATATAAATCAATTTTTACCACATCTGCCCCACGTTCTTTTAATACCTCTTCTAATATAGGTCGTGCTGCTTTACTGCTGGGTATAAAAATAGAGGCTCCTTCTTTGAACGTAAACTTATCTAGAAATCCTTCTTGCGAAAAATCTTCAGGACAAAAATCTACTTCTATACCATGTTGTTCACAAAAGCGTTGTGTTTTTTCACCTATAACTGCTACCTTTTCATAGCGTAATAGTGAAAGATACGGTAAAAAATATCGCACTGCATTTTTAGAAGAAAATACAAGCCAAGTATAAGAACGATTTAATACAGAATCATCAAAAGCGAGTGGTTCTAATTTAATAAAAGGCAAATGTATCCACCTTTGATCTTCTGTTGGCATTGAACTAGATTGCGTCATTATGACTGATGCACTCATAGCAATTCATCTCCGACTTATAGATTAGGCTTCATCATTTAATGCTTTAATGATTTCATATGCACCTTGTTCTTTCAAGACATCACTTGCTGCTTTGCCAAGTTCAACTGGGTTTTGTCCGTTAACTGTATGTTCAAAGCGTTGCTTGCCGTCTGGTGACATGATCAAGCCTGTAAATGTTAGCTGTCCGTCATTATCAACAGTTGCGTAACCTCCAATAGGGACTTGGCAACTACCGTTCATTTCTTTAAGGAACGTACGCTCTGCAGTAACGCATTCTGCTACGCTTTGATTATGCACTTTTTTCAACAGGTCTAAAAGTTCTTCGTCATCACTACGACATTCAATTCCTAGTGCACCTTGACCGATTGCTGGAATGAGTAAATCTGGTTGTAAATACTCGGTAACGATATCATCAGACCAACCCATTCTACGTAGGCCTGCAGCTGCGAGAATAATCGCATCATAATCTTCAGTTTCTAGTTTATTAAGTCTTGTATCGATATTACCTCTAATCCATTTGATTTCAAGATTAGGGTATTTTGCTAGAATTTGTGCGCCACGTCTTAAAGAACTTGTACCAACAATGCTACCATCCGGTAAATCTGCAAGTTTCACATGATTTTTAGAAATAAATGCATCAAATGGAATTTCTCTATCAGGAACACAGCCAAGTGTTAGCCCTTCTGGTAATTCACTTGGCACGTCTTTTAAAGAGTGAATGGCTAAATCAATCTCATGGTCAAATAAGGCTTGTTGTATTTCTTTAACAAACAAACCTTTACCCCCGACTTTAGAAAGTTGTCTATCTACAATCTGATCACCTTTTGTGACGATTTCTTTGATTTCAATATCTAAATCTGGTTGTACCTCTTTTAACTTTTCAATAAATTGACGACTCTGAGTCAATGCCAATTTACTTCTTCTTGAACCAACGACAAGCTTACGCATGCCAACGTCCTCCTCTGCATAAGGTTATACTTTATCCGAAGAAATTCGGAAAATGAGAAATAAACAATAAGTTGAACATACTGAAAAGATAAATCAGCATATTAAATAAAACATGATTTAAAGGGCTTACCCATTTTCTTGTTCGTAAGAGAATGTAGATACCATAACAAATCATTACAATTATTGAAGATACCACTTTAGGATCTAGCAAAATATTGAAACCTATTGTCTGAAAACCCCATTGTGCGCCTAAAATTACTCCGATAATTAAAATAACTAATCCGATGACTGTTGAATAAAACGTCATCTTTTCTAAGCTGTACACACTACCTATTCTAAAATATTTTTGATCGAAATGCTTGTGTTTAAGGTTACGATACTGCAATACATATAACACACCATTTACAAATGCGAGTGAAAATAATGCATAACTGATAATGGCCAGCGAGACATGTATAATCAACAATTCATGATTAACATTGAATTCTGCATCTCGAATATATGTTTCATTTGGTCTGAAGGTATGTATCGACATCACAACAAACCCAATGGCATTAAACAAAAATATAGAAAAGTCTAAATGTTTTACAACACTGATGACTATAGAAATCGATAAAATCATCCAGTTCAAAAAATAAAACACATCAAAGACCGAACCGAGCGGAACCGCTCTGGCCATATTGATATATAAAGACAAAGAGATTGTTTGCAGTAACCAAACAATCCCTAGTGTGTAGAACCCTAAGGTTCTAATTTTATGATTCTTTTTAAAAAAATCATAAAAATAGCAAGAAATACTGAGTAAATAAATCAGCAAGGTTACTTCATGGAAACGCACGAAAAATATATCTTGCATATCATCACCATACTATGGCTGTTTAATCAAAACCTAAGATTTGTCTTGCTGAAAGTCGGCGTTCTTTTTTTGCAACACTCTTTTCATATTCGCTTTCAGCTTCAATATCAAAGATATTTTGGAACAGCTCTAATTTTTCACTGCTATTTTTATCATTACTCAATTCTTTAGCTTGTTTAATCGGATCTTTCAACATTTGATTAATGATACTTTTAGTATGTTTAGAAATCACTTTACGTTCACGTTCACTTAAATCAGGTAATTTACGGTCAATGCTATCCATAGTTTCTTGTTGGATATGCATTGCTTTTTCGCGTAAAGCTCTGATAACAGGAACGACACCTAACATGTTGACCCAATCGTTATGCGTTGCGATTTCATGTGGAATTTGTTCAGCGATTTGTGCTGCTGCTGCTTCTCTTTCACGTAAATTAGCATCAACAAGTCCTTTAAGGTCATCGATATCGTAGCTGAAAATGTTCATGTCGGATTCAATAGCTGGATCAATATCTCTAGGTACCGCAATATCGATTAAAACCATTGGCTCTTGTTTACGTTGACGTTTTACAGATTCCATCATATTTCGAGTAATAATATAGTCAGATGCACTTGTTGAACTAATTACTATATCCGCATTGACTAATAAGTTTTCTAATTCTTCCATAGTGGCATAAGAAGCTTGATGCTTCTCTGCTAATTGACGTGCACGCTCAGCTGTTCTATTCACAACCGTAACATGTTCGATACCTGAACCCATTAGGTTCAGTAATGAGAGTTCACTCATTTCGCCAGCACCAATAATCACAGCGTGTTGTGATTTAAGATTGCCGAATACTTTTTTAGCTAATTCTACGGCTGCATATGAAACACTGACAGCATTATCAGCAATATCAGATTCATGATGTGCACGTTTCGCAAATGTGATTGCTTGTTTAAATAAATGATTGAAAATCGTACCTGTTGTACCAACTTCTTGTGCTGTAAAGAATGCATCTCTCATTTGGCCAAGAATTTGTGTTTCCCCTAACACAATAGAATCTAAGCCTGAAGTTACATTAAATAAATGTTCTACAGCTTCATCCCCCACCAATGCTTCAGACATTGATTTGATTTCTTCAACTTCTAAACCGAATTTACGCGCTAAAAAGCGTTGGATGTAATAACGTCCAGTGTGAATCTGGTCTGCTACTGCATAGACTTCTGTTCGGTTGCATGTTGATAAAATCACGTTTTCTAATATTGATTTAGTTTCAAATAAATCAATATGCGATTCTTGTATGGCATCAGCTTTGAAAGCAACTTTCTCTCTCAGTGCTACATCAGCGGTACGATGGTTGATGCTTATCGCAATTATATGCATTTTTAACGCCCTCCATACTATTGACAATACACTAATTATAACACACAAATTTAAACCTTAAAGTCATCAAACCTTTTTAATTAGAAATATTCTAATCTAGAAAAGGTCTAGTCATAATTTTGTCATATTTCACTTTAAATGCTAACTACATCCATATTATTGACACATTTGCTAAAAAGTTGATACTCACAGTCTTTATCATGATTCATAGGTTTCATAAATAATAAAGGTCATCTTTTTACATAAAACTCATTATAAATAACTTTGAATCGCATTCCATATCACTTGTTGATTCTTATTATTTATCGATGAATAACTGATAATTGTATCTTCACTTTCCATTTCAAGTTTTTCTCTGATCACTTTAAGATGCTTTTGAATCTTACCTTTGGCGATTTTATCTTGTTTCGTCGCAATGATTAAAACCGGCAGATCATAATACTTTAAAAAATCATACATCAGTACATCGTCTTGAGTCGGCGCATGTCTAATATCAATTAATTGGATTACCAGCTTCAATTGTTCACGTTCAGTAATATATTTTTCTATCATTTTACCAAACTGTTCTCTCTGTTTTTTACTTACTTTCGCATAGCCATAACCTGGTACATCCACAAAAACAAGTTGTTGATCTATATCATAAAAATTCAATGTTTGTGTTTTCCCTGGCTGTTGTGAAGTTCTTGCCATATTTTTACGTCCAATCATACTATTGATGAACGTTGATTTGCCTACATTTGAACGCCCGCTTAACGCCACTTCATCAAGTCCTGTTTCTGGATACTGATCGGGTTTGACTGCACTGATTAACAGTTCTATATTATTTGGGTTGATATTCATATTCGACCTCTTTTCTACTACTTTTAGATTGATTCGCGTTTCATTATATCAAATTTTAATTTTAAAAGTGAATCTATTATCAAAAATGCCCATAAAAATAGCACTCTCCTACTCTCAACAGAGTAAAAGAGTGCTTGATTTATCTAAACTATGCAGAAGTTTTTTCTAAATTCACTTTGTTTCCTTCCGCATCGTACAATTCTGGTGTAGATTCATTATTGATTGTATCAGCAGTGATAACCACTTTTGCTACATCATCTGTAGATGGAATATCATACATGATTTCAATTAATGACTCTTCAATGATTGAACGTAAGCCACGTGCACCAGTTTTACGTTCGATAGCTTTTTCAGCAATCGCTGATAAAGCTTCTTCAGTAAATTCTAGTTCAACATGATCTAGCTCAAGCATTTTTTTGTATTGTTTAACTAACGCATTCTTAGGTTGCGTTAAGATATTTTTCAATGCTGAAATATCTAATGTTTCTAAGTTTGCGACAATTGGAATACGTCCGATAAATTCTGGAATTAATCCATAAGATTGTAAATCTTCTGGACGAATGTGTTCTAATAGTGCACTTTCATCAACTTTCGCCGCTTCATTGCTTGCGAAGCCGATTACTTTTTCACCTAAACGACGTTTGATGACATCATCGATACCATCAAAGGCACCACCAAGGATAAATAAGATATTCGTTGTATCAATTTGAATAAACTCTTGGTTAGGATGCTTACGTCCGCCTTGAGGTGGAACACTTGCAGTTGTACCTTCTAGAATTTTAAGCAATGCTTGTTGAACACCTTCACCTGACACATCACGTGTAATTGAAGTGTTTTCTGATTTACGTGCAATCTTATCAATTTCATCCACGTAAATAATACCTTTTTCAGCTTTATCAATATCAAAGTCAGCTGCTTGGATTAAACGTAGTAAGATATTTTCTACGTCTTCACCAACATAACCTGCTTCAGTTAAACTTGTTGCATCCGCAATCGCAAATGGAACATTCAATGTTTTAGCTAAAGTTTGTGCAAGTAATGTTTTACCGCTACCTGTAGGTCCGATTAAAGCAACGTTACTTTTTTGTAGTTCTACATCGTCATCATTCGGTCCTAGTTGTTGGATACGTTTGTAGTGGTTGTATACAGCAACAGATAATGATTTCTTAGCTTTTTCTTGACCAATTACATAGTTGTTTAATTGATCCATAATCTCTTTCGGGGTCGGTAAATCTGTAAATTCTTCTGTAGCAGTTTGCGCAAGTTCTTCTTCAACAATTTCTGAACATAATTCAATACATTCATTACAAATGTACACGCCGCTACCAGCTACAAGTTTCTTAACTTGGTCTTGGTCTTTACCACAGAAAGAACATTTCAATTTTTCTTCATCTTCATTGAACTTAAACATTTATTATTTACACCTCTATTCCATAAAGACTATACTAAAACACTTTATAGTATGCAATAAATGTGTTTATAGACTTTATCGTTTCTTTTAAAACCTGTATATATCCGACATTTTTGCAGGTTTTAGTTCATTTACAATTATTTTTATTTTATCTATGGTGATTTCATTACTTTATCAACTTGTATATTGAATATATCATTTTGTAAAGGTTATGCAACAAAATTGCTTACAAACAATATAGCACAAGCATATCTAAAACGAAATGATTTCGACCGTAAATCACTGTAGAGGATGAAATCACATGTTTTAATTCATATGATGCACATGCATCTCAGTATGAATCAGTTATCATGCAACTTCACCCTCTACCTATTCATTTATTCAATTGGAAATGAATGAATTATTTTTCTTCTTCTTTGTTATCTTCTTTACCTTCAACAAATTTAGCATTGTCTACTAATAAATCGATAACTTTTTTAACACGTACATCACCTTTAATTAAGTCAGTGTTGCCTAATGTTTTCTTGATATCTTCAGCAGAGATACCGAATTGTGTGCTCATTGCTTCTAACTCTTTATCAACATCTTCTTCAGATGCTTCTACGTCTTCAGCATTCGCAATCGCAGTTAATGTTAAGTTAGTTTTAACACGTGCTTCTGCGTCGTCTTTCATTTGTTCTCTTAATTGAGATTCATCTTGACCAGAGATTTGGAAGTAAGTTTCTAAGTTAAGACCTGATTGTTGAATACGTTGTTCGAATTCTTGCATCATACGGTTTAACTCAGTGTTAATCATAGCTTCTGGAATATCTACTTCAGCATTTTCAACTGCTTTGTTGATTGCTTCTTCTTTTTCAATATTTTCAGCATTGACTTTCTTTTCTTCTTCAAGACGTTTGCGAAGATTTTCTTTATATTCATCAACGCTATCTGCATCTGAATCTAATTCGTTCGCAATTTCATCGTCTAATTCTGGAACATTTTTGTATTTGATTTCATTGATTTTTACTTTGAATGTTGCTTCTTTACCAGCTAATTCTTCAGCGTGGTATTCTTCTGGGAATGTAACTTTAACGTCTTTTTCTTCACCAGTTTTTAAGCCAACTAATTGTTCTTCGAAACCAGGGATGAACATACCTGAACCGATTTCTAAATCGTAACCTTCAGCTTGTCCGCCTTCAAATTGTTCACCATCAACATAACCATCGAAGTCTAAGTTTACAGTATCGCCTTCTTCAACTGCACCATCTTCTTTGATTACCATTTCAGCTAAGTGACCTAAGCTGTGATCAATTTGTTCTTGTAATTCTTCGTCTGTTAATTCAGCATTTTGTCTTTCAATTTCAAGACCTTTGTATTCACCAAGTTTTACTTCTGGTTCAACTGTAACAGTAGCGTTGAATTTCAAGTCTTTACCTTTTTCGATTTGTGTTACTTCGATTTCTGGTTGATCAACTGGTTTGATACCAGTTTCTTCGATAGCTTCACCATAAGCTTCTGGTAATAAGATATCTACTGCATCTTGGTAAAGTGCTTCTACACCAAAACGTTGTTCAAAAATTTGGCGAGGAACTTTCCCTTTACGGAAACCAGGAATATTTACTTGTTTAACTACTTTCTTGAATGCTTGATCGATTGCTTGATCTACTTTTTTAGCAGGAACTGTAACTTCTAAAACGCCTTGGTTACCTTCCTTTTTTTCCCATGTTGCTGTCATGTATAAAAACCTCCATGATAATCCTTTTTTAATTTTTCAACTTTTTCATTATAGCATACGTATAAATTGGTTACAAACCTGGTGATTAGAACGTATACGCAATGTTAAAACAAACTAATTTTTCATTTTCTATCAAGGTCAATAATATCATATTACCCCAATTATTGAGTGATATTCTGTTCTATCGCATGAATCCACTTCAAGACAGGTTCACTCATATGTTTCTCTGCTGATTCTGATAGATTCAACATATCTTCTATATAATTGAAGAATGTGTCAATCCATGCGTCTACAGGTGCTTCTTGTTCGATTTCCAATGGATAAATACCAATTGCAAAACCTTGCAACATCTGTGAAATTTCACTTCGCATCTGACTGCCGAATTGGTCTTCAAATTGTTGCATCACCGCTGGAATTACCTTTTGTGTAAAAGATGCATATTCAAGTCCTGGCAGAGCTTTCGGTACGACTTTAAATTCTGCATTATTTTTAACAAAATTGATTTCGTGTTGATACTGCGCTTTTTTCAAATATTCTAAGATAATTGTTTGCACATGCGAATGAAGTCGTTCTTGATTTAAAATTTCCGCAAAAGTTTCCGCAAAGCCATATTGGCCTTCATGCATCATATCGAATAATAAATATAACTGTTGATCAATAGTCAGCGTTGTAAAGCGACTCATTTTTGAAATATAGTGCTTTTTATTCTGATTCAGCTGCATTTGTGCATCTTCTTTAATAGGAAACAACTGCATGCGTATATCATGATCTTTTACTTGATCAATAATCTGATTGAACAGGTTAACACATTCATAATATTGGCCTAACCCATGCAGACTTGTCATATAATACACCATTAAGCGATTATATGCATCGAAGCCTTGTTTCAACAAGATAATCGCTTCTTCACGCAATTCTAAGTATTGTTCCATTCTCAGAAGCATTTCACACTTCAATAAAGCCAAGTCAGTATCGAGTTCAAAATCTTTTTCATACTTCATAAAAAGATCATACATCTCATCATACTGTTCATGATTAAAAGATGTTTTAATATCATTAATCAATTTGGATTGATTTTGTGGAAATGGGATTATGTCAGTCATTATTAACACCCGCTTCTAATTAAATGCTTGTAAGATTAATGCACTCCATGTTTCAAAATCATCGTAATTTTCAATTTTACCTTGATTCATCCATTTGATTTTAAGTGTGTCAGTTTCTTTTGCTTCTACACTATTTGAATCTACTCTGATTTTAAATACGACACCTAAATGAACTTCTCCTACTTCGTTCGTATCATCGTTAATAAAACCAATGTATTCCATGTTTTGTGTTTTGCTGCTGTTAATACCGACTTCTTCTTCTAGTTCACGTTGTGCGTTCACACGTAAGACTTCATTAATAGATTGTGCATCCATAACATCATTCATATGACCGCCGACACCAATTGATGACTGTCCATGCAGACGACTTTCACCGCCACCAGAAAGGCGTTCATATACTAATATTTCGCCCTTTTCGTTCTCTAATAAACAATATGAAATTAATTGTTTATATGTCGGATCTTCTTCCATATCACCGCGACGTTTCACTTCGTACTTGTCTAAGTTATCGAAAATCGCTTCCCCTGACGGATCATTTTTTGATAAGAAACCATTAAATGCGTCTTTTTCTTTGTTAAAAACAATTTCTCTTGGTACTACAATTATTCTTTCATCAAATTTCGACATGTGTTTCTCCTTTACTTTGGGTTTATGTACTTGTCTGTATTCTATCAAAGTTTTAAAATCAACGTAAAGTTGTATTAAAAAAACTCAATCATCAGTACGCTTATCTACCAATGATTGAGTATTGTAAATGAATTATTTTAAAGCTGCTTTAGCTTTTTCAACTAATTCGCCGAAAGCTTTGTCGTCTGAAATTGCAATTTCAGAAAGCATTTTACGGTTAATGTCGATGTCAGCTTGTTTTAAGCCGTTCATTAATTTTGAGTAGCTTAAGCCGTGGTTACGAGCTGCTGCATTGATACGAGTAATCCATAATTTACGGAAATCACGTTTTCTTTGACGACGGTCACGGAATGCGTATTGACCTGATTTCATTACTTGTTGTTTAGCTACTTTATATAAAGTATGTTTAGAGCCGAAGTAACCTTTAGCTAATTTGATTACTTTTTTACGACGCGCTCTTGTTACTGTTCCACCTTTAACACGTGGCATATTGAATTCCTCCTTGGTTATATCTATAACTCTGATTATTTTTGATTTGTTTCAGGCGCTTTCTTTATTTCAAAGCTAAAGCTGACCTGTGTGTTTATCTCGTTAATAACTTATTTTTTGTAAGCTAATAATTGTGCTACACGTTTCATATCACTTTTAGAAACTAAAGCTGATTTACGTAATTGACGTTTTTGTTTAGTGCTTTTGTTTGCGAATAAGTGAGAAGTATAAGCTCTTGAACGTTTTAATTTACCTGAAGCAGTTCTTTTAACACGTTTAGCTGCTCCGCGGTGTGTTTTCATTTTAGGCATAATGAAATTCCTCCTGTAATATCTTTAAAAATTATTTTTCTGCTAGTGGTGCTAGCATAATAAACATTTGACGGCCTTCCATTTTAGGCTTTTGTTCAACTGTAGCGATATCTTTGCATTCGCCTGCAAATTTCTCTAATACACGTTGACCAATTTCCTTATGAGTGATGGCACGTCCTCTGAAACGAATTGAAACTTTACATTTATCGCCTTTAGTTAAGAATTTGCGTCCTTGTTTCAACTTAGTTTGGAAATCATGTTCCTCAATTGTTGGACTTAAACGAATTTCTTTAACATTGATAACTTTTTGTTTTTTCTTCATTTCTTTTTCTTTTTTCTGTTGCTCGAATTTGTATTTACCGTAATCCATAATACGAGCAACAGGTGGTTTAGCGTTAGGCGCTACTACGACTAAATCTAAACCAACACGATCAGCCATTTCTAATGCTTCACGTTTTTGTTTAACACCGATTTGTTCACCGTCTTGACCAATGACACGAATTTCTCTTGCGCGAATTCTATCGTTAACTTGCGTTTGATCTTTTGCTATGGTTAACACCTCCGTTATATTTACGAAATATCCCAAGTAAAAAAGAGCGGACACAGAAGTGCCCGCTCTTTTCCATAAAGTCAACGTCATCATTGTAACGTTGTTTTGGACCTGCCAACAGCCTTAAGCGTCGCTACAGGTGAGAAGCGGGAAGCTTCTACTTGGTTCGTTTCGTATTCAACGTATACAATCATATCAACATTACAAGACAAAGTCAATTAAAATTTTTAACTTTATTTAAATTGGCTCATATCCACGTCTTGACTTAAGTCAACTTGTTTCAATGGAATTTTTTTAGTTTTATATCTGATTTTATGATACAAGAAGAATGCTAAGAAAACTGGAATACCCATGTAAGTGATAATGAAGCGATTTGGATCAAAATCACCTGTTTTAATGAAATCAACATCTTGGCCGATAATAACAATCACACATAAGATACCTGCGAAAATCGGACCGAATGGGAACCATTTAGCTTTGTATTTCAATTCATGTTTATCATAATTTTGGACTTTAAAAGCACGTCTGAATCGGTAGTGACTGATTGCAATACCAACCCATGCGATAAAGCCTGTCATACCACTTGCTGCAACGATGTATTCATATGCATCACCGCTTAAGCGTTGTATTAAGAAGATTAATACTGTTACGGCGCCAGTTGCGATTAATGCTAAGAATGGCACACCATGCTTTGTAGTTTTACCAAATGCTGATGCTGCAAGTTTATCTTTACTCATAGAGTACAACATACGTGTTGATGCGTACATACCAGAGTTACCTGCTGATAATACTGAAGTTAAGATAACTGCGTTCATAAATGATGCCGCAAACGCTAAACCAGCATTTTTAAATACTAATGTAAATGGTGATGTCGCGATGTTATCTTCTCCGCCCATCAATGCTGAATGAGTATAAGGAATAATCATACCAATTACAAAGATAGCTAAGATATAGAATAATAAAATTCTCCAGAATACTTGTTTAATTGCTTTTGGTACAGCACGTTCAGGATTTTCTGATTCCCCTGCTGTAATACCGATTAACTCTGTTCCTTGGAATGAGAAACCAGCAATTAAGAATACACCTAAGATTGATAATAAGCTTCCGCCTAAATTACCACCTAAAATCGGGCCGTCACCAGAAGTAAATGTTTCAAATCCGATGAATTTACCGCCCATGATACCGACAATAGTAAGTAAGCCGATACCAATAAAGACAATAACTGTTATTACTTTAATTAATGCAAACCAATATTCACTTTCACCATACACTCTAACTGATAATGAGTTTAAAGCGAAGATGATGATAAGGAAGAGTACACTCCATGCCCATGCAGGAATGCCTTTCATTGGATCCCAGTACTGAATCACTTGCGCTGCAATAGTTACGTCAGCTGCTACAGTGATAACCCAGTTAAACCAATAGTTCCATCCTAAAGCAAAGCCTAATGATGGGTCTACAAATCGTGTTGCGTACGTACTGAATGAACCAGATACTGGTAAGTACGTTGCCATTTCTCCTAATGATGTCATCAAGAAGAACACCATAATACCGATAACTGCGTAGGCGATTAATGCGCCGAGTGGTCCAGCATCATGAATTGCACCGCCAGATGTAACGAATAATCCTGTTCCGATACATCCCCCGATGGCGATCATGGAAATATGACGGTCTTTCAGACCTCTTTGGATGCCTGCATCCTGATTAGATTGATTGTTCATAATCGATTCCTTTCTTTAGTATAGAGGCTTGCATGAATACAAAAAATGATGGCCGCTACAGATATGCGACCATCACTTGAAATTTATCATATACGGTAGCACATCACATTATGTGACAGTCCAGTTCCTATTCGGAAACTGACCCAAAATACAATAGTTATGGCTATTGTAAATTTCGGCATCTTTGCCTTTAACTTATTCAACCTACGCTCCAATAAAGCTTCTGATAAGCAACTCATCAAAGATGCAACCTCTAACACTTTTTTAATATTTAATTAACTACATTGTAATATACCTTAATTCAAGACTGATTTCAAGGTCTTAATTCGAACGTTGTTTTTTTAGACGAATTTCATCGACTAAATTCCAGATGAATTCATCTTTTTCTACAGTTTCTTGATCTTTAGAACCGTATTTACGCACGTTCACTTCATTGTTTTCAATTTCTTTGTCTCCAATTACAAGTTGATATGGGATTTTATGCATTTGTGCTTCACGGATTTTATATCCCATTTTTTCATTACGATCATCAATTTCTACACGCACACCTTGTGATTTTAATTCATCTTGGATTTGACGTGCATAATCATAATGTAAGTCCACATTAACTGGGATGATTTCAACTTGCATTGGTGCTAACCAAGTTGGGAAAGCCCCTTTAGTTTCTTCAGTTAAGAATGCTACGAAACGTTCCATAGTTGATACCACACCACGGTGGATAACTACTGGACGGTGTTCTTCACCATCTTTACCGATATAAGCTAAGTCGAAACGTTCTGGTAATAAGAAGTCAAGTTGAACTGTTGATAAAGTTTCTTCTTTACCCATAGCTGTTTTAACTTGAACGTCTAATTTAGGACCGTAGAATGCCGCTTCCCCTACCGCTTCTTCATACGGTAAGTTCATTTCATCTACTGCTTCTTTCAACATTGCCTCAGCTTTGTTCCACATTTCATCATCATCGAAATATTTCTCTGTATCTTCTAGATCACGATAGCTTAAACGGAAGCTGTAGTTTTCGAAACCAAAGTCTTTGTATACTTCTTGAACTAATTCAACTACACGTTTGAACTCTTCTTTAATTTGATCTGGGCGTACGAAGATGTGTGCGTCATTTAAAGTCATACCACGTACACGTTGTAAGCCTGATACCGCACCACTTGCTTCATAACGATGCATTGTACCTAATTCAGCAATACGAATTGGTAATTCTCTGTATGAATGTGGTTTATTTTTATAAATCATCATATGGTGTGGGCAGTTCATCGGACGTAAAACCATTTCTTCAGTTTCGTCCAATTTCATTGGCGGGAACATGTCATCTTGGTAATGATCCCAGTGTCCTGAAGTTTTATATAAGTCAACATTAGCTAAAACAGGTGTATAAACATGGTCATAGCCTAAACTAACTTCTTTATCTACGATGTAACGTTCAATTTCACGACGAATTGTTGCACCGTTTGGTAACCATAATGGTAAACCAGCGCCTACTAATTGACTGTTCATAAATAAGTCTAATTCTTTACCGATTTTACGGTGGTCACGTTCTTTACGTTCTTCAAGCATTTTTAAATGTGCTTTTAATTCTTTTTTATCAAAGAACGCTGTACCATAAATACGTTGTAACATTTTATTGTTGCTGTCACCGCGCCAATATGCACCTGCTGTAGATAATAGTTTGAACTCTTTCATTTTTGAAGTAGATGGTACGTGTACACCACGGCATAAGTCAGTGAATTCACCTTGTGTATATAGTGTCACATTTTCATCTTCAGGAATTGCATCGATTAATTCTTGTTTATACGGATCGTCTTTAAAGAAGTCTTTCGCTTCATTACGGCTGACTACTTTACGTTCAATTTTATGATTTTCATTTACAATTTGTTTCATTGTTTTTTCGATTTCAGGGAAATCATCTGAAGAAATTTTAGCATTAGTATCGAAATCATAGTAGAAACCGCCTTCAATGACAGGACCTACACCGAATTTCACGTCGCCATACAAACGTTTTAATGCTTGTGCCATTAAATGCGCTGTAGAGTGACGTAACACTTCAAGTGCTTCTTCACTGCCAGGAGTTACGATTTCAATTGATCCATCTTCTTCAAGTGGACGAGTCAAATCAACCATTTGTCCATTAAATTTACCTGCTACTGCTTTTTTTCTTAACCCAGGACTGATTGATTGTGCGATTTCTTCAGTAGTAATGCCTTTATCAAATTCAGAACTGTTGCCATCTGGAAATGTAATACTAATTTTGTCCATTCATAAACGCCTCCATTTATAATCTTCACGTAAAACAAAAAGAACCCCGCCCTATAAAGGGACGAGGTTCTCGTGATACCACCCTAGTTTAAGAAACAGAACATTCCCATGATACTGTTTCTCATCTCTGCATAAGATAACGGTCTTGAGCCGGATATCCATTACGAATATCATTTATCTAAAAGGGAGTAACATATTAGTATGTTAACTGCTTTCTCATCATCAGCAATTTTCTGTATAACAGTGAAAAACATGTCATATCCTTTAATGTTTACGTTGATTTAGATTTAATTCTATTATAACTCATTTTCAAAAAATATCAATCATCACGATAATTCTCGCCGACTAATTCATAGGGTTCTGCTAAAGATTTAATACGTTCCATAATTCTAGCAGCTTTTGTCTGTTCAGAGCCATCTCGCGTCATCGCTAAATGGTGTTCTAAAGCTTTGAAATCAAAGTTTGAGCTAAAGAATGTCGGCAACTCTTGTACCATTCTATAATGCAGTAATGGTCCGATGACTTCGTCACGCACCCAAGGTGTGACTTCTTCTGCACCGATATCATCTAGCATGAGGATATTCGCTTCTCTGACCACTTGTAATTTACGTTCAAATGAACCATCTTTAAATCCATTTTTTAACGTACGGATGAATTCAGGTAGGTATACAATCGTTGAAGGAATCAGTTTGGACTTCAATTGATTGGCAATCGCACCTAAAATAAAGGATTTGCCTGTACCAAAAGAACCATATAAATATAAACCTTTAACACTTTCTCCTCTTACGATTGCTTTACATAATTCATCAGCTTTCATAGCTACATTTAAACGTTCACGATTATCCATATAAATATCTGCTAATTTAGCATCTAACGTATCTCTCTGCATATGATGTGAAGTGATTAAATGTGCTTCTCGTTGTTCTTGATCGTGTTTGATTTTGCATGGACATGGAAGGTATTTGATTTTAATTCTGTTATGTTCAATATAGAGTTCAGGTACATGACCTTTAACAAAGTTAGGACAATCTTTGAATTCATGGCCATCATAATGTTTTTGCTGGTCTTTATATTCTTGCAAAATATTCAAGTCTTCTTCAATCATCCGATTCGTTACTTCAGATTGATGTTCTTCTAGGAAGCGTTTAACGTCAGGATCATTAATTACATCTCTTTTGATTTTCTCAAATCTTTTTTGAAAATCTGGAGATGTCTGCATGATATTACTGAAACGTTTCATATTATTCATCCTCCTTCCATGTTTCTTTTAAGTGTTGTAAAAAGGCTGCACTATCTTGCGCGAGAGATTGGTCGGTTGAAGCGGATGAACGTTTTTCACCTTTCTTACGACGTTTTTCATGTTCTCGATTCAACAGCCAATCAGGTGTAATCTCTTTTGATACAGGATTTCTTCTATTATTATAGCGTTTTGGACCGCTTTGTTGTTGATAACTTTTAGTTTGACGTTCTTGTTCATCCTTTTTCAACTTCATCACATGATGATAGGCTTCTTCTGCAGAACTGATTTCCAATTTTTTCCAGTTTGATGCAATCTCTAATATATACTTTTTAGTCAATTTCATCCCACTATTTAACATGGCGTATTGTAATAACATATTAATTACACCAAACGGTAATTGTTCTCGCACGATTATGTCTTCTATCATATATTTTTGTTGAGGTGTCGGTTCTGAACCCGACCACCCTGTCAACATATCAATCGGACTTAAATTATCCATTAATTTAAACCATTGTTTAAACTCTTCATCTGTTTGAGGAATAGAATTGATTTCTATTTGTGCCTCTTCTGCAGGTTCTGGTCGAACAGGTTCTGGTCGAACAGGTTCTGCTTGCGCCTCTAAAGACGGCAATTGATTTTCGTGTTCAATCGCATAAAACGCACGCGCTTGTTTACGCAACTCTTCAAACGAAATTTTTTGAGCACTTGTCAGCGATTTTAAAATCAGATTCTTCATCCCTTCCGGCGTTATACCGTATAGCACAGCGAGTTGTGTAATGAGATGTTTCGTTTTTTCTTCTATTATTTCTGCACTGACAAAATGATTGCTTAGTAATTGATACAACAATTCGAAGTCAAAGTGAACACGGTCTAAGTTCATACCATCGTATTTTTGTGTTTCTGTTATTTGATGTGTCGTATCTACCTTATCTAACGCATGATTTGGTACTTTAAAAACATCTGTAAAATTTCTTGTCACTTCATGATAATTTGATAAATCAACTTGTGTCGTTTCAAAATAACGACGTAATTCATGGAAACGTTTACCCTCAACTTCTTTATAGAGATAAACAGATAACATAGGATCATTGAAAAATGTTTTTGGTGATGGCGGATCGACTAACAAATACACAAATTGTGATTGATTTTCATCATGTTTTGCATAGGTTTTAATCAGTCCAATCGCTTCCAAACGATTCATTTCTTCTCTGAATTGACCTAGGTTTAATTTCAACTCACTCATAATCACATAATGTGTATAGTCTTTTTGTTGTTTAACCTCTGCAAACTGAGAAAGATAATGATACACACCGATGGCTGTTGTACCGATAAGTGGTGTAAACAAACGGTTCAATACTTCGAGTTGAGATGCAGAAAGTTTTTGTGCTTGCAGCACTTTGAATGGATCTTGCGGACGTAATCCAAAGTCATTTTGACTCAACTTCATCAAGATTCACTCCGTTTATTCTTTTCTTGTAAGATGCCTTGCATAGATTCAAGCAATTGATCGACATCTTTAAATTCTTTATATACAGAGGCGAATCTTACATAGGATACTTGATCCACATGCATTAATAAATTCATCACATGTTCGCCAATTTCTCTTGAAGAAACCTCTGCATGGCCTTCATCTCTTAAACGCCATTCTACTTTATTTGTAATATCTTCAAGCTGTTGATAACCGACTGGTCTCTTTTCACACGAACGAACGAGCCCATTCAATATTTTGTCACGTGAAAACTGCTCACGTGTGCCATCTTTTTTCACTACGATAAGCGGACTCATTTCAATATGCTCAAATGTAGTAAAACGAGTGCCGCAATTTTCACATTCACGACGTCTGCGAATGGCATTGGCTTCATCAGCATGTCTAGAATCTATCACACGAGAATGCGTAGAATTACATTTAGGGCATTTCATTCATTTTCACCTCTTTAATTGATTACGCCTATTATACTATAAAAGTGCAAGTCACAAAAGAAAGGAAGCCAGCACATAAAAAAACCAGTTAATCAGAGCCCTACTTCTGATTAACTGGTTAAAAATTTATGACAGCAGTTTCAATTAAGCTGTTGCTTTTTCTTTTGTTTTTAACAATTCACCAATTTGAACTGCAATATCAACAACGCGGTTAGAATAACCCCATTCATTGTCGTACCATGCAATCACTTTAACTTTCTTGTCATCCATTACAAGCGTTGACATTGAATCAACGATTGCTGAGTTAGGGTTTGTGTTAAAGTCAACTGATACTAGCGGCTCATCTGAAACAGCTAATACGCCTTCTAAGTCAGCATCTTCAAATGCTTTGTTGACTTGCTCAGCTGTTACATCTTCTTTTAAGTCTACTACTAAGTCTACTAATGAAACGTTTTTAGTAGGAACACGAAGTGCCATACCATGTAGTTTACCTTCTAATTCAGGTAAAACTTCTTTCAATGCTTTTGCAGCACCTGTTGAAGTTGGGATAATACTTTCGTTACAAGAACGCGCACGGCGTAAATCTTTGTGTGGGTTATCAATATTTTTTTGGTCGTTTGTAATCGCATGTACTGTAGTCATTAAACCATTTTCGATTCCAAAGTTGTCGTTTAATACTTTTGCTACTGGACCGATACAGTTTGTCGTACATGAAGCATTACTAAAGATATCGAATTCTTCAACATCTAAGCTGTCATCGTTAACGCCTTTAACAACCATTTGTACGTGACCGCCTTTTGAAGGACCTGTTAATAAGACTTTTTTAGCGCCTGCTTTAATATGTGCATCCGCTTTGTCTCCGTGATTAAATTTCCCAGTCGCTTCTATGACAATATCAATATCTAAATCTTTCCAAGGTAAATTTTCTGGATTACGATCTGAAACTAATTTAATATCATGACCATCAATACGAATACCATTTTCTGTCGGTTCTACATTACCGTCATATTTACCATGTGTTGTATCGTATTTTACTAAATGTGCAATCGTTTCTGGAGGATAACTCGCATTAATTGCCACTACATTTAAATCATCATTTTTAGAAGCAATACGCAAAACCATGCGCCCAATGCGTCCCATTCCATTAATTGCAATATTCGTTGTCATAAAAAGCACCCCTCGTTTTATATGTGTTATACTTTATGGAATCAGTATAACATATTCACGTTAAAATGAAAGCGTTTTAGCAAAATAATTAAAAAAATTACTTATCACTAATGATAAGCAATTTTTTGTATTCATGTTCAGATTAAAATCATATTCACATTAAACCTCTTCAGAACTTTGAATATAACCTTCTTCCATCAACAATGCTTCAAGGTTTTGTTTAAGCTCTAGCAACGTACCGCGATTATCAATAACACGATCTGCCATACGACGTTTTTTGTCGATAGAGATCTGACTATATACACGCGCTTTCGCTTCTTCTTGTGTTAAGTCATTACGTTCCATTAAACGTTCCACTTGAATACTTTCAGAAGCATAGACTAACCATGTTTCATCAACAGTATCTTGAAGGTTATTTTCAAATAATAATGGAATATCCATAATTACATTGAAGCCATCTTTTAAATAAGCTTCTTTTTGTCTTTCCATTAAATCTCTCACGATAGGATGTATGATTTGGTTTAATTTCTCTCGCATTTTGTCATCATTAAATACGATTTCACCGACGTATTTGCGATTCATTTCACCATTTTCATCTATCGCTTCATCGCCAAATACTTGGCGGACTTGTTCTAAACCTTCAGAACCTTTTTCTACCGCTTCTCTTGCCGCAATATCCGCATCCACAATTTTAAAACCATGGACTGCAAGCAATTCAGATACAGTAGATTTTCCTGTTCCGATTCCGCCTGTTAAACCAATTACTTTTTGCATAATCTAATCTCCCTCGTTCAATTTATTTATTTTTGACAGTTTGGACAAAAGTGACTGTTTCTGCCACCTATCACTTCTGTCTCAATCGGTCCACCACATACAGGACAGATTTTCTTTTTATATACATTTAAATACTCCTGCATATGTCCGGTTTGACCATCTGCATGGCGATAATCAGAAATGCTGGTTCCGCCTTGTTCAATACCTAATGTTAGAACAGCCACTACTTCATCAAACACACGCTTTTGCTCTTTTTTCGTTAAAGTATTAACTTTGCGTTTTGGATGAATACGTGCATTAAATAAAGCTTCACAAGCATAAATATTACCGCAACCTGCAATAACATGATGATCTAAGATCACTTGTTTAATCGGCTTATTCTGATACTTCGGCAATGCTAATTGTTTTTGATAGTGTGTGTATGCATTGTCATCAAAAGGCTCTGGAGCCATCTTTTCAAATGACGTGTATGCTGTAATATCATCAACATTTTTAATTTCACCAAAGCGTCTAATATCAGAAAAGATTAACTGTTTGCCGTTACTAAGTTTGAAATTGACGTGCCAATGTTTTTGATAATTCGGTACAATAATCTCCGTTAAGTCATTGACTACGAAATAGCCACCAGTCATTCCTAAATGACTGACTAATACTCTTTTATCTTCATCTTTCTCTAAATATAAAAGAATATATTTACTTCTGCGTTCCACACGTGTAATTTTATAGCCTTCTGTACGATTTTTAAACATCGGCAAATCAATTTGTTTAATAATTGTGTCTCTACCGCTCGCTTTTCCATCGATGACTTTATCCGAGAACTCAACACTTTCAATAATTTGATTAATCACAAAGGGTTCAATCCCTCTTTTAACGTGCTCTACTTCTGGTAATTCAGGCAATTTGCGACCTTCTTTCTATTTTGCATCGTACCATGTTGGACCATAGTTAGTATCCACTTGTAATGGTACTTTTAATTCAATGGCATTATCCATAATATCTTCAATAAATTCACTGAAAGCTTCTACCTCATCTTTTGGCAGTTCAAAAATCAACTCATCGTGTACTTGCAGTAATAAGTGTGCATTGAAATCTGTTTCTTTCACAGCTTTATCATAATTAACCATTGCTAGTTTGATAATATCTGCAGCACTGCCTTGAATTGGTGTATTCATAGCTGTTCTTTCTGCAAAACTGCGTTGATTAAAGTTTCTGCTTGTAATATCAGGGATATATCTGCGACGGTGTAATAATGTTTCTACATAACCTTTTGCTTTCGCATCTTTAACGATATCACTCATATATTGTTTAACGCCTGGGAAACTATCTAAATAATCATCAATAAATTTCTTCGCTGCTTTTCTCGTAATACCTAAACTTTGGCTTAAACCATAATCACTAATGCCATATACTATTCCGAAGTTTACAGCTTTAGCTTGTCGACGCATTAAACCATCTACTTCGTCTGCTTCTACACCAAAGACTTTCATGGCTGTAGCTGTATGAATGTCTCTTCCTTCTCTGAAGGCATTCATCATGCTTTCATCTTGCGTAATATGAGCAAGTACGCGTAATTCAATTTGAGAATAGTCCGCTGAAAGAATAACGTTATCCGCTTCTGCAGGTTTAAAGGCCTTTCTAATGCGGCGACCTTCTTCTAAGCGTACAGGAATATTTTGCAAGTTAGGATCGACAGATGACAGACGTCCTGTTTGTGCAAGTGTTTGGTTAAAGTGTGTATGAATGCGATTATCATCTTGTATCACTTTTTGTAAGCCTTCTACATAAGTAGATTGTAATTTAGATAACTGGCGATATTCTAAGATATCTTCGATAATCGGATGTTCACCTTGTAGTTGTTCTAAAACATCTACTGCAGTTGAGTAACCCGTTTTCGTTTTCTTGATAACTGGTAACTTCAAGTTTTCGAATAATACGACACCCAATTGTTTCGGTGAATTAATATTGAATTCCTCACCTGCTGCTTCATGAATACGAGCAATTAAAGTATCAAGCTTACCTTGAATTTCTCTTTCCATTTCTTTTAGCTCTTCAATATCCGTGTAAATGCCCATTTCTTCCATTTGTCCTAAAATGCGCGCAAGCGGCAATTCTAAGTCATTGAATAAATCTAATTGATTGTACTCTTTCAATGCATCAATCATTACAGGTGTGCTCGCATCAATCGCATCCAAAATCGAAGCAATATAAGGATTCAACACATCATCTTCTGGCACTTGTCGTTTTTTGCCTTTACCAAAAACGTGTACTGCTTCAGGTACATAACCTTGGCCATAATCGACAACTACTGAATGAACATCATCAATTGAGCGAGATGGATTTAAAATGTAGCTTGCTAACATGATATCAAACGTAATATTTTTAATATCGATACTCATGCGATGTGCTTCTGCATATGTTTTTTTCGCATCATAGACATACTTTTCTGTTTGTTCGTCTTCTAACCATTTTATTAACTCAGGATAATTTTGAATCTCATCCGCATTAATCACCACAAAGTGTTCATCTGCTTTAAAGCCGAATTTCAAAATATCTGCAGTGAGATAGTCACCTTCATCTACTTCAAAGTGAAGCGCTGCTTGTTTTAATTGATCAAAGTCAATTGCGTTGAAATCTGTTTCAATATCATATGTTCGATCAGATTCAGTTTCAGTATCGGCATCAACATCGATTTGGTTCAACATTTGTTTAAAATCAAGTTCTTTAAACAGTTCAATTTTTTGTGTTTGATCCACTTCATCAGGCAACTTCGTTTCTTCAAGTGTAACTTCAATTGGACTTTCTCTATTAATCGTTGCTAACTCTTTACTCATCAACGCATCATCATGACCGTTTTCAAGTTTTTCTTTTAACTTTTTACCAGAAACTTCATCTAAATGATTATAAAGGTTTTCAACTGAATCAAATTGATTTAAAAGTTTAATAGCAGTTTTTTCACCGACACCCGCGATACCTGGGATATTATCTGAGCTATCTCCCATTAAACCTTTCATATCAATAATCTGTGACGGTGTTAAACCATTATATTTTTCCGCGATGAATGTAGGTGTGTAATGGTCAACATCTGTCACACCTTTTTTCGTATAGTATATAGTCACGTTATCAGAAGCGAGTTGTGTTAAGTCTCGGTCACCCGTTACAATTATTGTCTCAAAACCTGCTTTATCTGCAGCTTGACTTAACGTTCCAATAATATCATCCGCTTCATAATTTTCTAGTTCATAATGCTTAATATGATACGCATCTAATAATTGTCTGATTAACGGAAATTGTTCACTTAATTCTGGTGGCGTCTTTTGTCTGCCGCCTTTATATTCTTTAAATGTTTGATGTCTGAATGTCGTTTTTCCAGCATCAAATGCGACTAAGAAATGGGTCGGTTTTTCTTCTTTGATAATTTTTTCTAATAACATCGCAAATCCATAAGTGGCATTTGTATGAATTCCTGCACGATTCGTTAAAAGAGGCAATGCATAAAATGCTCGGAAACTTAAACTATTCCCATCAATTAACACTAATTTTTCCACACTATAACCTCCAGAATTGATTTGTTTCTATTTTATCATATGTGACATAGCCACTCATAAAAATAGCGCCGGAATTCCATCCGGCGCATATATTAAGATAACTTAATTGATTTATTTTTATTATCGAAAAATATCACTTTAAACGTTGTACCTACGCCAACTTGACTGTCTATTTGAATACGTCCGTGATAAGCTTCGACAATATGTTTCGTAATAGACAAACCAAGTCCTGTACCGCCTGAATCACGGCTTCTAGCTTTATCTACACGATAAAAACGTTCAAAGATATGTTTTTGATCTTCTGGAGCGATTCCAATCCCAAAATCTTCGACCTCTAAGACACGTTTTTCTCCATCTTTATAGACACGCACATGAATACGACTATCTTGAGGTGAATAGTTAATCGCATTGCTGACGATGTTCACCACAACCTGAGCAATTTTCGATGTTTCGGCATCGATAATCACGTAATCTTCAATATCCGTTTCCAACGTAATATTTTTCTTTTTACCATTTGTATATAAAGTTTTTACGGTGTTTCTCGTTACATCAGATAAATCCACTGGTTCTGTTTCAATTTCTTTTTGTTGTTCAATATGTGATAAGTCTAATAAATCTTCGACCAATGACTCAATACGATTAGACTCCTTCAAAATAATATTTAAGAATTCATCCAACGTCGTTTCATCATTCTTCGCCCCATCAATTAAAGTTTCCGCAAATCCTTTAATTGAAGTGATAGGTGTTTTCAGCTCATGTGAGACATTTGCGACAAATTCACGACGCAAATTCTCTAATTTCTTCAAGCTGGTAATATCGTGAAGAACGACAACCATCCCTTGCATTCTTTTCTTTTTACGAGATAAAATCGGCACACAGACGGTATCAAAATAACGTTCGTGAACATTATTCAAATATACTTTGACTTGTTCATTCATCGTTTTCTCGGTTTTAAAGGCATCGATAATCAATGTATTCAATTTACCTTTGATCACACGATTGTAATTTTGATTCACGACATTTGTTTCAGGATTAAACATTTCATAATATGCTGTATTCGCGATAACAATTTTACCGTATTTATCAATCATTAAAACTGAACTTGGTATATTTTCAAGTGTTGTTTTCAAACGATTTGATTGAATTTTTTGTTCGTTATACATTTTTTGTAAACGACGTGCTAATTCATTCGTTGTTACGAATAAGTCTCGCGTTTCTTTCACATTGCTTTCAGGTACTCTGATATGATAGTGCCCTTGTGCTAAGAGTTTCGTCGCATAAGTTACATCATTAATCGGTCTGATATATGTGCGGTTAATGTTTCTAACAATTAAGAAGACTAAGGCAATAATGAATAAACCAATGATCGCAATATATTTCCAAGCTTCAAATTGTAGTTGTGTAATTTCATTATCGTAACCTGTAATTATAATAAAATGATCATTACTAATATATTTATAAGTAAATCTACGATTGTCATGATGCGTATCATAAAGCAGATTAGATGGATTTCCAACTACATTGATGTTTGGATTTGCGGGAACTTTTTTATCTGATTTAAATAATGTTTTACCTCCATCATTGCTATGTATGGATATTGTAAAATTATTTAAGTGTGCGTATTCTTTTAAAGCCTCTTCATGATGTGCTTTGTATGTCTTGTTGATACGCTCAGCATCATGCTTCAAGTTTTCAGCATCTCTCGATGAAATCGTTGTATAAATCGCATGATTGATTAGTAAACCTAAAGCAACAAGACAAGAGATAATCAAGATGGCTAACGTCAGCAGTAATCTTGTGTAAAACTTCAATTTGCAGATTTAGGTCTTTCTAGTTTATAGCCTAATCCACGAACAGTTTTAATAAGCTTCGGCTGCTTAGGGTTTTCCTCTAATTTATCTCTTAAATGACTGATATGCACATCAACAATTCTTGAATCACCAGTAAATTCATAATTCCATACAGAGTTCAACATGTGCTCTCTTGTAATAACACTACCTTGGCGCTCGATTAAATAAAGAAGTAACTCAAATTCTTTAGGGGTCAATTCTAACAGTTCATTATTTTTATATACTTCAAAGTATTCAGGTCTGATTTTGATTGAACCGATGATTACATCTTCACTATCTGTTTCTTCTTCTTTTTGACTGTGAACTTGTTTAGATCTGCGTAAAATAGCTTTTACGCGTGCTACAACTTCTCTTGGTGAGAATGGCTTAGTCATATAGTCATCTGCACCGAGTTCCAAGCCTAATACGCGATCAAACTCGTCATCTTTGGCAGTCAACATTAAGATAGGAACAAGATTTCGGTCTGAACGAATCGTTTTACAAACTTCAATGCCATCCAACTTCGGCAACATTACGTCTAATACGACTAAATCTGGTTGTACGGCATTCAGTTTTTGAAGTGCTTCTTCACCGTCATAAGCAACTTCTACTAAATAACCTGCTGTTTCTAAATTGTATTTCAGCAAAGTTACAATGGATTGTTCATCATCGACTACTAAAATTTTTTGTGTCATAGTCTTACCCCCTGTGTATTTTTCATCTTAATTATAACTTATATTTTCAAAAAGATAACATACTACGAAACATCTTTACATAAACTTAACATTCACTTAACAAGTTCAATCATTCAAAAAAATAAAGCTATACCGCCCTTATCAGAGCAGTATAGCTTGAAATCAATTAAGTCTTATAGATTTTTGATTAACTCGTCAGCGAACTCAGAAGTTTTTACTTCTTTAGCGCCATCCATCATACGTGCGAAGTCATACGTTACAACTTTAGATGCAATTGTTTTTTCAATTGAATCTGTAATTAAGTCAGCAGCTTCTTGCCAACCTAAGTGTTCTAACATTAATACTGCACTTAATAATTCTGATGATGGGTTTACTTTATCTTGGTCTGCATATTTAGGTGCAGTACCGTGAGTTGCTTCAAAGATAGCGTGGCCAGTATCATAGTTGATGTTTGCACCAGGTGCAATTCCGATACCGCCGACTTGTGCTGCTAATGCGTCAGAAATGTAGTCACCATTTAAGTTCATAGTTGCTACTACATCATACTCAGCAGGACGCGTTAAGATTTGTTGTAAGAAGATATCAGCAATTGAGTCTTTGATAATGATTTTACCATCTGCAACTGCTTGATCTTGGATTTTGTCCGCTTCTTCTTTACCTTTTTCATCTACTAAGCGATCATGTTGTTGCCAAGTGAATACTTTATCACCGAATTCACTTTCAGCTAAATCATAACCCCATTGTTTGAATGCACCTTCAGTAAATTTCATGATATTACCTTTGTGCACTAATGTGACTGATTTACGATTGTTATCAATCGCATATTGGATAGCTGAGCGTACTAAACGTTCAGTACCTTCTTTAGATACAGGTTTTACACCGATACCAGAAGTTTCAGGGAAACGAATGTTTTTAGCACCCATTTCATCTTGTAAGAAATCGATTAATTTCTTAGCTTCTGGCGTACCTTCTTTAAATTCGATACCTGCATAGATGTCTTCAGTATTTTCACGGAAGATAACCATGTCAGTGTCTTCTGGACGCTTAACAGGAGATGGAACACCTTTGAACCAACGTACTGGACGTAAGCAAGCATATAAGTCTAATGTTTGACGTAATGCTACGTTTAATGAACGAATACCGCCACCGATTGGTGTAGTTAAAGGTCCTTTGATTGCGATTAAATATTCTTCAATCGTATCTAAAGTTTCTTGTGGTAACCATTCGCCAGTTTCATCATATGCTTTTTGACCAGCTAAGATTTCTTTCCATTCGATTTTTTTCTCGCCATTATAAGCTTTTTCAACCGCTGCATCTAATACACGGCTTGCTGCTCTCCAGATATCTGGTCCAATACCATCACCGATGATAAATGGAATAATAGGATTATTCGGTACTAATAAACCGTCTTCTTGTTTAACAATTTTTTCTGGTGCCATTCTAAATTCCTCCGTTAATATAAATTTTGTGATTAATGATTCAAGAATGTCGCTGTTAAAAATTAGCGCTCTTCAATTGGTAAATACTTACGATTTGTTTCACCGATATATTGAGCACGTGGTCTCATAATACGATTATCTCTATATTGTTCGAAAATATGTGCTAACCAACCTGCAGAACGACTGACTGCGAAAATTGGAGTAAATAAATCATGTGGAATATCCATGCTGTGATAAACAGTCGCACTATAGAAGTCAACGTTAGCAATAATGCCTGTACGTTCTTTCATTAAGTCTTCAATCGCTACTGAGATATCATATAAATGTTTTTGACCTGTCTCATCCGTAATTTTTTTACTCATTGTTTTTAAATATTTCGCACGTGGATCTCCGTCTTTATAAACACGGTGTCCAAAGCCCATGATTTTCTCTTTGTTTTTCAATTTATTATCAATATATGGTTCAACTTCATCCACTGAATGAATTTCAGATAACATGTTCATAACACGTTCGTTTGCTCCGCCGTGTAAAGGCCCTTTTAATGAACCTACAGCTGCAACAATACCTGAATACATATCTGATAAAGATGATACTGCACAACGTGCTGTAAATGCTGATGCATTCAATTCATGGTCAGCATGCAATACCAATGCTTTGTTAAATGCTTCAACTTCAATGTCTGTTGGCTCTTCACCACGTAACATATATAAGAAGTTAGCTGCATAGCATAAGCCTTGTTTAGGATAAACTGGCTCTTTTCCTTGTCTTACACGTTCAAATGACGTCACAAGTGATGCCATTTTTGCTTGGATTCTAATTGCACGTTCTAATTTTTCTTCATCCGTTTCTGACTCTGCATTTTCATCAAAGTGTGCAATATAAGAAACTGAAGTTCTTAATGCTGTCATTGGATGAACGTCGTCTGTTGCATAATCTTCGAAATGCTCATAAACTTTTTGGTCTAGTTTTGCATACTCATATAATTTTTCTTGCAACTTGTTCAATTCGTCTTTCGTCGGAAGTCTGTAATTCCATAGTAAGAATACAACTTCTTCAAATAATGCGTTTTCTGCTAAATCATCGATGTCATAACCAGCATATGTCAATTGGCTATCGATAATTGAGCTTACCTTTGTTTCAGCTGCAATTACCCCTTCTAAACCTTTATGCAATTCTGCCATATTAATTTCCCCTTTTCTATAACAAATTGAAATGGCTTTCATTTAGTATTATATCCAATATTAACGGTTTTGTGAACAATTTCGAAACTTTGTATAAAGCGATTACATTGCTCAAACAGTTAAAACACCCTGTTCAGACCATATCTCATTGCCTTCATTGGTATTATATTACATTTTTATAGTTTTAAGTAACGAAAACCCATGCAAATTAACCGATTATTTTTAATTTATTATCATTCATCATAACTTAAATTCATTGATAATTGCATGAAAATTCTCAATATTTTTAAAAACCATTTGTCATATTCTATGGATATGTGCATAATATTATTAAGGTGCAAAAAGGGAGTTGAATTAATTTATGTCAAACAATTTACAAAGAGAATTAAGCAATCGGCACATACAGTTAATCGCAATTGGCGGTGCGATCGGTACTGGATTGTTCTTAGGGGCAGGACAAACGATTGCGATGACGGGACCTTCGATTTTATTAACGTACATCATTATTGGTTTAATGTTGTTTATGTTTATGAGGGGTTTAGGGGAAATCTTAATTACAAACACAAAATTTAAATCATTCGCAGATGTGACAAATGAATATATCGGACCCTTTGCTGGGTTTGTGACAGGTTGGACATATTGGTTATGTTGGATTATCACAGGGATGGCAGAAGTTACAGCCGTAGCGAAGTATGTCAGTTTCTGGTGGCCTGAAATTCCTAACTGGGTCAGCGCTTTAGTCTGTGTACTTGTTTTAATGGCATTCAACTTATTAAGCGCAAAACTTTTTGGAGAATTAGAATTCTGGTTCGCAATTATCAAAGTTACGACAATCATCGTGTTAATCGTTGTTGGATTAGGTATGATATTCGTTGCTTATGAAACTAAATTCGGTCATGCGAGTATCACACACCTTTATGACCATGGTATTTTCCCTAAAGGTGTATCAGGTTTCTTCATGTCTTTCCAAATGGCACTCTTCTCATTCGTAGGGATTGAGTTGATTGGTGTAACAGCTGGTGAAACAAAAGACCCTGAAAAGATTATTCCTAAAGCAATTAACAGTGTACCTGTACGTATCTTACTATTCTATGTAGGATCACTTGCAGTAATTATGTCAATCATTCCTTGGTATAAAGTAGATCCTTCTGACAGTCCATTCGTAAGATTGTTCGCGTTAGTCGGAATACCTTTCGCAGCAGGTATCATCAACTTTGTTGTACTGACAGCTGCTGCATCATCTTGTAACAGTGGTATTTTCTCAAACAGCCGTATGTTATTTGGTTTATCAAGACAAGAACAAGCACCACCTGTTTTCAACAAAACAAATAAAAATGGTGTGCCGCACATTGCGATCTTTGTTTCATGTGCATTATTACTTATCGCAGCATTATTGAACTATATTTTCCCAGATGCAACATTAGTATTCACATATGTAACAACAGTATCAACAGTTTTATTCTTAGTAGTTTGGGCATTGATTATCGTTGCTTATATTAACTATCATAAACGCAATCCAAAAGCACACAAAAATTCAATTTATAAATTGCCAGGTGGACGTTTCTCAGGATACATGATTTTATTTTTCTTCATCTTTGTATTCGCATTGCTATTCGTCAACCCGGTAACAAGAACTGCAGTATTTTTATCTCCAATCTGGTTTATCCTTTTAGGATTAATGTACTGGAGATACACACAACAACTTAAGAAACATCAATCATAAAAATTAAAAATACGCACCCTAACAAAATGCGTTTACTCACTTTTAGAGTAAGCGCATTTTGCTTTGTCTAAAACCTATCCTATCCTCTTCTATCCCCTATATGAGCCCCATAGATTAACAACACTTTCTTTATTATAAATACATATCTGATGTTATATCATGCTTAAAACAATGCATAGACTGCTTTTAAATGCTACATGAATTATAAGGTGATACATTCACTTCCCAAATCAAAATAAAAAACTGTCTGCTCCTGAGGAACAGACAGCTTGTCTATTTAAAGTTTAATATTGATACTTTAGAGATGATTAAAGTACGTTTGCATAACCGTCATATACACGGCCAGTGTTTGCATCAACTGTGATTGTAACATCATCAGCGATTAATTTAGTTGCGTTTTTAGCACCAACGATTGTTGGGATACCTTGTTCTAAACCGATGATCGCACTTGGTGATGTGATACCAGCTTCTTCAGCAACTAAACCAGCAGCTTGTTCTACATAAGGTACGAATGTTTCATCTGTAGAATGAGTAACGATTACTGAGTTTGAAAGATCTCTGCCTTCTAATTCAGAAGCTTCATTTACAACTACTGCGTTACCTACTACTGAATTACGTCCAACACCTTGACCTTTAACAAGTTCGTCACCAACTAAGTGTAATTTCATCATGTTAGTTGTACCTTTTTCACCAGTTGGAACACCAGCAGTGATGATTAATAAATCACCATTTTGAACGCGACCAGTTTCGATTGCTGTTGCTACTGCATTGTTAAGTAATGCGTCAGTAGTTTTGCGTCCTTTTTTAACAACTGGGAATACGCCCCATACTAATGCTAATTGACGAGCTGTTTCTGGGTTTGGTGTTACAGCGATAATGTCTGAATGTGGACGGAATTTAGAGATAGTTCTTGCAGTTGAACCACTTTCAGTTGCAGCAACGATTGCTTTAACTTTTAAGTTAAGGGCAGTATGTGCTACAGAAACACCAATTGCATTTACTAAGTTAGTTTCTTCTAATTTAGTACGGTCATTTAATAATTTTTTGTAGTTTTGAGCGGCTTCAGCTGCAACTGCAATGTTTCTCATTGCTTTAACAGCTTCTTCAGGATATAAACCTGCAGCAGTTTCACCAGATAACATAACTGCATCTGTACCATCATAGATAGCGTTAGCTACGTCACTTGCTTCGGCTCTTGTTGCACGTGGGTTACGTTGCATAGAGTCTAACATTTGAGTTGCTGTGATAACTGGTTTACCTAATTTGTTACATTGTCTGATAAGGTCTTTTTGGATTACAGGTACATTTTCAGGTGGAATTTCAACACCCATGTCACCACGAGCTACCATTAAACCATCAGAAACTTCAAGGATTTCTTTAATGTTGTCGATACCTTCTTGGTTTTCGATTTTAGGAAGAATTTGAATGTTAGTATTACGTTCTTCTTCTAAAATTTTACGGATATCTAATACGTCACTTGGACGACGTACAAAGCTTGCTGCGATTAAGTCGATGTTTTGATCGATACCGAAGCGGATATCATCAGCATCTTTATCAGTAATACCAGGTAAGTTAACTTTAACGTTTGGTAAGTTAACACCTTTTTTATTTTTAATTTCACCTGAGTTGAGGACTTCACATAAAACTTCGCCTTTATCTTTATTGATTTCTTTAACTTCTAATTCTACTAAACCATCGTCTAATAGAATATAAGAACCAATTTCAATGTCGTTGATTAAATCTGCATATGTTACAGAAAATTTCTCAGATGTACCTAAAACTTCTTCCATGCTTACGATAACTTCTTTACCTTTTTCTAAGAAAATCACACCGTCTTTCATGTTGTGTGTTCTGATTTCAGGTCCTTTTGTATCAAGCATGATTGCGATAGTTTTGTCTAAACGTTGTGCAACTTCTCTGATGCGGTCAATACGAACTTTGTGTTCAGCGTGATCACCGTGTGAGAAGTTCAAACGGGCAACGTTCATGCCAGCGTTCATTAATTTTTCTAACATTTCTTCAGATTCTGATGCAGGTCCAATCGTACAAACGATTTTAGTTTTTCTCATTATAAAAGCCTCCTAAAAATTTCACTAAATCTATCATTAAATTGATAATTCTTGTGCTAACTCATACATATCAAAATTAAACTTACTACCTTTATTACTGAAGATATCATCAAATGGTGTTTGAGTTAATTCATTTTGTTTAATGCCAACTCCCAATGCTGTTTTACCTTCAATTAATAATTCTACGGCATGACCGCCAAGTCTTGATGCCAACACTCTGTCTTGTCCAGTTGGGCTACCACCACGTTGGATATGACCGAGCACAGATACACGTCCATCTACATGGATGTATTTTGCTAATTCTTCTGCACAATCTTGTCCTGACATAACACCTTCAGCTACCATAACGATAGAATGTTTTTTACCTCTTTTAATACCGGCTTCTATTTTTTCTGCGATATCTTTGATATCTGTTTTTACTTCTGGAACGAGGATTGTTTCTGCACCGACAGCTAAACCAGCCCACAATGCAAGGTCACCACAATCGCGGCCCATAACTTCAATAATAAATGTTCTCGCGTGACTTGAAGCAGTGTCTCTGATTTTATCGACAGAATCAATAATTGTATTGAGTGCTGTGTCAAAACCAATTGTGAAGTCTGTACCTGGAATATCATTATCGATTGTTCCCGGAATACCGATAGTTTGAATTTCAGGGCATTCTTCACTGATACGTTGAGCACCTCGATAACTTCCGTCACCGCCGATTACAACTAATCCATCAATACCATGACTTCTTAAGTTTTCAATTGCTTTGGCACGTACTTCTTTGTCCTTAAATTCTGGGCAACGTGCAGAGTAAAGGAATGTACCTCCTCTTTGAATTGTATCTCCCACTGATCCTAGTTCAAGCTTTTTAAGATCATCATTTATCAATCCGAGGTAGCCTTGGTACACACCGTAAACTTCAATCCCATTATAAATGGCAGTACGCACAACTGCTCGAACAGCAGCGTTCATTCCCGGAGCGTCTCCACCACTAGTCAAAACTGCAATTTTTTTCATGACAACTGACCTTCCTAACTTGTATGATTTACATTAAAAATACCATAAAATAGCGTGGTTATCCATAAAAATACCATGCAATCCATAATGTAAACGTTTTATATTTCTATTTTCGAAATATAGCCACACTTTTTATTTAATATGGATACGATAGACATATTTTTACAGTCTAATTTTTTCAATTTCTGCTATTTTTAACCATCATAACCGGATTAATTCTCAAATACAAAATGAAAAGGATTCTACACTCTTCCCTAAAAAAGAAGTATAGAATCCTTTTCCCTTATTGTTCTTTATATTCACCCATTTGACGGAATTTATCAAAACGATCGTCAGCTAACGCTGGTCCATCTAATTTTTTCAACGCATCTAAATGAGAAACAAACGCCTGTTTAATACTGCGCGCTTGTTGTTCAATATCTTTATGTGCGCCGCCAAGTGGTTCTGTAATAACTTCATCAATCACACTTAATTCTTTTAAATCAGGTGCTGTGATTTTCATTGTTTCAGCAGCAATTTTTGAAAGGTTGCTATCTTTCCATAACAACGCTGCTGCACCTTCTGGTGAAATCACTGAATACGTACTGTTTTCAAGCATTAATACTCTATTTGCAATACCAATACCTAAAGCACCGCCGCTTCCGCCTTCACCAATAACTAAAGTGATGACAGGCACTTTCAAGCTAGACATTTCTATTAAGTTTTTAGCAATAGACTCACTTTGACCACGTTCTTCAGCAGATTTACCAGGGTATGCGCCTTTAGTATCTATAAATGTAAAGATAGGTCTGTTGAACTTCTCAGCTTGTTTCATTAAACGTAACGCTTTACGGTACCCTTCTGGATGAGCCATTCCAAAATTACGGTAAATATTATCTTTTGTATCTTTACCACGTTGTTGACCAACTACAGTGACTGGCTGACCATTTAAATATCCAATGCCGCCTATCATTGCTGGATCATCTCTGAAATTCCTATCCCCATGTAATTCCATGAAATCATCAAAGATGTATGGAATATAATCTAAAGTTGTAGGTCGTTCTTGCATTCTAGCTAATTGAACACGGTCCCAAGGTTTAAGATGCTTGTATATTTTTTCAGTTTCACGCTCTAGAGAAGCCTCTAACATATCGATTTCCTCTTGCAAATCTACATCATTTTTCTCTTGTGATTCTTTCAAAGCATCTATTTTATTTTTAATATCAAATAACGGCTTTTCAAAATCAAGCATCTTTTTTCACCTCTTGTCCTGTATGCATTTTCAATAATTGACTTAAAGTAGCACGCATATCTTTACGATGAACTACTTTATCTAATTGGCCGTGTTCTAATAAGAATTCCGCTGTTTGGAAATCATCCGGTAATTTTTCATTAATTGTTTGTTCAATAACACGACGACCCGCAAAACCGATTAAAGCACGCGGTTCTGACAAGTTGATATCACCAACTGATGCAAAGCTGGCAGAAACACCACCTGTTGTAGGATGTGTAATATAAGAAATATATAATAAACCAGCATCAGAATGACGTTTCAATGATACGCTTGTTTTACCCATTTGCATTAATGAAATAATACCTTCTTGCATTCTGGCACCGCCACTTGCAGAGAAAAGGATAAACGGCAGACGTTGTTCTGTACAATAATCTATAATACGGCAGATTTTCTCACCGACAACAGAACCCATACTCCCCATTCTGAAACGTGAATCCATAACTGCAACGCCGTATTTTGTACCATCTAATTCGGCTGTTCCAGTTACTACCGCTTCATTCAAATCTGTTTTGCTTTGATCTTTTTGAATTTTTTCTTCGTAACCAGGAAAGTCTAAAGGATTGGCAGATGTCATTCCTTTATCAAACTCTTTAAATGTTCCTTCATCTGAAATTGCTTCAATTCGTTTATATGCAGTCAAAGATAAGTGATGATCGCAATTAAAACACACATTGAGGTTTTCAGATAGTTCTTTTGTATACATGATTTTTTTACATTTTGGACATTTAGTCATGATACCTGATGGAACGTCATTCTGTTTTGAATCTTGGACAGTTACATATTTTTTCTTTTTACTGCCTCGATTGAAAAAATCTTTAAACATTGGTCAACCTCCACATCACTATTATGTTAATTTAAAGACATAACAGTACATTGTAAAAATAATCTATTTAATATCAGTTAATCTCATCGTTTTATTGTATATTTCATCTGGGTCAACTTCAACCCTAGCAACTCCAGATTCCATAGCTGCTTTCGCTACATTGCGTGCAACCGATGGTGCTACACGTTTATCAAATGGTGCTGGAATACAGTATTCCGGTGACAACTCATCCGGCCCAATTAAATTAGCGATAGCTTGTACAGCAGCTTGTTTCATTTTCTCATTAATATGTGTTGCACGTACATCTAAAGCCCCTCTGAAGATGCCTGGGAATGCTAACACGTTATTGATTTGGTTCGGATAATCTGAACGGCCTGTTCCAATCACTCTTGCTCCAGCCGCTTTTGCGTCATCTGGATTTATTTCTGGATTAGGATTTGCCATCGCAAAAATAATACTGTCTTTATTCATTGATTTTACCATATCTTGAGATAATGCATTAGCAACAGAAACACCGATAAAGACATCAGCACCTTGGATAACATCAGCTAACTTACCTTCTTGTTTATCCTTGTTCGTCCATTCTGCCACAAATTCTTTGGTTTCATTCATGCCATGCGGGCGTCCTTTATAAATAGCACCTTTAGAATCACACATAATCATATTGCGCACACCGTATGAATATAATAATTTCACAATCGCAATACCTGCAGCGCCTGCACCATTCAATACCACTTTGATATCTGATAGCGATTTATCTGTAATTCTTAAAGCATTAATCAATCCAGCCATTGTCACGATTGCTGTCCCATGCTGATCATCATGAAAGACTGGAATTTTAGTTTCTTTTTTTAATCGGTTTTCAATTTCAAAACAGCGCGGCGCAGAAATATCTTCTAAGTTGATACCGCCGTAATTAGGTTCTAATAATTTAACTGTTTTGATAATTTCTTCTGTATCTGTTGTATTCAAAGCTATTGGTACACCGCTTACCCCAGCAAAGCTTTTAAATAGAACTGCTTTACCTTCCATTACAGGAATACTTGCTTCAGGACCAATATTACCTAATCCTAATACTGCAGTGCCATCTGTTACTACAGCTACAGTATTGCCTTTAGATGTATAATCATAGACTTTACGGGGATCCTCATAAATCTCTTTACATGGTTCTGCAACACCAGGAGAATAAGCTAAACTTAATTCTTCTTTATTTGTAACTTTTACTTTGGGTGTAACATCAAATTTACCTTGATTTCTTTTATGCATTTCTAAAGCATCGTCTCTTAATGACAAACCAATCGCTCCTTTGTTCTGTATCTTAATATCGAAATAAATTCACGCATATTATGTTCAATCTATTACTGAGTTGTTTTATTATTTTTACCGAAAATTTACAATAAACTTTTGGTTTTAGTACTACTCTGAATTTTATGTACTGATTATAACACAGATGTCACTGTTTCACTGATTCTCATGGGTCAAATTATTAATTTCCTTAATTTTGTCGATGAATTGCTTAAAAGTTTTAAAAGTCTGTAACTAATGCAATCCATTGTCACAGACTTCTATTACATTAAGCGAATATTTTCAGGATCAATTTGTTCAACCAATCTTTCAATCGTGTCAACATCACGTTCAATTCTTCCAACTTGCCGCATTTGGTTTGACTGTTCATCATAAAAATATATTGGAAGTTGTTGATGTGTTTCAGATGGTTCAGTATCAAATTCTAAATCATCAACATTAATTTTTCTGAGTATAATACGTGTTGCTTTTTCAAACATCGTTTTTTCATATGCATCTAAATCTTGTATTTCATTAATAATTAATTGATGCTTTTGATTTCTATTTTCGAATTTCCCTTTTACAATAAACGGTTTTTCTTCTAATAGAAGTGTTTCATAACGTTGAAAAGTATCAGGGAAAATAACACCATCTAACGTGTGCTCACCATCATTTAAAGTCGCAAAAGCCATCGGTTGCCCTTTTTTTGTACGAATACGTCTCAGTGTGTCCATTTGTACAAGTACAGGTTGATGATTGTTCGCATTGTTTAATTTATAAATGCCTAAAAACTGTTTTGAATCAAACAATTTTTCCATTGGATGTTTTGTAATATAAAATCCTAAGTATTCTTTTTCAAAGTTACTTAATGCTAAATCAGGCAACTCTTCTTTTTGTTGGTACTCTAATTTCGGTGTCACAAAGTCAAAAATCAAAGCATCTTGTTCGACTTGACTTGATGAATCTAAAACCTCATCTAATGTTCCTAATAAGGTTGCACGTGTTTCACCGAATTGATCAAATGCTCCCACTAATATGAGCGCTTCTAATAACTTACGTGTTTTAACACGCCCAGATAAACGGCGTGTAAAATCAAAGAAATCTTTATATCGACCATTTTGATAACGCTCATCTACAATGGCTTTAACACTTTGATAACCGACACCTTTGATGGTACCTAAAGATAAATAAATACCTTGTTCAGCTGCTTTATAATACCAATGACTTTCGTTGATGTCTGGAGGTAAAATCTTTAAGTTCATCGTTTTAGCTTCAGCAATCATCTGTTCAGTCTTTTTCTCACTGCCAATCACATTCGTTAAAATATTGGCATAAAAATAATTAGTATAATGTACTTTTAAATACGCCATCGTATAGGCGACTTTAGAATAACTCACCGCATGAGCACGTGGGAAACCATAATCTGCGAATTTAAGAATTAAATCAAAGATTTGTTTACTTAATTGTTCTGAGTAGCCATTTCGACTGGCACCTTCTACAAAGTGTTGACGTTCATTTTCCAACACAGCACGATTCTTTTTACTCATTGCTCGACGTAAAATATCCGCTTCTCCATAACTGAACCCTGCGAACTTACTTGCAATCTGCATGATTTGTTCTTGATAAATAATAACACCGTATGTGGATTTTAATATCGGTTCTAAATCAGGATGAAGATAGGCCACTTTAGATGGGTCATGACGTCTAGCAATATATGTCGGTATTTCTTCCATTGGACCTGGGCGATATAAAGAAGTCATTGCGACAATGTCCTCAAAATGTTGCGGCTGTAAACGTCTTAACGCATCTCTGACACCGTCTGATTCTAATTGGAATAATCCGGTTGTTTCCCCTAATGACAACATTTTAAATACTTTCTCATCATCAAAAGGAATAGATTCTATATCAATATCGATATTTAAATCTTTCTTTACTTGATTGATGATTTGGTGAATGATGGATAAATTTCTCAGACCTAAAAAGTCGATTTTCAACAAACCAAGTCGTTCGTCTTCAGTCATTGTCCACTGTGTTAATAGACCCGTATCTCCCATTAATAATGGTACATATTGATATAATGGGCGTTCGTTAATAATAATGCCTGCCGCATGCGTTGATGTATGTCTCGGCAATCCTTCTAATTTCCTACTGAGTTTGAACCACATTTCATGCCTATGATTGCGATGCACAAAGTCTTTAAATGCTTGTGTGTCATAAGCTTCATTTAAAGTTATACCTAATTTAGACGGAATTAAATGTGAAATTTCACTGAGTGTTTTTTCTTCAAACCCCATAATACGTCCTACATCTCTTGCGACTGCTTTCGCTTGTAAATGCCCGAATGTCACAATACCTGAAACATGGTAATCTCCATATTTTTGTTGTACATATTCAATCACACGTTCACGTTTTGTATCTTCAAAGTCGATATCAATATCTGGCATTGTGACACGTTCGGGATTTAAAAATCGCTCAAATAATAAATTATATTTTAATGGGTCAATCGTTGTGATATTCAACAAGTAACTGATTAGAGAACCTGCAGATGAACCACGACCTGGACCGACCATGACATCTTGTGTTTTCGCGTAATGAATCAGATCGCTTACAATTAGGAAATAATCTTCGTACCCCATTTTCGTAATGACATCGAACTCATAATCTAAACGTTTTCTATACTGAGGAGTATCTAAGTTCATACGTTTAATAGCATTATCTAATAATTGGTATAAGTATTCTTTAGATGAAGTACCTTCAGGTGTATCATACTGTGGTAACAGTGATTGATGATATTCAATCGTAATATTACATTGATCAGCAAGGTCATTTGTATTATCAATAATGTCTTGAGATAAACTCAAGCTATCTATATCAGCTTGGCTATATAAATGAGCATGCTGTTCGCTACCTGTATTTACCAAGTCTAACGCTTTATTATTTTTAATTGCTTGCAATGCACTGACAGTTTCAGCATCTGCTTCATCAAGATATTTCGCTTCTTGCATCCACACTTGATTTAAATCTAATTGTTCTGCTGCACCGCTGCTTAAATGATCCGTGAATACTTCTGTGTGTTCACTAAACATTTCCGCTAAATTCATTTGTTCAGCATTGATACGCTTAAAAATAATGACTAAATCATTTTGATAATGTTTTAGCCATTCTGTAGAAATCGTACGTTTATCTTGTATTTTAATTGCTGAAGAAAGTTGATATAACGATTTTAATCCTTGATTATTTTTAGCTAATAATACTGTTTCTAACTCTGTTAAGCCATCACTTAAATCTACAGTCATACCGATAATGGGTTTGATGTCTGCTTGTCTGCATGCATCATAAAATTGAGGGACAGCATACAAGACATTTCTATCAGTCAGTGCCAACGATTGATAGCCTTCTGCGACTGCTTTTTCAACAATGTCAGAAACACGTAGACTAGATTCTAGCAAATCATACGCAGTGTGGATATTTAGATGTGCCTTCATAATTTTGTCCCTCCCTTTTTAATATTGTGCAGTTAGTCGATTAATTTTTGATTTAAGGCTTCTGCTAAACGATCAAATTCTTCCCAACTATAAACTGTAACACCAGATGCATTCGGGTGTCCGCCGCCTCCAAATTGTTGTGCGACGTCATTGATAACAACTTTTTTAGAACGCAGACGACAACGAATATCTTCGCCTTCATCAACTGCAAAGACCCAAATTTTTAAACCGCGTAAATCAGCAATTGTATTTACAAATTGAGAAGCTTCGTTCGGTTTAATATCAAATTGTTTTAAAACATCTTGTGTAATTTGAACTTTCGCAAAGCCGTTGTCATTCATTTCAAAGTTTTGTAGCACATAGCCTTGGAATGGCATAAGTTTAGGGTCTTTTTCAGCCATTTTATTCAATTCTGCAGTGTGGTCAAATGGATATTTTAAAAGTTGTGCCCCAACTTCCATTGTATGCGCACTTGTATTGCTGAATAAGAAACGACCTGTATCGCCAACGATACCTAAATACAGTAAGCGTGCTGTTTCTGCATCAATGATGGATGTATCATTAAAATGCGCAATGATATCAAAGATGATTTCACTTGTTGATGAAGCTTCAGTGTTCACATAATTTAACTCGCCATATTGATCTAATGCAGGATGGTGATCAATTTTGATTAAACCTTTACCATTAGCAAAACGTTGATCATCAATACGAGGCGCATTAGCTGTATCACATACGATGACTAATGCTTCTTTGTAAGTATCATCACTTACTGCATCAAATGTTCCCATAAAATCTAAAGAAGGCTCACTTTCACCTACAGCATAGACTTTTTTATCTGGAAATTTTAATTGTAAATAAGATTTTAAACCTAATTGAGAACCATAGGCATCTGGATCGGGTCGCACATGTCTATGGATAATAATTGTATCTTCTTGTTCAATTCGGTTCATAATTTCATTAAATGTATTCATATCATTACTCCTTCATTATCTGTTGATGCAGTACATCAGCTTTCTAGCATTTGACAAATAATCAATGCTTTAGCTACATCTTGTTGTCCTTCACGCATGCTGACCTCAATTTTAGCAAAGTGTCTCCCAACATCTAACATGTCATAATTAATTTCAAGTTCTGTTTCAATAGAAACTGTCTTCATATAAATAATACTTAAACTTTCAATCATAACTTCTTGTTTTTTTATTTGACGCATTTTATAGCGAATCGTTTCTTCAATAATTGCGACAAAAGCACCTTTACTTAACGTCCCGTATTGGCTTGTCAGTTGGGGTGCAACATCTACAGTAATTTTATCTTTATTAATTGAAATGTACTTGCCGACTTGATCATTGATGGTCTCCCCTACTTGCGGTTGACGTCCTAATAATTGCATAGCACGCAGAACATCTTCACGTGATACTACGCCAAGTAATTTCTTATTGATTGTCGTGACCGGCAGCAATTCAATACCTTCCCATATCATCATATGCGCACATGTCGCAACAGTTGTAGACACTTGCACATTTAACACCGGTTTAGTCATTACTTTATAAAGATATTCTTCTGAATCTTTTGCAATAATATCTTTACTTGTCACAATCCCGACCAATTTAAAGTCATCATCGACAACTGGAAATCTTGAATGTCCTGTCTCTTGTGAACGACTTTTGACATCTGCAACTTTCATTGTTTCTTTCAATACAGTCTCTTCAGTGACAGGTTTAACAATATCTTCAACAATTAAAATTTCTTTACGAATGATCTGATTATACATCGCACGGTTAATCATATTCGCAACTAAATATGAATCGTAATTAGACGATAAGATAGGCAAATCATGTTGATCTGCATAACGTTTAATTTCAGGTGTTGTACTAAAACCACCTGTAATCAACACTGCACTGCCATGTCTCAATGCTTCTAATTGTACATCCGTCCTATTACCGACAATCAACAAAGTATTTTTAGTCAGATATTTAACCACATTTTCTAATTTCATGGCACCAATAGCAAACTTAGTCAGCGTGTTATGAAGACCGTTACGACCTGCAAGTACCTGACCATCAATAATTTTAACAATTTCACCAAACGTTAAATGTTCGATTTCTTCTCTAGTTTTCTTTTCTATTCTCACAGTTCCGACTCGATCTATGGTAGCGACGAGTCCAAGTTGTTCAGCATCTTTAATTGCACGGTAAGCTGTTCCTTCAGATACCTCTAAATCTTTTGCTATTTTACGGACAGATATTTTCTGACCCACAGCGAGTGATTCAATGTGTGCAAGAATCTGTTCATGTTTTGTCATTACTTACTTCCCTCATTCTCTGCTTACTCTTCTTATTAATTATAACTTGATTCAGTCTAAAAATCGAAGTTAATCTCTCTTGAATTTTAACATGTTATAGGTGGAGTACCTAACTCAATAGTTGACATTTTGTAATTTAAATACGGTTTGTTAAGTTGACAATAAATTTAATTGGAAAAGTTGACACATTTTTATTAGAATATGTATTAAGGAGGGATTGAGAATGTATAAAAATATTTTACTCGGCGTTGATACTGATTTAGAAAACAAAAAAGCATTAGCTAATATCAGAAAATTGTCTGGTGAAGGCACAATTGTCACATTATTAAATGCGATCACTGAACAAGATGCACAAGCATCTATTAAGGGCGGCACACATTTAAACGATTTAACAAAAGCGCGTAGTCAAGAATTACAACCAACACGTGATATTCTTGATGAATACGGTATCGAATACGATGAAATCATTGTACGCGGTAATCCAAAAGAAGAACTTGTTAAGTTTGCGAACAGTGGTGATTATGACATTTTAGTAGTAAGTAACCGTAAAGCACAAGAGCAAAAGAAATTTGTGCTAGGCAGCGTCAGCCATAAAGTCGCAAAACGTGCTCATATCCCAGTATTGATTGTAAAATAATGAAAAATGCTTGTACATTGAGTTGTACAAGCATTTTTATTATCTGTGTTATTAGAATTCTACAGCTTCACCTGGTTTTAAGATTTGTACTTCGCCTTCTTTAACCAATTTCTTGAATTCTTCAGGATCTTGTTCAATATATGGGAATGTGTTGTAATGCACAGGTACAGTGATTTTCGGTTTGATAAACTCGTTGATCGCGTAGCTGGCATCTTCAATACCCATTGTGAAGTTATCACCGATTGGTACAAAGCATACATCCACTGGATGACGATCTGCGATTAATTTCATATCACTGAATAAGCCAGTGTCACCGCAGTGATAAATCGTTTTGCCTTCAATTTCTAAAATCAAACCAGTTGAAGAACCTAAATAAACTGGAATACCGTTTTCATTTGTGATACTTGAACTATGGAACGCTTGTACATACTTAACTGTTCCAAAGTCAAATTCCCATTTACCTCCGATATTCATTGGGTGTACATTTTCTACACCTTGTGCAGTTGATAAATAATCTGCAACTTCCGCAAGGCCGACAACTGTCGCATTATTTTTTTGCGCAATTTTCACAGTATCACCGAAGTGGTCTGCGTGACCATGCGTTAAAATAATATAATCTACCTCTAAATCTTCTGCATTTAAATCTGATAAATCATTACCAGTAATAAATGGATCTACGATGACTTTCTTGCCGTTTGCTTCAAAATAGATTGTTGATTGTCCATGAAATGATAATTCCATTTTAAAAAGCCCCCTTATGCTTCAATCTTAACTCTAGTATAACATTTACCCCACTTTAGTCTAAATGACACCATTGCCTTTTGAATTCTGAACCGCTTTGACTTAAAATAAAGTTAATCATACGAATGGAGGTTGAAGAATTTTGAAAACAGAAGAAATTGTTAATGAAATACGTAATCAAGATGCAGGGGCTGCTTGGATTACGACACCGCTTAACGTATTCTACTTTTCTGGCTACTTAAGCGATCCCCACGAACGTTTATTAGCCTTGCTAATTACTGCTGAGGGTGAAGAAGTTTTATTTGTCCCTAAATTAGAAGTAGAAGAGGTTAAAGCCTCTCCGTTCACTGGTAAAGTTGTCGGTAATGCTGATGGTGAAGATCCATTTAAGCTTGTAGATTACAACTTTGATAAAATTCTTGTGGAAGAAGATCATCTGACATTAAAACGTCAAAAAGAATTAATTGAAGGATTTGGTGTTGAAACATTCGGTTCAATTGACCAAACTATTAAAGATTTACGTAATGTTAAAACACCTGAGGAAATTGACAAAATTAAAGAAGCTGCAAGACTTGCTGATAAATGTATTGAAATCGGTGTAGATTTCTTAGAAGAAGGCGTAACAGAAAAACAAGTGGTACGTCATATTGAGTATGAAATTCAAACAAAATACGGTGTCAGCGCAATGAGTTTCGATACAATGGTCTTATTTGGTGACCATGCTGCTTCACCACATGGTATTCCTGGTGATCGCCAACTTCAAAAAGATGAATATGTCTTATTCGACTTAGGTGTTATTTATGAAAACTATTGCTCAGATATGACACGAACAGTAGCTTTCGGTAACCCAAGCGAAAAAGCACAATCTGTTTATAATGTTGTATTAGAAGCTGAAAAAGCTGCAATTGACATGATTAAACCGGGCGTAGTTATTGGTGACGTAGACAGAAAAGCACGCGGTATTATTGCTGATGCTGGTTATGGTGAATACTTCGTACACCGTCTTGGCCACGGTTTAGGCTTAGAAGAACATGAATATCAAGATGTTGCTGGATTCAACACAAATCAATTTGTTCCAGGTATGGTTGTCACAGTTGAACCTGGTGTTTATGTTCCTGGTGAAGTGGGTGTCCGTATCGAAGACGACATCTTAGTCACTGAAGATGGAAATGAAGTCTTAACACATTATGATAAATAATGAGAGAGTATTGATTTAAGGTGGAGTACGAATACTCCACCTTTTTTATGAGCTGAAAAATTTTTAAGTATAGAAAGACGCCACCCCATCGCTGTTTATACCCCAAACAGCAATGAGATGGCGTCATTTTTGATGTTTTCAGAGCTTTATACGCTCCTTACATCCCATTAAATTAATAATTAATTTAATGCTTGATCTACTGGTGTATACGGAAGATCAAACGTGTTAGCTACACCTTCATTTGTAACTTTACCGTCGTACACATTCAATCCTAAAGATAATGGTTGGTTATCTTTCAATGCTTGTAAATAACCTTTGTTTGCGATTTGTAGCGCATAAGGTAATGTCGCATTGTTTAAACCAATTGTAGAAGTACGTGGTACCGCACCTGGCATATTTGCTACTGCATAGTGAACCACACCATGTTTAACATAAGTTGGATCATCATGCGTTGTAACGTGGTCAGATGTTTCGAAGATACCACCTTGGTCGATAGCGATATCTACCAATACAGCACCGTCTTTCATGTCTTTAACCATTTGTTCAGTTACAAGTTTTGGTGCTTTAGCGCCTGGAATTAATACCGCACCGACAACTAAATCACTTTGCGTAACATTTTGTTCGATATTAAGCGGGTTAGACATAACTGTATGCACACGTCCGCCGAATAAATCATCAAGTTCTTGTAAACGTTTTGGATTAACGTCTAAGATTGTTACGTCGGCACCTAAGCCTAAAGCGATTTTCGCTGCGTTTGTACCTGCTTGGCCGCCACCGATAATTGTGACTTTACCTTTAGGTACACCAGGAATTCCTCCTAGCAATACGCCCATACCGCCATAGAATTTTTGCAAGAATTGCGCACCGATTTGTGTCGCCATTCTACCTGCAACTTCACTCATTGGCGTTAATAATGGTAATGATCTATCTGGTAATTGCACCGTTTCGTATGCAATCGCAACGACTTCATTATCAACAAGTTCTTTTGTTAATGTTTCGTCGTTTGCTAAGTGTAGATAAGTGAATAAGATTAAATCTTTCTTGAAATATTTGTATTCTGGTTCAATTGGTTCTTTAACCTTGATAACCATTTCAACATCCCAAGCTTCGCCAGGTCCATCAACAATTGTTGCACCTGCGTCTTTATAATCCTCATCTGTAAAGAATGAACCTTCACCTGCGCTGCTCTCTACTTTAACTGTGTGCCCTGCTTCAACTAAAGCATGAACACCGCTTGGTGATAAACCTACTCTGTTTTCATTATTTTTTATCTCTTTTGGAATACCTATTTTCATTCCGTACACCTCCCATCCTTATCCTAACGCTTATATGCTGAAAGCGCAATCATTACGGTTGGAAAAGGATGATAAGATTAAGTTATCACGAAAGATAAGATATTCATAAAATTCAATCAATTATAAAAATTCAATCGCTACTTTTATTTCTAATATTCTGTCAATGTGGTAAAATATAAGTGAATAGAAGAAGGAGGTCATGTACGATGTTAACTTATAAAAATATTTTAATCGCAGTAGATGGATCACAAGAAGCTGAATGGGCATTCAATAAAGCGGTGGAAGTAGCGAAACGTAACAACGCTAAACTTATCATCACTAATGTTATTGACTCTAGAACATATACTTCATACGAAGTTTATGATGTTCAGTTCACAGAAAAATCTAAACAATTCGCTGAAGAATTACTTAGAGGTTATAAAGATTTTGCCCAAAAAGAAGGCGTGGAAGACGTTGAAACACTCCTTGAATTTGGTTCACCTAAAGCAATCATTCCTAAAAAAATCGCTCAAGAAGTCAAAGCAGACTTAGTTATTTGCGGTACTTCTGGTTTGAATGCGGTAGAACGCTTTATCGTAGGATCTGTTTCAGAAGCTATTGTTCGTCATTCACCTTGTGATGTTCTAGTAGTTCGTACAGAAGAAATGCCTGAAGATTTCGAACCTCAAGTAGCAACTGAAGAATTACGTAAACAATATCAAGCAAGATAATTAATTTGCTTTTACTATGAGCGTTTAACCGGTCAGTTAATAACTGATCGGTTTTTTTATTACTTTAAAAATTATCATTACGCATAAAAAAATCCAGTTAACAAGGTTATCTCCCCTATTAACTGGATGAATTTTATCAATTATAAACTACCGAATTTAACTGCATCACGTGCAATCATTACTTCTTCGTTTGTTGGAATAACTAATACTTTAACTGGTGAATGTGGGTAGTTGATAAATCCTTCTGAACCATGAATTTGTTCGTTTTTCTTAGGATCCCAATAAACACCCATGAATTCTAAACCTTCTAATACACGGCCACGCACTTCGTCAGAGTTTTCACCGACACCTGCAGTGAAGACAATAACATCTACACCGTGCATTTTCGCTGTATAAGAACCAATATATTTGTGGATACGTGAAGCAAATACATCTAGTGCTAATTGTGCACGTGTTTTACCTTCATCCGCATCTTGTTCTAAGTCACGTAAGTCACTTGAAGTACCTGAGATACCTAATAAACCTGATTCTTTATTTAGGATATCTAACACTTCTTCAGCGTTTTTACCTGTTTTTTCCATAATATATGGAATTAATGCTGGGTCAATATCACCAGAGCGTGTACCCATTGTAACACCTGCTAATGGTGTGAAGCCCATTGAAGTATCTACTGATTCGCCGCCATCGATTGCTGCAATAGAAGCACCGTTACCGATGTGACAAGAAATAATACGTAATTCTTCAATTGGACGATTTAAAATTTCAGCAGCACGTTGTGATACATATTTATGGCTTGTACCGTGGAAACCATATTTACGGATACCATAGTCTTTATAGTAATGGAATGGCAAGCTATATAAATATGCTTGTTCTGGCATTGTTTGATGGAATGATGTATCAAACACTGCAACATGTGGAATATTCGGCAATAATTTTCGGAATGCACGAATACCCATTAAGTTTGCTGGATTGTGAAGCGGTGCTAATTCTGTCAATGATTCAATTTGTTTCTCTACCTCGTCTGTAACTAACGCAGATTCAGGGAATAATTCCCCACCATGAACAACACGGTGTCCTGTACCATCAATGTCATTGATGTCACGAATAATACCGTGGTTAATTAAGCTATCCAACATTAAATCAACAGCTTTTACGTGGTCGCTGATTTCTTTTTCATCAGTATACTTTTGACCATTAAATTCTACTGTGATTTTTGAGCCTTTAAGGCCGATACGCTCAATTAAACCTTTACTTATTAATTTTTCTTCAGGCATTTCTATAAGTTGGAATTTCAGTGATGAACTACCTGCGTTAATTGCTAACACTAATTTTGACATAAAACTATGCCTCCAATATTTACATTTTCTTTTACCATATCTATTTAACCATTAATACAGTTCAATTTCAAGATTATTACAGTTTATTTTTTGTGATGATTTTGTTGCAGCCATTCTGACAATTCTTTTAAAAATCCTTGAAACTGTTGCGGAGATTTAAAATCTGGTATATTGGCCAACAACACTTCAACAGCATGCGTTACCTCGCGTTCTTTTTTCTGTAAAATCAGGATTGATTTGCGAGATTGCTCAGTTTTGAACAAAGTTTTCGGTAAGTTCAAGAATGCTTGCATTTCTGTATCTGTTGCAATGAATTTTTCGAGCTGTTTTACATGTTCACCTTCAAAAATATTGCTAGGCACAATTAAAAATGCAAAACCTGCACCTCTTAACGCTTCAATTGCTTGTTCAATTAATAAGAAATGCGCATAACTATGTCCTTCTTCAAATCCCAATTTCATTTCATGACTGCGATCATCTACTGGATAATAACCTACAGGCAAATCTCCAATCACGACATCCGCTTCTTCAAACGGTAAAGGCAATATCGCATCTTGTGGGTAAACATCAAAAGGAATTTCCAAGAAATTCGCTAGATGTACACTGACACGAGATAACACTGGATCCACTTCAACAAGATGATGCATTAATGTCTGCTCTGTTAACACTTCATGCACAGTTGCACTTAAATGACCACTGCCGCTGGTTAAATCAACAATGTTCAGTTCTTTTTTATCTTGTGTAAACTGTTGTACTAAGAATCCAAGAATCAAGCCGATCGAGTCAGGAGTAATTTGGTGATTTGCCTGAATATCTTGTTCTTGCAACAAGCTTAAATATGCAAATTGGAAAGCTTTACGTCGGTCTGCTAGTGTTGCTTGTTCTAATAAGTCACGGTCATTACGATAAATCTGTTCCATCGCAAGCCCTAAGTTTTCAATAAAACTTTGACCATTTTCTTTATTGAGTTCTTTTGTTTTAGTATCTAATTCATGAAACAAACGTTCCATAATTGTTTGTTCTTCAGCCATTTTAAAATCCTTCCTAAAAAGACTGCTCATAATCAATGAATCTAAAATCCTTACACTAATTATGAGCAGTCTGGTCTAAATTTATTAACTTAAAATTACTTTAAATACTTGCTTTACTTTAGTCTAATTCTCTATATGCTTTTAATGCAGATTCGAAATCAGGGAAGTCTGTTCCTTCATTCACGATTTCTTTATAAACAACTTTGTTATTTTTATCTAATACGAATACTGAACGCGCTAATAATTGTAAGTCGTCCATTAATACGCCAAAGTTTTTACCAAATGAATGTTTTTGGTAGTCACTTAATAAAATAACATTGTCTAAACCGCTTGCTGCACACCATCTTTTTTGAGCGAACGGTAAGTCTTCAGAAATAGTAAGCACTACGCCACCTTCTTCTGATGCTGCTTCTTCGTTGAATTTACGTGTTTGTTTATCACAAACCCCTGTATCAATAGATGGTACTGCACTGATTAGTTTTTTCTTGCCTTCGTAATCTGCAAGTGTAACTTCTTCTAAATCATTGTTTACTACTGTGAAGTCTGGTGCTTCTTGCCCTTCTTCTACTGCATTACCTACTAATGAAACGGGATCTCCGCCGAATGTAATTTGTACCATATTAATAAACAACCTCCTGAGATTTTGTTAGTACTTTTTCTTTACCCCATTATACCGATATCAACACGTCAACTCCAATATTTATCCTTCGATTGAATGAACTATTTACTATTTTTCATGTAGAAGATGCCTTGAATTGAAAGATTTATCGTCATAAACAAAAAGTAAACTGCGTACAGTTTAAGACGCAGTTTACTTTAATTAAACCATTGCTGCATATAATCATAGATATTTTTAAGAATTAATGCACTCGTTACGATGACAAACAATACTCTGACATAACCGACACCTTGTCTCAGTGCAAATTGCGCACCTGCATAGGAACCGACAATCATACTGAAAGCCATAATCAAACCGATCCCGTAATCAACTTTGCCTAGCAACATAAATAGCAATAATGCACCGATATTTGAAGCGAAATTAAGGACCTTCGCGTTACCAGCAGCACTTAAGAAATCAAATCCGACTATCAGTAAAGTGAACAACATGAACGAGCCTGTGCCTCCACCTAAAAAGCCGTCATAAAAACCGATGAGTAATAATACACTTGTAAAGAGAATCGCTTTTTTAGTTGAAAGCTTTTGATATGTTCGTATACTGCCCCAATCTTTACGCACGAGTGTATAAATCATCACAATCGTTAAGATGATTATGACAAGCGGCTTTAAGACTGAAGCTGGTAAAAAGGAAGCCAAGCTCGCACCGCCCACTGCCGCTAAAAAGACAAATGGGAAGAGCTTGCCTACAATTTTCAAATCGACCTTGCCGGAACGTATAAACTTAATCGCACTGGTTAAAGAACCAAATGAACTTGCTAGTTTATTTGTTCCAAGTGCAGTTGCTGGCGGGAGACCTATGGCAAGTAGAGCCGGTGTAGATATTAAACCACCGCCACCAACTACTGCATCAATAAACGCAGCTAAAAATCCAAATACAATTATGATTAATATCAGTGTCAAATCCCATTCCACGATGTTTACCCCTTTTTACTCACATATTACTTAGAATAAATCTTCCATTAACGCTTCTGTTGTTTTGTCTTTTTGACTTTGATAATTTTTAGTGACTTCAATAGTTTCAATACCTTCTACAGCACGATCAATCATTTCACTAAAGTCAAATACACTTTCATAGCGTTCTACTTTTTCAAAATCAGGTTCTGTAACCGGGTTTTTAGGAGTGAAAATTGTACAGCAATCTTCAAATGGTTGAATTGATGTTTCAAACGTACCATATTGTTTTGCTTTAATGACAATTTCTTCTTTATCTAAAGTTAATAATGGACGTAAGACTGGCGTTGAAGTAACATGGTTAATCGCATACATACTTTTAAGTGTTTGGCTGGCAACTTGTCCTAAGTTTTCACCATTAACAATCGCATCTGCGCCAATTTGATGTACTACTTTATCAGCAATGCTCATCATCATTCTTCTTGTAGATGTCATAGTATAGCGTTCATGGACTACTTTATGAATTTGTTTTTGAACTTCTGTAAATGGAACGATGTGCAATTTGATCGGCCCTACACGTTCAGCTAAGATACGCGTTAGTTCAATGACTTTTTCTTTAGCTTTTTCACTTGTAAATGGCGGACTATGGAAATGAATGGCTTCTACTGTTACACCACGACGCATGATTTCCATACCTGCTACTGGTGAATCAATACCGCCTGACAACATTAATAATGTTTTACCGCCTGTACCAACTGGTAATCCGCCAACGCCATCAATCACACGGTCATAAATATAAATTGCATCTAAGCGTACTTCTGTTTTAATGACATGATCTGGTTGTTTAACATTTACATGGACTTGTTCATTGTTTTCTAACACTGCCCCGCCAAGCATACGTTGTAATTGATACGTATCATATGGAAATTGCTTGTCCGCACGTTTCACATCGATTTTGAATGAATCTCCGTCTGCATAGGCTTTCGCAAATTCACTTGCTTGTTTTTTCACTACTTCTAAATCTTTTTCAAGCTTCATCACAGGACTGATGGACTTCACACCAAATACTTGGCTAATACGACGCATAATTTCTTCGATATCCGCTTCAGGTGTGACTTCAATATACATTCTGTCTCGGTTTGCTTTAACATGGTAGCCTTGAAGCGGCATTAAAGCCTGTTTGACATTTGAACGTAAACGGTTCACAAACATTTTTCGGTTCGCACCTTTAAGCGTTAGTTCACCATAACGCACTAAAATATGATCATAGATCATTTTTTTAACAACTCCTTCATTTCTTCATAAACAATTTTAAACGCTTCTTTAAATCCTTCAATGTCTGATTCAGTCGTTATTGCACCCATAGAAATACGAATACTGCCTTCAATTCTTGATTCACTGATCCCCATCGCTAGTAACACTTCATTTAAACGACTATGTTTTGATGAACATGCACTTGTTGTAGATAACATGATACCTTGTTTTGAGAAAGCATTGACTAATACTTCCCCTTTCACGCCATCAAATCCAACATTTAGAATATGTGGTGCACTTTGATGTGGTGAATTCACATGTACCCCTGGATACGCTTTAAAGAAGTTTCGTAAGTCTTCATTCCATTCAGTCAATCTTGAATTCAGTTGTTCTTGTTCGCTTACAGCATGTTTCAATGCTTTAACAATCGCAATATCTACCGGTAAATTAACTGTTCCGCTTCTTAAACCATATTCTTGGCCACCGCCATGAATCACAGGTTCAAGGTTATGAATATTACGTACTAATAATAAACCCTGTCCTTTTAAGCCATTAAACTTATGACCGCTAAAACTAACACTGTCTACACCATTAAAGTGTAAAGGAGTTTTTCCGATAGCTTGCACAGCATCCACATGAAAATGTGCTTTTGGATACGCTTCAAGTATTTCCGCAATCGCTTCAATCGGTTGAATTTTGCCAGTAATATTATTAACGTGCATACATGTGACAAGACCAACATTCGGATTCATCAATGATTTTAAGTGTTCTAAATCAATGGTGCCTGCTTTTGTCACATTCACATAACGTAATTTAAACCCTTCTTCTTCTAAGTGACGCATCACTTCTAACACTGATGGATGTTCTAAAACAGAAACAATAATTTCATCAGCATAAGGTTTTCGGTTATAAGCAGCACCTTTTAATGCCATATTATTGGATTCTGTCGCACCACTTGTAAAAATAATATCGTATCTATCTTCTAAGTTCAGAATTTGGTTGATTTGTAGCTTTGCTTGTTTCAACAATTGTTCAGCTTGCAAACCTGCTTGGTGTGGACTATTCGGATTAAAATATAAATCTTGGTTGACTTTAACAAAGGTGTCTAACACATCTTGTGCAGGTTTTGTAGTCGCTGCATTATCTAAATAAATCACTTTTCGTCACTTCCACTTAATGAATTCTATCTTTTTGAGTCTTTTGTTCCAATTTTAATATTTTACCACAAATCAATGAATTCTCAATAAGCAAAAAGAAGGCGAGAACAAAATACTGCTCTCGCCTTCTTGTATAAAGTACTAAATTTGACTTTGTGAAACAACTTCATCTTCAATACGTTGTGAAATCCCTGGATCTACTGAATCTAAAGCTTGTTCTGCAATTTCAATCGCACGTTTGTATCTATTATTTTTAAATAGACGTTCTGCTTCATTCAAGCTCTTATCAATGCTGCTGTCATCTTTACGATAACGGTTACCATACTGGATTAATTTTTCAGCAAGAACTGCATTGACTAAAACATCCATTGCTTCATTTTCGAAATTATTCATTTGTAAGACAACTTTTGTAACTTTATCTTTCAAATGCTTCACATGGATTGGACGTTCATCAAACTGACTGTTGATTTCACGTACTTCATGGTCAATTTCGTTTTTCATAATAATGAAGCGTTCTGGAACACTTGTTAAGTTAGAAGCTAATAACTTACGATAAATTTCTTCTTTCTTACTTTGTACACGTAACAAGTTATCTTCTGCTTCAGCTTCATCTTCACGTAATTGAATTAAATGATTTTGAAGTTTTTCTTGTTTTTCATTAATCACTTTAACGTGATCTTCGATATACGCTAAGTTGTCTTGAACTTCACTATAACGTACTGTCGATTTTGACATTTCTCTTAAAATTTCATCATAAACTGAAATCAAGTTTTGAATTTCATTTTCAAATTGACGTACATTTTGAATGTCTGTCTCATTGATATAGTAATTTTCACGTACATATTCAATTTCCGTTTGTAATGTATAATTTGTATCTTTCGCACGGAACAAGTCATTTGTGATAACTTCTTTCGTTTCATCTACTTTATTTTTCGATTTCACTTCATGCTCGATTAAATCATACATTTCATCAAGTTGATCATTGATAGCGTTTAATTTGTCGTTTGCTTCTTCAAGTTCTAAACGACTGATCATCGGCTCAACAAAGCTCAACTCTGTTTTCATTGATTGTAAGTTACTGTCGACTTTAACATGGTCTAAATCATAGCCTTCAACTTTCAAGTCTCTGCAACCATATTTCAAGTCTTGGAATTGACCTGGAAGTTCTTTTTGCGCTTCTCGGATTAATTCTGGAATTTCTTGCATATCTTTTTGTAAGTAATTGATGTCTTCGTTAAGCGTTTTAATATGCTCATAAGCTTGTTTGTAGTTCCCCTCTTCTTTTAACTCAGTATACTTAACAAGCTCTGGTTCGAACAACTCAATTTCTTTTTCTAATGGTGCTGCCGCTTCACCGAATTGATGACGGTTTGCTAAAACATCACGTTTCATTTCACGGTATGCAACTTTGCTTTCTTCAAATAAGCGGTCACTTTCTTTATGCAAAGCTAAAATGTTTTCAACTTCTTCAGTTAATTTTGCATGTTGACTTTCATAACGATCCATTAATGCGTTTGCATCGTCTAACTCAGCTTGTGCTGCAGCAAATTTGAATTTATCAAAGTTTTCTTCCGCATTATGAATTTTCTCTTCAACCGGACTTAAATTATCATTAGTATTTTTTAATGATTCGCGCTTTAAGCGGTCATATTCTAGTTGTGTTTCACCCTCAAGGGTTAAATCGTCCAACTCTCTCAGACGATCGTCTAATGTTAGTTTCTCAACCTCTATCTTGCGCTCTTCGGTTTTTTCGACCACTTGACGTTTTGAAGAACGGAGATAGAACATGATACCGACAATTATAAGTGCAATAATTATAATTGCTAAGATGATATACAGTGCCATTGTTTTCTCCTCCTATTTAATCACTTCTCATTATAGCGTAATTTCTTGCCTCATTAAAATAAAATATTAATTTTCTTTATACAAATTGCTGATTAAGCACCTTAAATTGAAGTCTTATAGATGTCCATATTATAATATGGAAAATGCTAGACAGAAAAGAGGTCATTATTTATGAAACAAACGACGACAAACTACCAATCAATTGCACAACAAATGAAAGGTTTAAATGCAGATGAAAAATATTTAATCACTTTGCTAAGTAATACTTCTGCCCTTTTAAACGAAAACTTAGATAATATTAATTGGATTGGTTTTTATTTAATGGAAGCGGGACAACTCATTTTAGGACCCTTCCAAGGCAGACCTGCTTGTACACCTATTCAAGTCGGCAGTGGTGTTTGCGGAACATCTGTTGAAAAAGATATCGTTCAACGTGTAGAAGATGTTCACCAATTCCCTGGTCACATCGCATGTGATGCACGTAGCCGATCAGAAATTGTCATTCCATTGCATCGCGACGGTGAAGTCATCGGTTTATTAGATATTGATGCACCGATCACAGGACGCTTTACTCAAACTGATGAAGAAGGCCTAGTCTCATTAATGAAAATTCTTGAAGAACAAATTGCACGAACAGTGAAATAATTGTTTTGCATGGAAATATAGATAAACCCTTGACTTTATTCGTCATAATGGTACAATACTCTTTGTGTGAAATAACGAAAGTAGCAATTGTATATTAATAGGCTCTATGTTGTTCCCAACGCGGACGTGCCGTGTAACCGGAGCTATGAGGCGAGGACACACAAAACAATATATCCTATTAAGCATACAATACTCTTCTTTGTTTTTTCATAACAACTACAAAAAACAAAAGGAGGAGTCTTAACATGGCTCGATTTACAGGTTCAAACTGGAAAAAATCTCGTCGTTTAGGTATCTCTTTAAGCGGTACTGGTAAAGAGTTAGAAAAACGCCCTTACGCACCAGGTCAACATGGTCCAAACCAAAGAAAAAAATTATCAGAATATGCGATTCAATTACGTGAAAAACAAAAATTACGTTACTTATACGGAATCACTGAAAGACAATTCCGTAACACATTCGATATCGCTGGTAAACAATCTGGTGTTCACGGTGAAAACTTCATGCGTTTACTTGCTCGTCGTTTAGACGCAGTTGTATATGCTTTAGGTTTAGCACGTACACGTCGTCAAGCACGTCAATTAGTAAACCACGGACACATCGAAGTAGATGGTGGTCGCGTTGATATCCCATCATACACTTTAAAACCAGGTCAAGTGATCTCAGTTAGAGAAAAATCTCAAAAACTAGACATCATCCTTGAATCAGTTGAAATCAACAACTTCGTACCAGAATACTTAGAATTCGACGAAGAAAAATTATCAGGTACTTTCGTACGTATTCCAGAACGTAGCGAATTACCAGCTGAAATCAACGAACAACTTATCATTGAGTACTACTCAGGTAAATAATAATTTCGAGATTTCGATACTGCATCTTTTCAAAAGGTGCAGTATTTTTTATGTTAATTTTCCCCTTCCCTTTTATAAGCGCTAGTATTATTCAGTTGTTTGCGTCATAATATAATTACTAAATAGAAGGAGATGTGCAACGTGAAAAACTGGTTGAAAAATAATAGATTGATTATGATACTAGCTGGTGTTTATCTTGTTTCTGGTTTCATCTTCTTACCAAGTTTTACTGAATACTTTGATAAAAGTTATTTTGAAAAATCAATATTAAAAGTGATCATTGATGCTTTTATAGCCAACTTCGGCTTTGCATTATCTTTATCCCTTGCGATTTCTTTTGTACTTTCAGCTATTATTATGACGTATCAATATTTTAAAAATGACGAAGTAGATAACGTAATAAAAAGTTTTGCGTTTATCGTTTTAGTGGTTAACGTGTATGTATTTGTTAGTACTTTGATTTTATTATCAATTACCCAAGATAATGGTGAAGCGATTTTTGCGTTATTTGGATTCTTTTATGGTTTCACAAAGTATCTGCCTTGGGCTTATAACATGATTAATGAACGATTCAATATATCAGACATAAAAATGAATAAAAAATAAAGGATGCCTGTAAAATCAGACATCCTTTTATTATGCACGATGCGCTTTGGCTTTTTTTCGTTTTACTACTCTATAGATAGTAACTCCTATAATGATGATTACCCAGCTTAATAACTCTTTTTTATCCAGTCTTTGGATGGGTTTGAGGTTAAATTTCATCGTTGTTCGAGAAAAACAGATATGAGTTCTCAATCGTTCTTCTCTTATCTTCCCTTCTGTTAATTAGATAATTTAATTATACAAGTGGTATTCTAATTAATCAATCTAATTCAAAATAATGATTTGGGCCATCTGTAATGATGCCATCTACCCCATCAATCATTAGTTTTCTAATATCATTGATATCATTGACTGTATAAGGCAATACTTTTAAGTGATGCAAGTGTGCCCTTTCTATAAACTTTTGGTTAACGAGTTCATAATTAGGATTAGCATACTCACAAAATTTAGCTAATTTATTAAAATTCGGCATTTTAAACAAATATTTTTTCTTACTTAACAACACACCAAGAGAATACTTTCGTGTAAGTTTAGAAATTTTCTCTATACTTCTTTCATCAAATGATTGGATAATGACCTTATCTGCATCTAAATGGGCATCTTCTATTTCTTTTAATAATTGTTCTTCTATATTTGGATATTTACTTGGCTTCTTAATCTCAATCAGTAAAGTCGTATCATGTGGTTCAACTAACTTTGCGACTTCTTTAAATGTCATAATCTTTGCGCCTATAAATGTCGCATCTTTCCATGAACCGAAATCATAGCTTTTTAATTCATCTCGCGTATAATCTTTAACATACCCACTTCCATTAGAAGTTCGATCTATTTTATCATCATGGATAACAACGAGTTGATGATCTTTAGTTAAATGCACATCAATTTCTAGCATATCTACTGAAGCGTTCAATGCTGCTTTATAAGCCAGTAACGTATTTTCTGGATAGTCTAATGAAAATCCACGATGTGCAATAATTTGAAAATCCTCACTCGGAATGACTTTTTCCATGTTATTCACCCTTTTAATATGATTGTAAAAACAATCTATCATAATTTAAACGGAGGTCAAAGAGATATGGCAGAACATGATTTTATTGTGACAACACAATGGAGCGGCGGCAGAGATGAAACTGGCACTGTTAAAGGCGATGTTTTAAACGAGTCTATTTCTATTCCAAGCTCGCTTGGAGGTATTGGCGAAGGTACAAATCCAGATGAAATGTTGATTGCTGCTGCCTCTTCTTGTTATATCATTTCATTAGCAGCAACTCTAGAACGTGCGCATTTCACTGATATTTCTATTAACCAATCTTCAGTCGGGACCGCTTCTCTCAATAACGGCAAATTCAAAATGGAGAAAATTACGCATCATCCTAAAATTACTGTTGATGCTGATCAAAAAGAAGCACTCGAAAAAAGATTAGATAAACTTTTAAAAATTGCTGACAATAACTGCATGATATCTAATTCAATCAGAGGTAATGTTGAGATTGAAATCGATGCAGTCATTCTATAACAGTGACCCAACTTTGGTTGGGTTGCTTGTTATTTTATATTAAAACGCTTACAATATCAGTTTAATATAAAATCATCAATTTTAAGTAAAAGTATACTTAAATTGCCTTTATTATTTTCAGAATATTTGGTAAGATTAATGAATCTTACATTAGGGGGAAATCTATATGTATCATCATCCATTGTTATTGACACCTGGACCAACTCCGATTCCTGAACGCATTCAACGCGTCATTCAAGAACCGATGATTGGTCATCGCACAAAAGAATTTGAAGCAATCGCAGAAAAAGCATATAAAGGGTTAAAACCTGTATTCGGGGCTGAAAACGACGTTTTAATCTTTACTTCCAGTGGGACAAGCGCTTTAGAAGCAAGTATGGTTAATCTGTTAAATCCGAATGACCATGTGGCTGTAATTGTTTCTGGTGCCTTTGGTAATCGTTATAAACAAATCGCTCAAACATATTTTAAAAATGTACATGTCTTTGAAGTAGCTTGGGGAGCAGCAGTAGACGTTGAGGCATTTATTCAATATCTAAAAGCATTACCAGAACCTGTAACTGCCGTTTACAGTCAATATTGTGAAACATCGACTTCTGTCCTTCACCCTATTCATGAATTGGGTAAAGCGATTCACAAAAACTTCCCAGAAATATACTTTGTAGTAGACGGTGTAAGCTGTGTCGGGGCTGTAGATGTCAACTTAAAACGTGACTACATTGATGTCTTAGTGTCAGGAAGTCAAAAAGCAATCATGTTACCACCAGGCTTGGCATTTGCGGCTTATTCTGACCGCGCTAAAGCACGTTTTGCAGAAGTTAAAACACCTCGTTTTTATTTAGACTTCAATAAATATATTGCTTCTGCTGAAAAAAATTCAACACCATTTACACCGAATGTGAGTCTGTATAAAGGTGTCGCTGCCTATGCAGATTGGATTGAAGAACAAGGCTTTGAAAACGTAATTGAACGTCATAACGTCATCAGAGATGGTTTAAGAGCTGCATTAAAAGCTTTAGACTTGCCATTACTTGTTAAAGATGAATTTGCTTCACCAACTGTAACCGCATTTGTGCCAAATTCTCCAAGCGAAGTCACAACGATTAAAAATGAATTACTAGACCGTTTCAATATCACAATTGCTGGCGGTCAAGGTAAATTAAAAGGTCAAATTCTACGTATTGGTCATTTAGGTCAAATCGATACTGCCGACATTTTACAATGCATCAGCGCATTAGAAATTGTACTTTCAGAAATACGTCATCAAACATATATCGGCAAAGGTACTACAGCATATTTAGAGGTGGTAAAAGCTTATGTATAAAATTTTAGTATCAGATCCCATCGCTAAAGATGGTTTACAAACTTTATTAGACGATCCAGATTTCGAAGTAGATATTGATACAGGACTTTCTCCTGATGAACTAATAGAAAAAATTAAAGCATATGACGGTTTAATCATACGAAGCCAGACACAAGTAACACCTGAAGTCATTGAAGCTGCTGAAAATTTAAAAATCATTGCACGTGCAGGTGTCGGTGTCGATAACATTGATAGAGACGCAGCTACAAAGCATGGTGTATTAGTGATTAATGCCCCTGATGGTAATACTATTTCAGCAACAGAACATTCAATGGCAATGATACTTGCGATGGCGCGTCAAATACCTGAAGCCAACCAATCATTAAAAGAAGGTAAATGGAATCGTTCTCAATTTAAGGGTACAGAGTTGTATCATAAAACACTTGGTATCATCGGTACAGGACGTATTGGTCTAGGTGTCGCTAAACGTGCGAAAAGTTTTGGTATGAAAATTATCGCATTTGATCCTTACTTAACTGCTGAAAAAGCAAAAGAACTAGATATCGAGCGTGCCTCAGTTGATGAAATTGCACAACGTGCTGATTTTGTAACAGTCCATACCCCACTGACACCTAAAACGAAAGGTTTAATCAATGCTGATTTCTTTGCTCAAGCAAAACCTAATTTACAAATCATCAACGTTGCACGTGGCGGTATTATTGATGAACAAGCTTTAGTTGATGCTTTAGATAAAGGTTTAATTGCACGTGCTGCTATTGACGTATTTGAACATGAACCTGCAACTGATTCACCTTTAACTAAACACGATAAAATTGTTGTAACACCGCACTTAGGTGCTTCAACAGTTGAAGCTCAAGAAAAAGTGGCCGTCTCTGTTTCAAATGAAATAGAAGAATTCTTCCACACAGGTAATGTCCGACATGCGGTCAATGCACCAAAAATGATTTTTGGCGAAGAAGATAATGAGTTACAAGAATACTTGAACTTATGTGATATGGTCGGCAAAGTATGTATCCAATTATTAGGTAAAGCACCACGTGAATTGAAAATTAAATTCAGCGGTGAATTAGTTAAAGAAGATACAAATATTTTAACACGTACGATTGCTAAAGGAATTTTATCTCAAGATCTAGCTGAACGTGTAAACTTGGTTAATGCCCTCTTCTTATTAAATGAACAAAACGTTGTTTATAATGTGGAAAAAGATGCGAAATCACGTTCATTCAACAACTATATTGAATTAACAATGATTAACCGTGATCGTAAAGTAACAGTCGGTGCCACTGTCTTAAACGGCTATGGTCCACGTATCGTTCAAATCAATGACTACCCTGTTGATTTCAAACCAGAAAAATATCAATTAGTCATTCATCACCAAGACCGTCCAGGTATCGTAGGACGCACAGGACAAATTTTAGGTGAATATGATATCAACATCGCTTCTATGCACTTAGGACGTACTACACAAGGCGGTAATGCGATGATGATTATCTCAGTCGATATGCCTGTTTCTGACGAAGTTATCGCTGCATTACATCAAATCGATGGATTTGAATCTATTCAATTTGTAGACTTAAATAAATAATAATCACAAAAATACCGGCAAACTGGAAATAATATCCAAGTTTGCCGGTTTTTCATTACAATAAAATTGAACGAATATCTAATACATTACCCACAATATAATCTGCGTGATATGATTCTAATTCTTCTTTCGCTTTTTTACCTTTTAAACCGGTTAAAGTACCGATAAACGTTGCACCTGTCTTTTGTGCACTGAATAAATCTGCAAGAGAGTCACCGACTATGTATATCTCTTCTCCAGCAAATACCTGTTCTTGTTGTTCGGCATAATTTTGATAATCCGCTTCATTATTACCGTTATATGCGGCAACATAACAAAACGGGTTCGGTTTACCTAATGGTTTAAGTTCAGGGAACATTTCTTCTGCCTTTAACACTTCACTCGCTGATACAATGTGTGACTCATCAAAGTATTTTAAAAAGCCTTTATCTTCAAATGGCACTAACGTTTCCGTTCTTGGTCGACCTGTCGCAACTGCGAGCGTATAGCCAGCTGCTTTTAAGTCACTTAATAAAGTTTTGAGTTGATCCGCTTCAGCCAATTCTTCTTCATGATAAATATAACCTGTTTTAAAATCGCTTCTCGGTATTTTTTCTTCAACTTTTCGATATAAACGATGACCTAAATACCATTCTTGGAATACTTCTTGTGCAATTTCCCATAAAGGACTGCGGATTTCAAATAACTCAGTATGTTTTGTATCAAGTTGTTCTGCCGCATAGATGCGTAAATCACGGTAAATTTTTGTTTTACCTGATTCTGCGTTTTCGATAAAGTGAAGCGGCTTCATAAAGTCGACTTGTTGACGACCGACCAAATCTCCTACTTCTTGAATGGTCACATCTGTAAAAGGATGTGCTGTTAAAAAGGCTTCCCTGTCCTCTTTCGATAACGTTTTGAGTAAATCTATCAAATGAATGGATAACACAATAAACAACATATCCCAGTTGGAATTCAAACCACGAGATTTCATCGCATTTAAAATGTTATCTTGATCAAAAACAACTTGGCGAATCAAGTTGATTTCACTGTCATTAATAGAATTAAATGTCACAGTCGGCATTAATTTTAAAAAGTGCTGACTCATCAGCATTTCGTATACCGTTAATGCTGAAACATCAAAACATCTTTCTTCACTTAAAAATACACCATCAACATCAAATAATACTGCTTTCATTTCTCCACCTACTTCGGAAAATTCAGAATAATTAATATTATACAAAGTTATACATAAATAAGCAATAGAACGGAGACAACTCTTCTTAAAGCGTCTCCGTTCTTATGACTTTATTCTGATTCTAATTGTCTTTCTACTTCATCTGCGACTTGTTGAACCTGTGTACCGATAATGACTTGAACATTATGTTGGCCGCTTGTTGTTACACCTGCAGCACCGGATTGTTTAATTTGCGCTTTATCGATTTGATCGATATTTGCCACTTCTAAACGTAAACGTGTAGCACAGTTCGTTAGTGAAGTAATATTTTCTTTACCACCTAATCCAGAAATAATTTGTGTAGACATTGCGCTATATTTGCCACCTTTGCCCGTCTCACTTGAAACACCTTCTTCATCCACAGGGTCAGCAATCTTTTCATCTCCACGACCAGGAGTATTTAAATTAAAGACTGAAATAGCCACTCTGAACACTACATAATAAATTACAAAGAAGACAACACCTTGTACCATCAACATCCATGGGTGATTAGAAACCGGATTGATTAATGATAATAAGAAGTCAATCAGTCCTGCACTAAATGAGAAACCTGCAGTCCAATGGAAAAGTGCAGCGATGAATAAAGATAAACCTGTTAACAATGCATGAATTACAAATAATACTGGAGCTGCAAACATAAATGCGAATTCGATCGGTTCAGTTACACCTACAAAGAAGGCTGAAATCGAACCAGCGAGCATTAAACCAGCAACACGTTTCTTTTGTTTAGAATCCGCTGTTTGATACATAGCAAGAGCAGCTGCTGGCACACCAAACATCATCACTGGGAAGAATCCAGCCATATATCTGCCTGTGATACCTTTAACCGCACCTTCTCCTGTTTGGAATTTCGCAATATCATTAATACCTGCTAAATCAAACCAGAATACTGAATTTAATGCGTGGTGTAATCCAGTTGGAATTAATAAACGGTTGAAAAATCCGTACAGGAATGCACCGAATGCACCGAAATCCATAATCCATTTACCAAATGAAATAATACCACTATACACGAATGGCCATACAAATAATAAAATAATCGTCAAAATAACCGATAAGAATGCTGTCATAATAGGTACTAAACGCTTACCACTAAAGAATGACAAAGCAGTCGGTAATTCGGTCCCACTGAATTTGTTGTAACAAAATGCCGCAATTAAACCGATAATTAAGCCGATAAATACGTTTTGGTTATTCATAGCGGTAAAACCGATGTTTAAGCTATCTTCTTTTACACTTAAAATTTTTGCTAAAGTTTCTGTTTTTAATACTGACGTCACAACAAAGTAACCAACAACTGCCGCAAGTGCCACAGAACCATCGTTCTTTTTGGCCATACCTAGTGCCACACCAATCGCGAAAAGTAAGCCGAGTTGTTCTAAAACTGCGATACCACTTTGGAAAATAAATTCAGCTAAAGTCGGTGTAACCTCTAAAGCCTTTAATAAATTTCCGATACCAATAATAATGGCTGCTGCTGGTAAGACGGCAACGGGAAGCATTAATGAGCGTCCAAGACGTTGTAAAAAGTTATACATTGTTCATCCTTCTCTCTCTATATAAAATAATTGAAAACACATAAAAATAAAGTCAGATGCGGTGAAGGAGCTGCGTTCTCTACCATCATCTGACTTTGATGTCATGTTATTATTTAGGTAACTGTTTTAATTCTTGTTGTAAGGCTCTTGTACGTTTAGTTAATTCTTGTGTAATATAGTCCACTTTTTCATGACGTTTTTTTAAATGGTCTGGTAAAGCGTTCGTATCAATCGGTTCACCGAAAATAATTTTAGCTTTGCCTGTTACTAGACCAATAATTTTATCTGGACCTTCATAAGCTGCAGGTACAATAGGTACTTTTGCCATCATAGCAATCGTAGCTGCACCACGTTTTAATGGTGTTTCTTCAGAAGTACGATGTCCTGCTGGGAACATACCGATTGTTTTATTTTTCTTCAATAAATTCACAGGTGTTTTAATAGTACTTGGTCCCGGATTTTCACGATCCACTGGAAAAGCATTTAATGATTTTAAGAAGTTGCCGAAAGCCGGGTTATAAAATAACTCTTTCTTAGCCATATAATGGATTTGATTTGGGTAAAGCGCCATACCAAGCATAATCACTTCGTTATAACTTTCATGGTTGCAAGTGACCACATAACGATTTAGTTGCGGTACATTTTCTCGTCCATAAACTTTAAGCGATTTACTTAGTTTGACAATAATCCAATATAAAATACTGCTGATAAATTTATACATTCTGTCACCTACTAAATTGTTTATTTAACTATACAAATTCTATCACTTCCGCCCCTTGGCAACAAGCCTATTTCAAGCTTCTATTGATTCTGTCATCATCTTATAAAGTTTGTCATAGCAAAATAGTAGAAATTATGTACTAAACATATGATAATAATAAAAAGAAACATATTGGGAGGAATTCAATGACTGAATACTATAACGAAAATTATCAACCGCCTAAGCGTTCGTTCCCATGGTTACGTGTGATTCTCATCGCTTTACTTTCGGGAATCGTCAGCGCTTTAATTGTCTTCGGTGCCACAAAATTGATGAATTCATCAAATGACGGTGCGACTGTACAAGAAGCCTCAAATAGTAAAGGCGGCAATGTCTTAGACGGTAAAAGTTCAAAGTATAAATCTGTTAATCAAATGATCAATGATGTCTCGCCTTCTATTGTTGGTGTAATCAATATGCAGAAAGCACAAAGCTTAGAAGATTTCTTCAATGGCTCTGCTGGTAAATCACAAGAAGCGGGTATCGGTTCTGGTGTAATTTATCAAAAATCCGGTGACAGTGCGTATATCGTTACTAACAATCATGTGGTGGATGGTGCAAGTGAAATCAAAGTTCAATTACATGATACAAAAAAAGTCGATGCTAAATTAGTCGGCAAAGATGCATTAACTGATATCGCGGTATTAAAAATCGAAAATGCACCGGGCACTAAAGCTATCCAATTCGCAAACTCATCAAAAGTTAAAACAGGAGACAGCGTTTTTGCGATTGGTAACCCATTAGGATTAGAATTTGCGAATACTGTGACATCAGGTATCATTTCTGCAAATGAACGTACGATTGAAACACAAACATCTGCCGGTAATAATAAAGTGTCAGTGCTACAAACCGATGCAGCAATCAACCCTGGTAACTCAGGCGGTGCTTTAGTCAATTTAGATGGCGATCTTGTCGGCATCAACTCTATGAAAATTTCTATGGCACAAGTTGAAGGTATCGGATTTGCGATTCCAAGTAATGAAGTGAAAATTACAATCGAACAACTTGTAAAACATGGTAAAGTCGAACGCCCTTCTATTGGTATCGGTACAATCAACATGAGCGACATTCCTGAACGTTATAAACGTGAATTAGATACTGATCGTAATGATGGTGTCTATGTGGCGAAAGCTTCAGGCAGCAGCGAACTTAAAGAAGGAGACATTATCATCGAAGCAGATGGTAAAGCGATTAAAGATGATAGTGATTTAAGATCTTACTTATATGAAAATAAAAAGCCGGACGATACATTGAAAGTTAAAGTTATCCGTGATGGCAAGAAACAAGATCTAGATGTACGTATAGGTAAAAAATAATCGTTTGAACACATATTAAAACGCTTGAAGCAGGACATTCCTCTTCAAGCGTTTTATTTGTTTATATTCATTTCTGAAATAATAATATTATTGGTATTTCACCATGAAGTATTTCTTTTTACCGCGACGTACTATTGTAAATTCATTATCAATTTTATCTTCGTCAGTAATTTCATATTTTAAATCCTGTTGACGTTCACCATTAATGTAAATCGCACCGTTTGATACATCTTCACGTGCTTGGCGTTTAGAAGAAGAAATACCCGCTTCTACAATGAAATCAACAATATTTGTTGTATCATGGCCGACTGCAGCTTGTGGTACATCTTTAAAGCCTTCACGTAATTCTTGACTGCTTAAAGCTTTTAAATTACCGCTGAATAATGCTTCTGAAATACGAATCGCATCATCTAAGGCAGCTTGACCATGAATAAAGCTTACAACATTTTCAGCAAGTGCTTTTTGCGCTTCACGTTTATGAGGTGCTTCATTTTTAGATGCTTCTAATTGTTCAATTTCTGCTTTATCTAAGAACGTAAAGTATTTTAAGAACTTGATAACATCTTCGTCAGATGTATTGATCCAGAATTGGTAAAGTTCGTATGGGCTTGTTTTTTCAGCATCTAACCAAACTGTACCTGATTCGGATTTACCGAATTTCTTACCATCTGCTTTTGTAACTAATGGAATTGTGAAACCAAACGCTTCTGTTTGACCGTACATACGGCGCATTAATTCGATACCACTTGTGATATTACCCCATTGGTCAGAGCCGCCGATTTGAACTTTACAGTTAAATTCACGGTTTAAATGACCGAAATCAATTGCTTGTAAAATCATGTATGTGAATTCAGTGTAAGAAATACCTTTTTCTAAACGTGATTGTACTGAATCTTTACCTAACATGTAATTCACGCCTACATGTTTACCGTAATCACGTAAGAAATCAATTAATGAAATTTGGCTTAACCAATCTTTATTGTTAACAAGTTGTGCTGCACCTTCACCAGAGAAATTAAAGATTTTATCCATTTGTGCACCGATACCACGTACGTTATCTTCAACTTGTGATTCTGTTTGTAAAACACGTTCGTCCGTTCTGCCTGATGGGTCTCCAATCATACCTGTACCGCCGCCGATTAATACAATCGGTTTATGACCGTATTCTTGGAAACGACGTAAAGTTAATAATGGTAATAAATGACCGATATGCATACTGTCAGCAGTTGGGTCCACACCACAGTATAATGTCACTTGCTCTTTATCTAATAATGCTTTTAAACCTTCAGCATCTGTTTGTTGATAAACTAGGCCACGCCACTCTAAGTCTTGTAATAATTCATTTGTCATATCATATTCCTCCTCATATTTTGTGTTTGCTGTGTTTTAGAAATTTGGAAAATAAAAAAACCCTTACAGAAAAATTCTGTAAGGGCGCATCTATTGCACGGTACCACCATACTTAAAAAGGTTACTTTCATTAATGATACGTTCATTAAGTCAAACGTTGGATACTTTTTATTAAGGCAACAGGTGTATTCACTGATTTGTTGTTACTGGTTCGCAGCATCCACCAGTTCTCTGAAAACAATCAAATGAGTTACTTTTCCTTATCCAAAACATATTAATTTGTATTCATTATAATCAACTGTTTTTTAAAAGTCAACTTGAATTCAATTATGCTATACTATGTTTAATTAACGGAGGCGAAACATGAAACCATTCAAACTTAATGCACCCTTAGCTTCTACCCCGCTTCGTATCTTTGAACAATGGTATAAGCGGATTAAATATTCTTTTGTTTGGCTGTTCATTATTATTTTGCTGACTTTGAGTTTAGCAACCGGTTTATTAGTCGGTTTCTTTATGAGTATGACAGCGCAGTCAGAAAATATTACAGATACAGAATTACGTGAGGCAGTACTGAATGTACCTGGTGATGAACAAGTCAATTATGCTAAAAAGGATTTCTTATCACAATATGATGAATCACAAAACCCATTGTTAGTTGGACCGAAAAGCGTGAATGCTTTAATACCTAAAGCTTTAATAGCTTCTGAAGATTCACTGTATTATAAACATGATGGAATCTTACCTAAGGCATTACTGAGAGCTATTTATCAAGATATATTTGAAACAGAGGTCTCTTCAGGCGGCAGTACCATTACCCAACAAGTGATTAAGAATCAGGTGTTGAATAATGATAAGACCTATAACCGTAAAGCAAATGAAATTGTATTGGCACTCAAACTTGAACGGATTATGACTAAAGAAGAAATCTTATATACGTATTTGAACATCGTTCCTTTTGGACGTGATTATAATGGCGACAACATTACAGGTATTGGATCCGCTTCATTTAGTTTATTCGGGAAACCGCCAAGTGATGTGAATTTGCCGGAAGCGACTTATCTTGTCGGATTAGTTCAAAGTCCTTATTATTACACACCTTATGAAGCAGACGGCACACTTAAACCTAAAGATGAACTCGAAATCGGCTTACAGCGCCAACATTATGTACTATGGCGTATGAGAGTAGAAGGATTGATTTCTGAATCTACGTATGAAAAAGCAGAAAAATATAATATAGAAGCACATTTAATGACAAAAAGACCCTGAAGTCATGAGTAATATACTCACACTTCAGGGCCTGTTTTAGTTATAGCTTAAATTAGAATAAACCTTTCGCATGGCCGTCTTCTGTAACGTCCATATTTAATGCAGCTGGTTTCTTAGGTAAGCCAGGCATTGTCATAATCGCACCTGTTAAAGCAACGATAAAGCCAGCACCTGTTTTAGCTTGTAATTCTCTGATTGTGATTTCGAAATCATCAGGCGCACCTAATAAATCTTTATCATCTGAGAATGAATATTGTGTTTTAGCCATACATACTGGGTAATTATCCCAACCGTTATCTTTAATTTGTTTCAATTGTTTTTGTGCTTTGCTTGTAAATGTTACTTTTTTACCGCCATAGATGTTTTTAACAATTTTTTCGATTTTTTGTTCAATTGGTTCATCAAGTTCATAAGTATTTTTGAAATCATGTTTTTCATTTAATACTTCTTTCACTTGTTCAGCTAATTCAATGCCGCCTTTGCCGCCTTTTTCCCAAACTTCAGTTAAGGCAATACGTACATTGTTTTCTTTTGCCCAGTCTTCAACTACTTTAGTTTCAGCATCTGTATCTGCTACGAATGCATTTAATGCTACGACTGGTTCTACACCGAATGAACGGATGTTTTTGATATGACGTGCTAAGTTTTCTAAACCGTCTTTAACTGCTTGAACATTTTCTTCTTTCAAGTCATCTTTTGCTACGCCGCCATGCATTTTCAATGCACGGATTGTCGCAACAACTACAGCAGCACTTGGTTCGAATCCTGCTTTACGTGATTTGATGTTCATGAATTTTTCAGCACCTAAGTCTGAACCGAATCCAGCTTCAGTCACCACAACATCAGCTAGTTTACGTGCTGTTTCAGTTGCAAGAATTGAGTTACAACCATGTGCAATATTTGCGAATGGCCCACCGTGAATTAATGCTGGTGTACCTTCGATTGATTGCACTAAGTTAGGTTTGATTGCGTCTTTAAGAATCATCGCAATTGCACCTTCAACTTCTAAATCAGCAACCGTAACTGGTTTGCGATCACGTGTATATGCAACTGTAATGTTAGCGATACTTTCTTTTAAGTCTTTCAAGCCAGTGCTTAGGCAAAGAATCGCCATAATTTCAGATGCTACTGTGATGTTGAATCCATCTTCACGCGGAACACCTTGTGTTGGTCCACCAAGACCTACTACAACTTGTCTTAACGCACGGTCGTTCATGTCTAACACACGTTTCCATTCGATACGACGTTGGTCAATGCCTAACGCATTACCTTGATGGATGTGGTTATCAATAAATGCTGATAACGCGTTGTTTGCTGTTGTAATCGCATGGAAGTCACCGTTGAAGTGTAAGTTGATATCTTCCATTGGTAATACTTGTGCGTAACCGCCGCCAGTTGCGCCACCTTTAATACCGAATACTGGACCTAATGCTGGCTCACGTAATGCCATAATGACATTATCTCCTAATTCATGGAAGGCATCTGCTAAACCAACAGTTACAGTTGATTTACCTTCACCAGCTGGTGTTGGACTCATTGCAGTAACAAGAACAACTTTCCCTTTGTCCCCATTGTCTTTTAATTGGTTAATGTCAATTTTAGCTTTATAGTGACCATATGGTTCTAAAGCATCTTCCGAAATACCAATCTTTTCTGCAATGTCTTTAATTGGTTGTAATGTAGCTTGATTCGCGATATCCAAATCTGATAAATGACTCAATTCATTCAGCCCCTTATTTAGTAATTGAATTACAGTCTCAGCAACCATCCGTTCACTTTATTTACCACGTACTTTTATGCCCTCAACGCTTTTAAAATACGTTTAGATAAATGCAGTAAATAGAGACTTGCTTCAACTGTTTTTAAAACCTTTTACATCATTCATCATATCGAAATATACATTTATTGTCGAACATATTCATCATTAATTTTTAAGTATTCTTACTTTTATGGTAATATTACAAAAATAGATGATAAAATTTTATGTAAAACCTTTATTTTGCAATAATGAAAGCGATACCAAAACATTGATTTTATTTTGATATCGCTCATATGATCAACCTATTTTATTGTTAGTTTTTTATATACAATTAGTCTTCCATTGTACTTAAATCACCTTCAGGAAGATCAAGTTCCCAAGCTTTTAATACACGTCTCATAATTTTACCTGAACGTGTTTTCGGTAATTTATCTTTGAATTCAATTTCTCTTGGTGCAGCGTGCGCAGATAAACCGTGTTTGACGAATGTTCTGATATCTTCTTTCAATTCATCATCTGGTTCATAGCCATGATTTAAAGCAACGAATGCTTTAATAATTTCACCACGTACTGGGTCTGGTTTACCAATAACACCTGCTTCTGCGACTGCAGGATGTTCCACTAATTTAGATTCCACTTCGAATGGTCCGACACGTTCACCAGCAGTCATAATCACATCATCAACACGACCTTGGAACCAGAAGTATCCATCTTCATCTTGATATGCTGAATCTCCTGATACATACCAATCACCAATAAAGTAAGAATCATACTTTTCTTGGTTTTTCCAAATTTTACGCATCATAGATGGCCAGCCTTTTTTAATGGCTAAGTTACCCATTCGATTCGGTGGTAACTCATTACCTTGGTCATCCACAATAGCCGCTTCAATACCAGGTAATGGTTTACCCATAGAACCTAGTTTTACATCCATAGAAGGATAGTTGACAATCATATGACCGCCTGTTTCTGTCATCCACCAAGTATCTAAAACAGTGTGTTCTAATACTTCTTTTGCCCATTTAATTACTTCTGGGTTTAATGGTTCACCTACAGAATACACTTCTCTTAATGATGATAAATCGTATTTCTTCACAACGTCGTCTCCTGCACTCATTAACATACGTAACGCTGTCGGTGCTGTATACCAAATTGTGACTTTAAATTCTTCAATCATGCCATACCATGCTTCAGGAGAGAAACGTCCCCCAGCAATACAGTTTGTCACACCGTTTAGCCAAGGTGCGAAAATACCGTATGAAGTACCAGTTACCCAACCTGGGTCTGCTGTACACCAATAAATATCGTCTTCTTGTAAATCAAGAACATATTTACCTGAAATATAGTGTACAATCATGGCATCTTGAACATGTAACACACCTTTAGGTTGTCCTGTAGAGCCAGAAGTATAATGTAAAATCAAACCGTCTTCACGATCTAACCATTCGATATCAAATGAATCGCTAGCATCTTCCATTTCTTGTTGAAAATCTACGTATTCATCGTCTACCCCATCATTATCGACGATGACAATTTTCTCTAAGTTTGGTAAGTCGTCTTTTGGAATTCGATCTACTAAATCTTTCGTTGTTACAATTACTTTCGCATCACTATTATCTAAACGGTCAGCGACTGCTTTTTCCATAAATGCTTCAAATAATGGTCCGACAATCGCACCAATTTTTAAAATACCAAAGAACGCAAAGTATAACTCTGGTGTTCTTGGCATAAAGATAAAGACACGATCCCCTTTTTCTACTTGCGCTTTATCTTTTAGTACGTTTGCGGCTTTATTCGATAATTGCTGCATTTCTTTATAAGTATAACTTTCTTTACGTTTGGCATCTTTGTAGTTTAAGGCCACTTTATCCCCTAGACCATTATCTACGTGACGATCAATACATTCATACGCCATATTGATCTTTCCTGTTTCATACCATGAAAAAGCTTTTTCTACGTCTTTCCAATCAAAGTTCTGATACGTTTCGTCATAGTTTTGAAGGTTATAATTACCTTCTCCCCCTTTATAAATATCAACTTTCATTTGAATTGCCCCCTTTGTTTGAAATCGCTTTCAAAAACCATTATACAAAAATCATAGTAAATTTTCAAAAATAATTGCGATAATTCTGATTTGTGTGTAAATTTATGTTAAAACCATTATAATTAAATTAATACGTGGAAACATATCATTTTAGTGAAAAAGTAAATTTTAGCACTCTCATCTTAGGAGAATATGAAAAAGGATGTGGCAAGATGGAACATGTCAAAACGTATGTAAAACAAACATACACACGTCACGATACAACTTATGTTATTGAAGGTCCTGTACCACGTAAACAACTTGAACAAATGGATTACGATGATGGTTTGGATGCATTTAGAAGACCTATCGAACAATTTGAAGCGATTCAAGAAATTAGTGAATTGCCAGAAGGTCGTATTTACGTCTTACGACATGAAAACACCATTGTCGGATATGTCACTTATCATTATCCTGATCCATTAGAACGTTGGTCTACAGGCAACCTGCCCTATTTAATTGAGCTTGGTGCCGTTGAAATAGCCTTACCGCATCGCGGTACAGGATTAGGTAATGAACTCATTAAAACAAGCTTAAGTGAAGATGAATTTGAAGATTATATTGTGTTAACAACTGAGTACTATTGGCACTGGGATTTGAAAAACTCTAAATTAGATGTCTACGAATATAAAAAATTAATGCAGAAGTTGATGTCTCATGGGGGTTTAGAGATTTTCGCAACTGATGATCCTGAAATTACAGGACATCCAGCAAACTGTTTAATGGCAAGAATCGGTGCACGTATCACATTAGACCAGATGGAGGCGTTTGATGATATACGTTTTATGAACCGCTTCTTCTACTAAAGGGGAGATTTTATGAGTCAAAACAAAAAACAAACGGGGTATGTTTATTCAAATCAATTAATGCGCTATCGGTTCAGTAATGAACATCCTTTTAATCAAATGCGCTTAAAATTGACGACTGAACTGTTAATCGATGCAGGATTACTGAGTTCAAGTCAAATTATTACACCGAGAATCGCCACAGATGAAGAATTAACACTTATACATTCTTATGACTACGTAAATGCGATTAAACACGCTTCTCGTGGAATTTTAAGTGAGGTAGAATCCAAAAAATATGGTTTTGCGAACGAAGATACATCACAGTTTAAACATATGCATCAACATAGTGCACGTATTGTAGGCGGTGCTTTAAAACTTGCTGATATGATTGTTCAAGGAGAAGTTAAAAACGGATGTCATTTAGGCGGAGGATTACATCATGCATTGCCAGGCCGCGCAAATGGCTTCTGTATTTACAATGATATCGCCATTACCGCTAAATACTTATCTGAACGCTATAACATGAAAGTGATGATTATAGATACAGATGCACATCATGGGGACGGTGTGCAATGGAGCTTCTATACACAAAATGAAATTCTGAATTATTCCATTCATGAAACGGGTAAATTTTTATTTCCAGGTTCAGGTCATTATACAGAACGCGGCAAAGAACAAGGTTTCAGTTATTCTGTCAATGTTCCGCTTGAACCTTATACAGAAGATGATTCATATATTGATTGTTTTAAACGCACTGTCACACCTGTTGTTAAATCATTCAAACCTGATATTATTTTAAGTGTACATGGTGTTGATATTCACTATCTCGATCCACTTACTCATATGAATTGTACTTTAGATTCACTCTATGCTATTCCCTATTATATTAAAGCGTTGGCAGATGAATATACAGATGGGAAAGTCATGATGTTCGGTGGCGGTGGATATAACATTTGGCGCGTTGTTCCAAGAGCTTGGAGTCATGTCTTCTTGAGTTTGATGGATGTGCCGATTCAACATGGAGATTTACCGAAAGAATGGGTAGAAAAATGGCGAACTTATACGCCGACTGATTTGCCAACGACTTGGGAGGATAAACGTCTAGATTATATGGAAATTCCACGTACTGCAGAAATTACTGCTAAGAACTTAAAACATGCGAACCAGGTTGCGAGTTGGTTCTGATTAAATGAAGGAAAATAAAAAAGTCTGGAGGAAAGTAATGTGACTTTCTTTCAGACTTTTAAATTTATACATCTTATTTTGTTGTACCGCGATACTCTATACGATATGGTAAAATGACCGTTGAATCTTCAATCGTTTCATTATTCATATATTTAGTAAGTAAACGCATACCTACTGCACCGATGTCATAAAGCGGTTGAATGACACTTGATAGTTGCGGACGTACCATTTCAACTAAACGTGTATTATTAAAGCTTACAATTTGTAAATCAGATGGAATGTTGATATTCGCATCTTCAGCAGCATGGACAATACCAATAGCTTGTTCATCACTGATAGATAAAATTGCATCTGGTTGATACGCTTTAATATCTTCAAAAGCTTTAATACCATCGCGATATGTTTCTTTACCTCTGAAAGTCAGATTATCTTCTAAAGATAAACCATGTGATGCTAGTGTATCTCTTAAACTAGATAACACATCGTTTTCTGCTTTTTCAGAGTTATTGCCGCCAACAAAGGCAAAGCGTTTTGCGCCAGAATTGATTAAATGATTAGTCACTTCTTCAGCAGCTTGTTTATAGTCGATATTTACAGAAGCAACTGTATTATCATCATCACTTGTTCCTGAAACTACAACAGGTACAGAAGAGTTTTCAATTAAACTTTCCAATTCTGCATCGAGTGTTCCGCCTAAGAAAATAATACCATCTACTTGTTTGCTAAGTAGATTGTTAAAAATTTCTTTAGCTTTTTCTAAATCATTGTCAGAGTTAGAAATAATTGAATGATATTTATACATCGTTGCAATATCTTCTAACCCTCTTGCGAGTTGAGAATAGTATACATTCGAGATATCTGGAATAATTACCCCGACTGTTGTTGTTTTTTTACTTGCTAACCCTCGTGCAACAGCATTAGGTCTGTAGTTAAGCTTTTTGATGACTGCATTTACTTTATCTCTAGTTTCTGGTTTGACATTTTGGTTGCCATTTACCACACGAGAAACAGTTGCCATGGAAACACGCGCTTCTCTTGCAACATCATAAATAGTAACGGTCATAATATCACCCTTTCTGAAAGCGTTTCAAACACTATTATAGTAAGTTTTCACAACATTTTCAAAGTGTACCATAATTTGTCACAAACTCAAAACAAAACTTTCTGCTGTCACTGTTTTGTCACACATATGATGTTTTGCAAAACACAAAAAAGCCCTTTAAATCAAAGGTTTGAATACTTTAATTTAAAAGGCTTTCAATTAACTATATATTAGCGTAATTGCTTGCTATCGTACATATCAGCAAGTGGTTTTAGCTCATCATAGAATTTGTTGAATTGTTCAATATCCATTTGTTGTCCGCTATCACTTAATGCAACAGCTGGATCAGGATGTACTTCTGCCATAACACCATCTGCACCTACTGCTAAAGCTGCTTTAGCTGTTGGAAGCATAATATCTTTTCTTCCTGTACTATGTGTTACGTCTACCATTACTGGTAAGTGTGTACCTTGTTTAAGAATCGGTACTGCTGAGATATCTAAAGTATTACGTGTTGCTTTTTCGTATGTTCTTATACCACGTTCACATAAGATAATATTTTGGTTACCTTGTGATGCAATATATTCTGCTGCGAAAATGAACTCTTCAATTGTCGCAGATAAACCACGTTTTAATAAAATTGGTTTGTTTGTACGTCCTGCTTCTTTTAATAATTCGAAGTTTTGCATGTTACGTGCACCAATTTGGAACACATCTAGGTAATCATCTGCCAATTCTAAATCAGCTGGTGTTACGATTTCACTTACAACATTTAAATTATATTTATCTTTAACGTTTTTAAGAATTTTCAATCCTTCTAATCCTAGACCTTGGAAGTCATAAGGAGAAGTACGTGGTTTGAAAGCACCGCCACGGATGAATTTTAATCCTTTACTTTGTAAGTCTTGAGCAACTGCATCGACTTGTTCTTGTGATTCTACTGAACATGGACCGAAAATGAATGACTTGTTGCCATCACCAATAACTCCACCATTGTCAAAGCGTACAATTGTATCTTCTGCTTTTAATTTTCTTGAAACAATTAAATGTTTTTCACGATCAGATTTTTGTAAGTCAGTGGATGCTTTAAATATTTCTTTGAATAATTGTTTAATTACATTATCGTTAAATGGACCATTATTTTTTTCGATTAAAGCATTCAACATTACTTTTTCACGTTCAGGATCATAAACCTTAGTACCTTGTTTACGCTTTTCATCCCCTATTTTCTGTGCTAACTTACCACGTTCTACTAGTAAGTCTAAAATCTTTTCATTAATGTCTTGAATTTCATTTCTGTACTGTTCTAACTTATTCATTATTTGGTCACCTCTATGTAATTTTTGCATCCAATTTATCACGCTTTAAAGCGATAAAAATATTGAATTTAACAGTTATTCTAGCAAGAACTTTATCATTAATCAAGAGGAAAAGCGAAATAAATCGAATTGTTTCGATTATTATTAATTTTCTCACAATTCCTTAACTAGATTTAACCAAAAGTAAAAAAGAAAATCAACCTCAAAAAGAATAAGGTTGATTTCTTTTAGGTACAATTAGTCATTGAATGTTTTCTTTTCAATTTTCTTCGTAGTTGTTTCACCTTTTGGTTGTGTCTTTGTAGTGTTATTCGTTGTTTTCTTATTCGCTGGTGTTACACTAGGTTTCTTTGTTGATTTGTTTGCAGCTGATTTTGTTGTCTTTGTTGTTGTTTTTTGTGTCGTTGTTTTGTTTCCTTTTGCTGCTGGTTTTTGTGTTGTTGTTTTTGTAGTTTTTGTCGCATCTTTCGGTGAAGTAGCTTTCGCTGTCTGCTTAGTTGTTGATGCATTTTTCTTAGGTGTGTTTGTCGTTTTAGTTGTTTCTGTTTTCGTTGTTTTTGTATCATTAACAGTCTTAGATTCTACTTTACCTGAAGCTTCTGGTGTTTTGTGTGCTTCTGAATGATTAGCAGTTGCTTTATCATGCGTAATAACACCTTTATTGAATGAAGCTTTCTCATGTGTTTGTGCTGTACGTTTTTCAGCATCTGCAGGTTTTGCTGCTTTAGCATCCGCAGCTTTTTTGCTTCCTACTGCTGTTGTTGCAGCTGCAACTGTAACTAATACTGGAACTGTTTTAAAACCACTTGATTTTACTGGTTTAGCTTCAAATAGTTCAGCTACTTTAGTTGCTACTGTATTATCATTTTCAATTAATTTAGCTTTTTCTTTCGCTGCTAATGCATTTCCTGTTGCTGTAAATTCATGGAAAGGCACTGTATCTGGTTGTGAAGATTTTAAAGGATTGTTGTCTGTTTGAACATCTTGAGCTTGCGGAGAAACATTTGCTAAATCATGTGCTGCTGCTTCATTACGAATTGCTTCACGTTGCGCTCGTAATGCTTTTGGATCTGTTTCTTGTTCATCATTGTTGAATTTTTGTTTTACATCAGATTTAAGCTGTTGTGCTTTATCTTTAATATCTTGAATTTGACTTTGTGCATTTGCTTTAAGCGCATCTGTCTGTGCAGACACTTTTTCTTTCACTGATGGTTTCTTTGCTTCTGCTGGTTGATTTTGCTTTTCAAGTTGTTTACGTTTTTTCACTTGATTAATCACAAAACCACCTGCTGTACCAATAAATATTCCTGCGATGAACCCATAAACGAAATCTTTACGGACAGTATCAGACATAGCTTCAACTTCGTAAATTTCTAATCTAGCTTCGTCGTTCTTTCTCATGTATTTGCCTCCTATAAAGTAAAAGCACTTAAACAAAGTTGATTCAACCTCATTTAAGTGCAGTTAGTACGTCTTATAATTGATAATGTAGCCTACAGATGAGGTACACAGTTCCAGTTAGAACTGCATTTAACCATTATCCTCTGTAGTTTGCACTTTCTCTACGTTGTTTTCTGTATTGCCATTTATCAGCAATTTCCATCGCAACGTTTGACCATTGGATGACTTGTGAAATTTTATCTTCGTTTTGAGAAATATTATGTGCAATTGAGTTAGTTACTCGGTCCACTGATCCATCTAAATCTTGGATAGAGTCACCGATACCTTTTACTCCATCAACTACAGAATTTAAGCGGTCCACTTTATCTTGAATATCTTCAGTTAAGCGGTTTGCTTTATGAAGTAAATCTGTTGATTCTCTTGTAATCCCTTGAATTTGTCCTTCAATTCCATCAAGAGTCTTAGCCACGTAGTCTAAGTTTTTCTTAACAGATAAAAGAACAACTACAATTCCGATTACTAATACTAAAAATGCTATAGCTGCAATTAGACCTGCTATAGGTAAAATCCAGTCCATTAAAAACGCCTCCTAAATTGCTTATGTCTTATTTTTACTTAATACCCATACATATTTTAACATAAACATATTAAAATTCATTAATTACTCCGTGATTGTCTAAATAGGCACGTTCAACTTTTTGAATATCCCCTGCACCCATAAATAAAATCACAGCATCTTCATATGATTTCAATATATTTACATTTTTTTCACCGATTAATTGCGCACCTGGAATGCGATCAATTAAATCTTGAATTGTCAAACTGCCTTCATGTTCACGGATAGATCCGAAAATATCACATAAGAAGACACGGTCTGCTTTATTCAAGCTTTCAGCAAACTCATTCAAGAACGCTTTTGTTCTAGAATACGTATGCGGTTGAAAGACAGCGATAACCTCTTTATGCGGGTATTTTTTACGTGCTGTCTCAATTGTAGCATTAATTTCGCGCGGATGGTGGGCATAATCGTCAACAATTACTTGATTATGTACTTTTGTTTCATTAAATCTACGTTTCACTCCGCCGAATGTTTCTAACGCTTCTTTAATATTTTTTACATCAAGACCTTCTAAATGACAAACCATAATAACCGCAAGTGTATTTAAAATATTATGATCCCCGTATTGCGGTGATAAGAAATGGTCGAAGAATTTACCGTCAATGTACACGTCAAACGATGTACCATGTTCTGTAATTTGAAGGTTATCAGCATAAATATCTTCATCTTTTTCTAATCCATAGTAATAAACAGGAACATCTGCTTTAATTTTTCTTAAATGGTCATCTTTACCCCATGCGATAATTGCTTTTTTGACATTATGCGCCATTTCTTGGAACGCACTTGTAACGTCATCAATATCTTTAAAATAATCAGGATGATCAAAGTCGATGTTCGTCATAATCGCATAATCCGGATGATAACTTAAAAAGTGACGTCTATATTCACATGCTTCAAATGCAAAATATTCACTTTGAGGAATACCTAAACCTGTGCCATCACCAATTAAGAAAGAAGTTCTTTTATCTCCATTCATTACATGTGATAAAAGGCCTGTTGTAGATGTTTTGCCGTGTGCACCTGTCACAGCTACAGACGTATACTGCTCAATGACATGGCCTAAGAATGTAGGATAATCAATAATTTCTAATCCTAATTCTTTTGCGCGGACAATTTCTTCATGTTCATCTGAAAAGGCGTTTCCTTGAATAACAACCATGCCTTTTTGAATATTGTCTGGGTTAAATGGCAAAATTTTAACCCCTTTATTTCTTAATGCATCTTCTGTAAACACATATTGGTCGATGTCGGAGCCCTGAACTTCATGGCCTAAATCATGCATAATTTGCGCCAATGAACTCATACCAGAGCCTTTAATACCGACAAAATGATAGTGTGTCATACTTAAACTCCTTCTTTCTTATTCCTCATTTATTTCAGCTGCAGTCAAATAAACTTCTCTTGGTTTCGAACCGTTCGAACCTGAAATATAACCCAACGCTTCAAGTTGGTCAACAATTCGTGCAGCTCTATTGTAACCAATTTGGAAATGACGCTGAATGAGTGATGTTGAGATATTGCCCTCTGCAACCATAAATCGACATACATCATCAAACAACTCATCTTTAGGTTGTGCTTTTGTTTGTTTTAACAATTCTTTTTCTTCAAATAAATATTCCGGTTCACGTTGTGCCTTAATAAAATCGACAACTGCATCGATTTCTTTATCAGACACAAAGCTGCCTTGAACGCGAATTGGTTTATTCATACCATTACCAAGATACAACATATCTCCGTAACCAAGTAAGCGTTCTGCACCGCCGCTATCTAATATAGTTCTTGAATCCACACTAGATGATACCATAAATGCGATACGAGTTGGAATATTCGCTTTGATTAATCCTGTAATAACGTTTACAGATGGACGTTGTGTTGCTACAAGCATATGAATACCGCATGCACGTGCTTTTTGTGCAATTCTCGCAATAGATTGCTCTACATCTTGCGGTGCCATCATCATTAAGTCTGCAAGCTCGTCGATTACAATGACAATTTTAGGCAAACGTTGCTCGTATGAAGCTTTTTTATTGAAAGCTGTAATATTTCGCACATGATATTGCGCAAATAATTTATAACGTCTTTCCATTTCATCAACAGCCCACTTCAAGCTTTGTGTTGCTGCTTTGACATCTGTAATCACAGGTGATACTAAATGCGGTAAACCATTGTATGGTGCTAACTCTACCATTTTCGGATCAATCAGCAAGAGTTTCAACTCTTCTGGATGATTTTTATATAATAGTGAAAGTAATATGCTGTTGATACAAACAGATTTACCTGAACCCGTAGCCCCTGCTATCAGTGCGTGTGGCGTTTTCGCAATATCCATTAATAACGGTTCATTATTGATGCGATTACCCATCGCAACTGTTAATTTAGATTCTGCATTCTTAAATTGAGGACTCTCAATAATAGATTTTAAGTTCACTTTTGTTGGCGATATATTTGGTACTTCTATACCTACTAAACTTGTACCTGGAATCGGTGCCTCAATTCGAATATCTTTGGCGGCTAAAGCCATTTTCAAATCATCATGTAATGCAGTGATTCTAGAAACTTTTACCCCTTTTTCAACAGATAATTCAAAACGTGTCACACTAGGTCCTTCTGTAACATTCTTAACCTCTGCAGGTACATTGAAGTAATAAAATGCATCATTCAACTCTTCTTTTTTCTCATCTATCCACTCTTGGTCAACTTCATGTACTTCTGGTTCATCTAATAAATCTAGACTTGGCAGTTTTAAATTAGGCCCTTTTCGAATACCTTCGTGATGTGCTTGAACAGGTTCCTTTTGTGCAGTTACAGGTTGCTTAACTTCCTCTTGTGCATTAGATTGTGTCGTTTTTGCTGTCTGTACACTTGTTGTGATATGTCCTTGTTCAGCTTTTGGTTGATCAGAGTTTTGATTTTCATATTGTGATGATTGTGGTTCACTGTCGTCATGAGTCGAAACTTCAGTCGTTTGTGAAACCACGCTTTGTTCAGGCTCTGAAGAAACCGCAGAACCACTTGTTTGTGTTTTTGAAGTTTGTGCAGCTTTACGTTTTTGTGCATCCATCATACGACGTTTGTCTGATGGTGTCATCATCACATTGAACGGCTTAGCACCTTTACGAATTGGACGAGAAATTTTCGGTTGTTCAGTTTTAACTTCTTCTGCCTCTGCTTTATTTTCTTCTTGTTCTTCATTATTAGAGTCAGGTGTAGAAACTTTTTCATTAGTTTCTTCTTGTTCAACTGATTCTTCTTGTTCCTCTTTTATTTCTGTTTTTGACTCTTCTTTTTCTGCATCATCAGATTTTGGTTGATCTGGTTTCAATTGAGGTTCAAGGCTCGATTTTGCTTTTTCTTCTGTGACTTCTTCTTTAGTCTCATCAGTTTTCGTTGCCTCTGATTTAGATGTATTACTATCTGGTGCTAACACAGGTTCTTGAACCTCCGTAGAATTATCTTCTTGTAGTTCATCCTGTTCATCTTCAGGTTCTTCTGATGTTTCTTGTACTGGTTCTGATTCCTGTTCGTCAGTACTTTCATGCATTTCAGTTCCATTTACAGGTTCTTCTGGTACTTCTTCCTGTTCACTTTCAACTGGTTCTTCTTCATCTTCAATTTCGGTATATTGTGCTTCAGAAACTTCTGGTAAAGGCTCAGGAGACTCTGTTAGATTTTCTGTCTCAGATTGAGGTGATTCTGATTCAAGTTGTTGTGTTTCTTCAGGAGCATCTTCTACAACTTTAACGTCTTGTTCGTCTAATTGATGCATGTCTTGAACTTGGTTTAAATCTACTTCTTCATAGTCAAAGTCGTTTTGTGGTTGTGTTGACGTTTCTTCAGACGTTTCTGTTTGTATGTGTTCTGAGGTAGGTTGTTGTGTTTCTTCGCCTTCTTGGTCTTCAGCAGCTCTGGCTTCTTTTTCTTTTTCAAAGCCATTTTCTTGGAAGACTGGATCTTCTACATACTGTTTGGCTTGTTCAGCATACATTTCATCAATAGCCTTTTGAATTGAGCTGACATCTTCTTGTTCACGTTTTTGTTGAAGTGCTTCTTTGAATTTTTTGCGTTGTAACACTTTTCGTTCGCGTTCACGTCGAATTTCTTCAACAATTTGTGAAGCATAAATATTATTAATATTAATTGTATTATCCGCTTTAGAATAATTAGGTGTTTGTTTCACTTGGTGTTGTGAATCTTTAGAAGACAGTTGTTCTGTTTCATTTTTTGTGTCTTCGGATTCTCTTGTTTCAACTTCATGTGCTTTTGAAGCTTGTTTACGTGAACCATTTAATGGATCTGTCGGTATTTTTTCTTGTTGCTTTTTAGGTTCTTCAGTAACACCCTCTGAACGTTGAATAACACCATTTTCTAAAGGATGACGTTTTTTCGTACCGAAAATAGCTGAAGGTACTTCTTCAGCTCTGAATTCACCACTTTTATAATAAATATCTTTCGTATCATAGCGTGTCGAATAATTCTGTACACGTCTATTTTGATGTTCTCTTTGATGCGTTTGTTCTGGAGCACGTTCTTTTGATTCTGATTGCTTACGTGTGTTGCGTGAAGAACGAAATGATGGTGTATCGTCATCATAAAACGTACGTCTTCTTCTATGACGACGGTCTGGTTTTTGATACGAAGAAGTTTCAACAAATTCTTCTGACTCATAAGTTGGTTCAGAATGATTGGATTCTGAATCTGATTCTGTTTGTTGGTCAGAATCATTCACATGAAGTGGAAATCTAAAATTACCTTTTGGACGTTCGTAAATATCATTATTTTCTGGTAGTAATGCATGACGACGACGTTCTTTTTCTTCTAATTTTTGTCTGCGCTGACTATATTTTCTTTGATAAACTTCTTCTTCGTCTTCATCACTAAACAATTTATCAAACCAGTTCATAATGTCACTTCCTTCCAATCACTTTATTCTTCGAAAAATGGTTGTCCTGTTTGGTAATCCTCAGATAATACCATAATTCCTTTTTCTTGCGGTGCGTTCGGTAAATTTAATTCTTTCATTGAGCAAACCATACTGCTTGATGGTACACCACGTAATTCAGCATCTTTAATAACCATACCGCTAGGCATTACAGCGCCTACTTTTGCGACTACAACCTTTTGATCTGCTTCAACATTTGGCGCACCACATACAATTTGTAATGTTTCATTTCCAACATCTACTTGTAAAATGCTTAATTTATCCGCATTTGGATGTTTTTCTTTAGTTTTAACATAACCTACTACAAATTTTGGTGATAAGTCAGAATCTAATTGATCGTCAATACCTGATTCTTTTAAGACGTTTTGTAAACCATCTAATAATTCTGGTGTAAGTTTAATATGTCCATTACCTTCGATTGGTAAATGCTTAGAAGCATTGAAGATATTATATCCTACAGCTTTACCATCTAACGTAATTCTCACTACGTCACCATGTGTTGTATAGTCGAACTCTCCTTCAGCAGGTTCTACTTGTAAGAATGCTACATCTCCTACGCCGTTTAAGTTGTAAAATAAATTCATTATCTATTCTCCTTATTTCTTATCGTTTTTCTTTTGATTTTTTACTGTGCTCAATTCTTGGACCACATTTGGACTCTTATCTTTTTTGTTTTTATTATTTTTAGCCAAGATAAAGATAGGTTCTAAGTGGCCATTATCGTATCCGAATGATAGCGATGTAATTGGTACAAGACCTTTCGTGAAGAATTCCATGGTTAAATGAGCCATCACATCGTAACCCGTTTTATTTCTGATATCTGCCACAACTAAAACATCTTGATGCGGAACAGCTACTAACATTTCACCTTCACAGTTTTCTTCAAATTGATTTAATAATGGCGTGTTTAAAATTCTACTCGCATCGTACCCATCATTCGTATTAATAAAATAGAACAGATTGCCTTTAACTTCATCTGTTTTGTATGGGTTATCTAATTTTCTGATATTGAATAATGCCATTTCTTTAATTTGTTGTGCAGTCACATTTAATTGTTTCAGCATTGATTCGTCAATGAGTCGATAAGACTTTCCTAAATCTAATGCATAATAGATATTTGTTTCTGCTGTATGTGCATCAATCACAAACGGATGCCCCTCTTTAGTTTCCTTATCGAAACTTGCTGCACGCATCACTGGCATCACTTTGATATTGTCCATTTGTTGCAGTGCATCATCACTCATTTGTTGAATTGTTTCATTGACATAGTAAACAATCTCATCAACAATTTTTTCTTGTTGATCGTTATATTTCGCGACGATGGGTGTTAATCTAATCGTTACACCTTTACCATTATCTTTACGTGCAATGCGCAAGGTATCTTCTTCTCTATTAAATGTAAAATTAACATCTAAATGATTTAAACGTTCTTTTAGTTTATCTCTCATTTGAAAGACATTCATATTAACACTCCTAATTACATACCTTTTTATAGTTTACCGTAAAAATACCCTTAGGAACAGAAAAAATGTGAATTTCCTAAGGGTATTTTTATTTAAATATTCGTAATAAATTCGCTGATTTGTTCAATCGTTTTTCTATCTTTGCTGACATAACTTCCGACTTGTTCACCGTTCTCGTAAACTAAAAAGCTTGGAATCCCCATAATTCCTAAGTCCGCTGCTAAATCAATAAATTTATCGCGATCTACTGACACAAATGTATAGTCCGGATGTTTTTCTTCTAATTCAGGAAGTCTCGGTGCGATAAAACGACAATCTACGCACCAATCTGCTGTAAACATAAATACAGTTTTACCTTGTTTAAGTTGTTCAAACGCTTCTACTGATTCTAATTGTTTCATATTTATCCACTTCTTTCTTCTTATTTATGAATATTGTAAATGTGCAATGGTTTCATCATCTAATCCTAAAATAGATACTTCAAGTAATGCTCTTGCTGAATAATAGTCTCTGATATCAAATACTGAATCGGAGCTATGAATATAGCGTGCACAAACACCAATGACTGCAGTTGGGATACCTATGTTCGCTTTGTGAATCTCTCCTCCATCAGTGCCGCCTGGTGAAATATAATATTGTGTATTAATATCATGTTGTTGTGCTTGTTCTAATAAATAATCTCTGAATGCTGGTTTAAGAATCATGGTTCCATCTTTAATACGGATTAATGTTCCTGCTCCCAGTTTACCAGAAAGTTGTTGTACACCTTTCATATCGTTAGCTGGTGAACAATCGACTACAAATGCTACATCTGGATCAATTTGTTCTGCAGCTGCACGTGCACCTCTTAAACCGACTTCTTCTTGGACATTTGCACCTACATATAAATCAACATCTAGTTCTTTGTCTTTAAATAATTTTAAAATTTCAATCGCTAATAAACAACCATAACGATTATCCCATGCTTTACCCGCAAAACGATGTTCAGATAATTGAATTAAAGAGGTATCAGGAACAATTGAATCTCCAATCTCTACACCACGTGCTCTGACTTCATCTGCAGAGTCACTACCGATGTCTAACATTAAATCTTTAATTTGCGGTTGACCTTCATTACCTGTTCTGAAATGTTTAGGAATGCTTGCAACAACACCTGTAATAATTTCTTGTTGTCTTGTTTTGACTTTTAAACGTTGACCTTGCCATATATCTGCAGCAACGCCGCCTAAGTTCGTAAAGTGCAGCATACCATTTGATGTAATGTCAGTAATCATAAAACCGACTTCATCCATATGTGCTGCTACCATCACTTTTTTCGCATTTTCTTTTTTAGATTTTTTTACCGCGTAAAATCCACCCATACGGTTATAGATGAACTCGTCAGCGTATGGTTCCATTTCTTTTTTTATGTACGCTCTTAAATCTTGTTCAAAACCTGGTGCACCATGAAATTCTGTTAAAGCTTTAATATGTTGTAATGTTTCATTTTTCGCAATTTCCACTGTTCATCGCTCCTTAATAATTCATTATCCTCCTAATGTTATGGTAGAATATTGTTATAACGTAAGTGGAGGTATAAATTGAGATGTCTCGAAGAAAAATTTTGTTATTGATAGTATTACCAATCACAGTTTTATTGAGTAGTTTACTAGCTTACCTCACATTTTTAGGCACTAAAAAGTATAACCCGCAAAAGTTAATTGAAGAAGTGAAAAGCTACTTTATGAACGTGACAGGGTCATACATTGTCTCAGAACCTCAACCATTCGAACAAGACGGTATTCATTATGAAATATACCGTGGCGGTGTTACAACTAAAAACCACGGCAAAATCAGTAATTATGAATTTATCGCCGATGCGACAAATGGTAAAATCATTAACATAAAAGAAGTTTAATGATATTGGTATGCATACTTATTCTAACAATGTTTCCGTATAACGGAGACATTGTTTTTTTGTTGCATTTGTTTTAAGTTATTGATTTCTTTTTATTTCTGCTTTGATAGAATGATCTTCTTTATCAAATTTAAGCGCAAAGTATGACGCATCATGATAAAACAAGAACCAATAATCCTGCATAATCAACCAAGGCAGCCATCTTTCTTTCTCTCTGATTGATTGCATTGGATAATCATCATATGATGTTACCCATAATGGGTTCATATGCGCATGTGAAGGAAAAATATCTGCCATATGGACTGCTTTTTCTCCATCACTTTCAATAGTAATTATACTGTGTCCAAAACTATGGCCACCCGTATGATACATATGAACACCTGGCACAACCTCAATCTCATCTTCAAATAAAATTAAATGCTTTTGATAATCACCGAGATTAAGTTCAGGCCAATATGTTGCTTTACTGCGTAGATTAGGTGCTAAAAATTCATGCCATTCATCTTGTTGTATATAATGAACTGCATTAGGGAATTTCGCATGACCTTCTACATCAGATAAACCTGAAGCGTGATCATAATGCATATGGGTCATCAAGACAATATCAATGTCCTCTGATGTTAAACCGAGCTTTTGCAGCCCTTCTTCAATTAATCCTTCATTTTCAACACCAAAGTTACGTTTTTGTTTTTCAGTAAGCTTACCTTCACCTAAACCTGTATCAATCAAGATATTGTGTTCTTCTGTTTGAACTAAAATCGGAGATACACTCATGGGTACTTGGTTCTTTTCATTTGCTGGTATTTTTCTATCCCATAAGGGTTTCGGAACTGGACCGAACATTGTGCCTCCGTCCATGTGCGTCATACCACCGTTCAAATCATGGATTTTAAATTTTCCTAGTTTCAAAAGCCTCACCCTAACGTTCAGATATATAACTAAGTATAGGTTGATATAGACATATTTTCAAACTTTAGAAACGCAAAAAAACTGCATTCTATTGAATGCAGTGATTAATGATGAAACTTTGCTTCCATTCGGTAAATACGTGAACCTTTATCCGCAAACTTTCTTTCATATTCAGTTTCAATATTATCCTCATCATCTTCATCATGAAGATTGAGATTAATCTTAGTAAAATACATACCAAACTGAGACATACTTTCTAAACTATAAGCAAATAATCCTCGATTATCAGTCTTGAAATGGATTTCTCCATCTTCTTTCAAAATCGTTTTATATAATGCAAGGAACGTGTGATACGTTAGTCTTCGCTTCGCATGTCGTTTTTTCGGCCAAGGATCAGAAAAATTTAAATAAACACGATCAATTTCGCCAGGTTTAAAGTAATCAGTTAATTCCATTGCATCATTACAAATTAGTTTGATATTCTGCAAATCCTTTTCCAACACTTTATCTAACACACGAATCATCACGTTTTTATCTCTTTCTAAAGAGACAAAGTTGACTTCAGGATGTTGTACAGCGAGTTCTGTAATAAACTGCCCCATTCCAGAACCGACTTCAATATAAATCGGTTGTGATTTATCGAACCATGCTGACATCTCGCCAGCATGCGTTCCATCCATATCTACAACTGTATTATGTTTGCGCAAATAATCCTCTGCCCAAGGTTTATTTCTTAATCTCATTTGCTTATTCTCCTCAAATAAATACGTTGCTGTTCATCACTTCATTTAAAAATTTCAGCCATATATTCATATCTTTATAACGTTTCTGTTCTTCAGACCACTCTACAAGACCAATCGCTTGAATAACGGTATACCATTTCATTCTTTTACTTAAATCTAATGATTCTTTGCAACCATATTTTTCAAGCCATTCTGACCACTCATTTTGAGGAACGTAATTGTAAAGCAGCATTCCGATATCGATGGCAGGATCTGCTAACATTGCACCTTCCCAGTCGACTAAATAAAGTTCATCACGATCAGATAGCAACCAATTATTATGATTTACATCTCCATGAACGACTGTATAAAAGCGAGGGTCCAAATGAGGTTTATGCTCTTCAAGATACGTCAAGGCTTTTCTGACTACATGGTGCGTCAGTACCTGTCTGGAAAGCGAGGTATTGATTTTATTGTATAGAATATCTGGTGTTATAGGTTCCATTTCCATTCTTTTCAACATGGTCAATAATGTTTTTGAGCTATGAATTTTTTTCAATAACTTAGCCACTCTTGTCTGAGTCATTTCTTCGAAAGTTAATTCTCTGCCATTTTTCCAATGTTGCGCTGTGACAACTTCCCCTGTTTCTATTCGTTTTGTCCAAACTAATTTAGGGACAATACCTTCAGCTGATAATGCCGCTATAAATGGATTAGAATTTCTTTTCAAAAATAGCTTTTGACCATCTTGTTCGGCCATATAAGCCTCTCCGGATGCGCCTCCAGCAGAATCTAAAGTCCATCCTAACTGATAGAACTGCTCCAACACGTTCACCTCGCTTTCAATTAGAAAATGGCTCTAGAAATGTATTTCAAGAGCCATATTTTATATTTCTTTAAAAAGTTTAATACTTTTACGTCCTTAGCACTCATTGTTAATTTTATAATTTTTAACCTTGGTTTTCAACCAAAAATGAGAAACAAAAAGACACATTTTACTTTCTAGAAAGCTATTGAAAATAATTAAATTTTCAGTAGCGACAAAATAAAATTATAACACATTTTCAAGGTAAGTTGGAGAAAATCATGCAATTAATGACTTTCCTCAATTTTTTGTTCGAAGCCTTTTTGTAATTGGCGAGTAATTGGGCCGACTTCACCATTGCCGACCGCTTCACCATCCAATTTAATTACAGGCATCACTTCAACAGACGTACTAGAGACAATAATTTCATCTGCTTGTTTTAAGAAATCCACTGTAAACGTTTCTTCTTTAAATGGGATTTCTTGTTCTTCAGCAACTGCTTTAATAACTCGTCTCGTAATACCATTCAAAATATAATTATTCGTAGGATGTGTATAAACAACACCGTCTTTAATTGCGTAAACGTTACTTGAAGCTCCTTCAGTAACTGTTTCGCCACGATGTTGGATTGCTTCATCAGCGTTATATTTCACAGCGTATTCTTTCGCAAGCACGTTGCCTAATAAATTTAAGCTTTTGATATCACATCTTAACCAACGAATATCTTCTACAGTAACAGCATTGATACCATTTTCTAGTTTTTCCACAGGTCTGCCGTAGCTTCTTGTAAATGCCATCATCTGAGGTTTAACATCTGGTCCAGGGAATGCATGATCTCTTGGTGCTGCACCACGAGTAACTTGGATATACACCCCACCATTTTCAACATTATTTACTTCTGCAAGTTTTTTTACTTTGTCAGTTAGTGATTCTATTGTTTCATCTAAATCAATATTTAATTCTGACGCACTTCGTAAAAATCTTTCAAAGTGTTCTTTTACAGTAAATAATGTATTGTCATAAATACGAATGTATTCGTAAATACCGTCACCAAAGTTATAACCTCTGTCATTGTATGGTACATTTGCATCCTGTTCATCTACAAATTGGCCGTTCAAAAATACCTTGTTTGTCATACTCATTCCTCCACACATAATGCGTATAGCGCTTCTAAATAAATGCTAGTAGCATTGAAAAGTTGTTTTTTCGTAATATATTCATTTCTTTGATGCATTAAGTCCTCTGAGTCGCTGAACATTGCTCCGAATGCTACGCCTTTATCTAGATTACGTGCATAAGTACCTCCGCCAATTGTATAAGGCTCAGTCATGTCACCTGTTTGATTACGATAAGCTTGAACTAATGATTGTACAAATGGATCTTCTTTATCTACATAGTGCGGACGTTGAACTTTCCCAAGTTTAAGTTCGAATCCTAAATCATTCACTTCATGCTTGAATCCTTCAATTGCTTCATCAAATTCAAATCCCTCTGGATAACGTAAGTTCACACCGAATCTTCCGCCTTCAGGCAATGTATATGAAATAATACCGATATTTGTTGTTAAGTCTCCCATTTTATCAGTATGGAATTTCATACCCATTTTTTCACCGAAGTGAGATTCGAATAAGTAACGTTCACTTAAATCAACGAATTTAGCTGCTTGAGTATCTAATTCTAATCCACGTAAGAAGTGGAGTAAGAACAAGCCGGCATTTAAACCGATAGATGGGTCCATACCATGAACCGCTTTACCTTTTAATCGTAAAACCAGCTTATCGTCTTCTAATTCACTGTTACCTACAAGTTCATGTGCTTCTAGATATTGTTGGTAACGTTCTGTTACTTCTGAATTGTTATTTTTAACTTTGAGATGTGCAATTGCTTCATCTGGAACCATGTTATAGCGTTGTCCAGACTCAAATGATAATAGTGTAACTTCTGAATTTGTATCAGTAGAATCTTTTGCTTCGCCAGCTAATTCAATATCGAATGTTGTAATACCTTTTTCACCATGGATTGCAGGGAATTCTGCATCAGGTGCAAAGCCTAGTTCAGGCATTTCTTCTGTTTTGAAATAACGCTCTACACAAGTCCAGTCTGATTCTTCATCTGTGCCAATGATAATGTGTACACGTTTTTTCCAGTCTACATTCATTTCATTTAAGATTTTAACCGCATAGTACGCAGCAATTGTTGGACCTTTATCATCCAATGTACCACGTGCAATAATTGCATCTTCAGTTACAGTCGGTTCAAACGGTGGTGTATCCCAACCTTCACCTGCAGGTACCACGTCAACATGACAAAGAATGCCGAATAAGTCTTCACCTTTACCTGCTTCAATTCTTCCTGCAACATGATCGACATCGTGGACATTAAATCCGTCACGTTCTGCAATTTGATACATATAATCAAGCGCAGCTCTAGGACCTGGACCTAGCGGTGCATCAGGTGTAGCTTTGCTATCATCTCTGACACTTTCAATTGAAAGTAAGCCGTTTAAATCAGCAATAATTTGATCTTGGTATTCTTGCACTTTTTCTTTCCACATTCGTGATCAACTTCCTTCTCAAATTTTAGTTCACTCTATATTTTACCCTAACTGATTCTTAAACAACAGTGGGAACCTACTTAATTTTCTGACTTAATCTCAAAATGTTGTCATCACAGTCATCTCAGAATGAAATTTTTAAATAAAAAAATACCTTAGCTATTCGCTAAGGTACTGAAAGTTCAATTGCTATTATTTAGTATCGTTTGAACCTTTATTGTCATTTTGTTTTAAGTCTTCTTCAGTCACAATTCTGATATTATTTTGTGCTTCATCAGATTGTTTAACATCATCTAAAGTTGGTGATGTTGCATCTTCTGAATTAGAGAAGCGAGCTTTTTGCTCTTGTAAGAAACCTTTAGAGTCTTGTTTTACTTTTTCAGCATAGCCTTTAGGATCTTGTTTTACTTCGTTGAACGTTTCAGTTGCTTTAGATGCAACTTGGTTCGCTAATTCTTTAGCATTTTCTTTGTATGATTCTGGATTTTCTTTGTATTTATCATACTCTTGTTTTAGACGATCTCTGCTTTCTTTTCTTGATAATAATACTGCTGCAGTTGCTGCACCAATACCTAGTACTGCTTTAAAAAAGTTACTTGATTTTGCCATAATAATCACCTTGTCCTTTAAGAAATTAGTTTTTCACTAGTTCTAATTCTGCTTCCGTCAAAGTACGATATGCACCTTTTGACAGATTATCATCTAGTTTTAAGCTTCCGATTTGAACTCGCTTTAATTTAGTTACCTCATTTTCAATTGCGTGAAACATCCTTTTTACTTGATGGTAACGTCCTTCTTGAATTGTAACGTACACAATCCTTGGATTTTCCGTTAGTTCAAGCTTTGCAGGTTTAACCGGTCCATCTGATAATTCAATACCTTTTTCAAACTTTTGTACATCTTCCTCTGTTACAGGCAGTGCTGCTTCAACACGATATACTTTCGATACGTGTTTATTCGGACTCATTACATCATGATTAAATTGCCCATCATTCGTAATCAATAATAAGCCTTCAGTATCTTTATCAAGACGACCTACCGGAAATATGTCTAAATATTGGTAGTCTTCAATTAATCCGATAACCGTTAAGTGTTCTGCATCCTCTACAGCAGACACATAGCCTTCAGGTTTATTGAGCATCAGATAAATCTTATCAATATAAGTTATTTGTTCTCCATTGACTGTAATGATATCTGAATTCGGATCAATTTGTCGTTTGCTTTGTTTTTCTTTTTTGTTATTCACTTCAACAGCGTTCTGTTTAAGGAATTGTTTTACCTCACTGCGTGTTCCGACACCCATGTTCGATAAAAATTTATCCAATCGCATTATGAGATTCTCAACTTTCTACGTAACTTGCTTGGCAATTCACCTAAAAATTGGTCAGCAAGTCTTGTTTTCAGCGTGATACCGCCATAAACAACCATGCCGATAACAACCCCCACAATTAAGATAATCAGACTTCCGATTTTAGTTTGCGGTGACACAATCAGTTGCGTTACCCAATATGCTGCTTCAACACAAAGCATCATGATAAAGCCATAGATGAAGATTTTCGCAAACTGTATCCAAGTTTCTGTAAATGTAAACTTAGCATACTTTTTCAAAATATAAAAGTTACATATGTTCGCAAACAATAATGCGATACCTGTACTTAATACCGCACCTGCTGTATGGAATGCGACAATTAATGGGAAGTTCAAGACGACCTTAACGACGACTGCTGCTAAAATAACAAACACTGTCAATTTCTGTTTATCAATCCCTTGCAGCATTGATGCTGTAATACTTAATAAAGAAATCAGCATCGCGACGGGTGCGTAGAAGAATAATAAACGACTTCCGTCAAAGTTACTGCTATAGAACACTGTATATAACGGTGCTGCTAAAGCCATAATACCTAAACTTGCTGGAACTGTGATGAACATCAATACACCTAATGATGTTCTGATTTGACGATGCATTTCTGATAATTCCCCTGACTCATAAGTTTTAGTGATATAAGGGATTAAACTAATCGCGAAACCAGCAGCTAAAGATGTTGGTATCATCACAATTTTATTTGTTGTCATATTCAAGATTGTAAAGAAGTAGTCATGCAATTGTTGCGGTACTCCTGCCATACCTAACGCATTGTTATGTGTTAATTGGTCTACAATATTGAATAATGGGAAGTTCAAACTCACAATGACAAACGGGATACTATAAGAAATAATTTCCTTATACATTTTTGAATATGGTACATCTAAACCAGTAGTATCAGACGCTACCATTTTATCAATATGCGGTTTACGCTTTCGCCAGTAATACCATAGCGTAAAGATACCGACGATAGCACCGATTGCTGCCGCGAACGTAGCGACACCATTCGCCATCAATACTGATCCACCCATCACATTTAACACGACATAACTGCCGCCTAAAATGAAAATAATACGTGCAACTTGTTCAGTTACTTCAGAAATAGCTGTAGGTCCCATAGATTTAAATCCTTGGAACACACCTCGCCAAGTTGCAAGTAATGGAATGAAGATAACAACTGTACTGATAATACGAATAATCCACGTGATGTCTTCGACAGTCCAGCCGCCCTCTATGTTTGATTTATGCGCAAGTGTCACATTGGCAATCAATGGTGATAATGCATATAAAATAATAAAACCGATAACACCGCTGATTGACATAACGATAAAACTTGATCGATATAACTTTTGACTGACATGATATGCACCGATTGCATTATATTTCGCAACATATTTTGATGCGGCCAATGGCACACCAGCAGTTGCTACCGCAATCGCAATATTATAAGGTGCATATGCATAGTTGAACGGGGCCAAGTTTTCTTCTCCGCCGATAATGGCATAAAACGGAATGATAAATAGCACACCTAGTATTTTAGTTATTAAAATACTTACCGTTAGAAGAAAGGTCCCTCTTACTAATTCTTGACTTTCATTCATTACAATCTTCCTATCTGAAAATAATTTTAATCTTATCCTACTACCAACAATTGTCAGCAGTTACTTTTTTTCATTAGTATTATAGCTTAAAATAGTGTTAACAGGAAAGATTATATAAATAATTTCACAACAGTGTCAGAGAAATATATCGCAGGCACTGCAAAACAAACAAATGACTCACCTAAGCTTTCACAATAACCTAAATACAATACAGAAATCAAATTTAAAGGAGGCAGACGCGCATATTCATTTCAGCGCGTACCGATTATATGTATCAATCGATTATTATCGGCGGCGGACCCAGTGGTTTAATGTCTGCAGCAGCCGCAAGTCAAAACAAACAAAAAGTATTATTAATAGAAAAGAAAAAAGGACTCGGCAGGAAATTAAAAATTTCAGGTGGCGGACGATGTAATGTCACAAATCGACTGCCCTATGATGAAATTATTCGCCACATTCCAGGTAACGGAAAATTCTTATACAGTCCTTTTTCAGTCTTTGATAACGAATCCATTATTGAGTTCTTCGAATCTCGTGGTGTGAAACTTAAAGAAGAAGATCACGGCAGAATGTTCCCGGTTTCTAACCGTGCTCAAGACGTCGTAGATACTTTAGTTCAAGAACTCAAAAATAATAATGTTGAAATTAAAGAAGAAATTGCAGTCAAACATATTAAGCTAGATGAGGACGGCCATTTTATTGTGACAGATCAAAATGATCAAGTTTATCATAGTAAGACCGTTGTTATTGCGACGGGTGGGACAAGTGTTCCGCAAACAGGATCAACTGGAGATGGCTATACGTTTGCTGAGTCTCTCGGTCATACAATAACTGAACTCTTCCCTACTGAAGTCCCAATTACTTCTAAAGAACCTTTTATTATCAGGAAGACTCTAAAAGGATTGAGTTTAAAAGATGTCGCATTATCAGTGCTTAGAAAAAATGGCAAACCGCGTATCACACATCAAATGGATATGATTTTCACTCATTTTGGAATCAGTGGTCCAGCCGCATTACGATGCAGCCAATTCGTCTACAAAGAACAAAAATCTCAAAAGAAACAAGACATTCAAATGCAATTAGATGTGTTCCCTGACGAAAAAGAAAATGAGGTTCAAGCGCGTATCAAATCTTTAATTAAAGAAACACCAGATAAACTTGTTAAAAACAGTCTGCGTGGGATTATTGAAGAACGCTATCTCAACTTTATACTAGAACAAACTGGTGTAGCTGAAGACACTACAGGTCATCATATTTCCAACCAACAAATCCTGACGCTTGCACAACTGTTCAAAGGTTTTACATTTACAGTGAATGGTACGTTACCTATTGAAAAAGCATTTGTGACTGGTGGCGGTGTTTCTATTAAAGAAATTGAACCGCATACAATGATGTCAAAAATTACACCTGGCCTATTTTTATGCGGTGAAGTTTTAGATATTCATGGTTATACTGGCGGTTACAATATTACAAGCGCATTGGTTACAGGCCGTGTATCAGGTATCAATGCCGGACAGTTTGAATAGTTTTCCACATAATTTAATCAACAAAATGAAAAATAGCCGAAACTGCATCGTAATTTTACGACCAGTTTCGGCTATTATCATTCAATTAGATACTATTAATTTCTAAACCTTCATCGCCCCAAGCTTTCATGCCGCCTTCTACATTAACCGCATGAATATTAGGGTTTTGTTCTTTCAAGTAATTCACTACATTCGCACTGCGAACACCTGCAGCACAGATAATGTAATACGTATCATTCTCATTGAATTCATTAAGGTTATCAGGAATTTCATTCATTGGAATAGTTGTTGCTCCTGGAATAATACCTTTCGCTGTTTCTTCGTTTTCTCGGACATCAACGATATGAATTGGTTCATTATCGAACATTTTCTTTTTCAATTCATCAGTTGTGATTGATTCCATAACTTAATCATCCTCCTTTATTATTTAGCTACAATATTAACTAATTTTTGCGGAACTGCGATGACTTTCTTGATGTCTTTATCCCCTATATCTAATTTAACATTCTCATTGTGTAACGCAATATCTTCCATTTCTTCTTTTGACGCATCTTTTGGAATGAAGACTTTTGCTCTTACTTTGCCATTAACTTGGACAACGATTTCAACTTCGTCATCTACTAACAATGCTTCATCGAAATCTGGCCAAGGTTGGTAACTGATTGTCTCATCATGACCTAATTTAGCCCATAGTTCTTCACCTAAGTGTGGTGCAATAGGTGATAACATTTTAACGAAACCTTCAACATATGGTTTGTATAATTGATCAGCTTTATAACCTTCATTGATGAAGACCATCAATTGACTGATTGCTGTGTTGAAGTTCAATGTATCAAAGTCTTCTGTCACCTTTTTAACAGTTTGGTTATAAACTTTTTGAAGTGACTTATCATCAGTATCTACAATCTTAGAAGATAATGAACCATCTTCATTTACAAACAATCTCCATACACGGTCTAAGAAACGTCTTGAACCATCTAAACCTTTTTCACTCCAAGCGATAGCCGCATCTAAAGGTCCCATAAACATTTCATATAAACGTAATGTGTCAGCACCGTGAGAACGGATGATATCATCAGGGTTTACAACGTTACCGCGAGATTTACTCATTTTTTCGTTACCTTCACCTAAGATCATACCTTGGTTGAATAATTTTTGGAATGGTTCTTTCGTTGGTACAACGCCTAAATCATAAAGTACTTTATGCCAGAATCTTGCATAGAGTAAGTGAAGTACAGCGTGTTCTACACCACCGATATATAAATCAACCGGTAACCAATGTTTTAATTTTTCTGGATCTGCTAACATTTCATCGTTATGCGGATCAATATAGCGTAAGTAGTACCAGCAACTGCCTGCCCATTGTGGCATCGTATTCGTTTCACGACGACCCTTCATACCAGTTTCTGGATCTACAACGTTTACGAATTCATCAATATTCGCAAGTGGAGATTCACCAGTACCAGAAGGTTCGATAGAATCAGTTTCTGGTAATAATAATGGTAATTCATCAGTCGGAACAGTTGTCATAGTGCCATCTTCCCAATGAATAATTGGAATAGGTTCACCCCAATAACGTTGACGGCTGAATAACCAGTCACGAAGTTTATAATTGACTTTTTTCTCGCCGGCACCTTTTTCTTCTAACAATTCAATTGCTTTTGTAATGGCTTCAGCATTATGCAACCCATCTAAAGCACCAGAATTTACATGTGGACCATCGCCTGTGTATGCCGCTTCTGAAATATCTCCGCCTTCAATAACTTCTTTGATTGGCAAATCAAATTTTTGTGCGAATTCATAGTCACGTTCATCATGCGCAGGAACAGCCATCACAGCTCCTGTACCATAAGATGATAAGACATAGTCCGCAATCCAGATTGGTAATTTTTCACCAGATAATGGATTAATCGCATAAGCACCAGTGAATACACCTGTTTTGTCTTTTGCTAAATCTGTACGTTCCAAATCAGATTTCATAGAAGCATCTTTTTGGTATTTTTCCACTTCTGCTTTATGATCTTCTGTTGTAATTTGAGAGACTAACTCATGTTCTGGACTTAATACTGCGAAAGTCGCACCATAAATAGTGTCCGGACGTGTCGTAAACACATCAATTTTACCGCCATGATTTTCAACTTCAAACGTAACTTTTGCCCCTTCAGAACGACCAATCCAGTTACGTTGCATATCTTTAATTGATTCAGGCCAATCTAAATCTTCTAAGTCTTCTAATAAACGGTCTGCATATTCTGTAATACGAAGTACCCATTGACGCATAGGACGACGATATACTGGGAAACCACCACGTTCTGAAACGCCATCTACAACTTCTTCGTTAGATAAAACCGCTTTAAGTTCAGGACACCAGTTCACAGCTACTTCATCAACATAAGCTAAACCTTTATTGAACAGTTGGATGAATACCCATTGTGTCCATTTATAATAGTCAGGATCTGTTGTGCTTAATTCTCTATCCCAGTCATAACTGAAACCTAATTCTTGAATTTGGCGTTTAAACGTTTGAATATTCTTTTTAGTGAATTCACGTGGATCATTGCCTGTATTCAACGCATATTGTTCTGCTGGTAAACCGAAAGCATCCCATCCCATAGGATGTAACACGTTGTACCCTTGCATACGTTTGTAACGTGAAATAATATCTGTTGCTGTATAACCTTCAGGGTGCCCAACATGAAGTCCAGCACCTGATGGATACGGGAACATATCTAAAGCATAAAATTTCTTTTGACCCAAGTTATCGTTCGTTTTGAACGTTTTGTGTTCTGCCCAATAATCTTGCCATTTCTTCTCAATTTCTTGATGATTAAAACTCACTTTGCTTTCCTCCTAATAAAAAAATACAACTCAAACTATTATGCTTTGCTTATGAAGGACGACATTGTGCCGCGGTACCACCTTCATTCGTATCTTCTACGCACCTCATACATAATAGCTCGAGCTGTATTATTCTTAATATAATCGCTGGTAAGTTCATTTAAATGACTTAACTGGTTTGCACCGAACACCAGCTCTCTTGATAAGTCCATTAAATTACTACTCCATATACACTTATAACTATATTTTATTCTAACTCTTAATGCAAGTCTTAAATTCCTAGTCACCGCTTCTATTCTCATTGATATATATATGAAGTTTTTCTACGTCCCTGCTTATCCATAAAAAGAAAAAAACAAGATATACCACGTATACCTTGTTTAAACATCAAATTCATCTGGTGATAAACGTTTATCATATATAAATAAGAAAAACATCGAAATAAACAATAAGCCCATCATCGTTAAGAACATGGCTTGCATATTGAAACTGTCAACTAAAATACCGCCGATTAAAGGTCCGAATGCTTTACCGACCGTCGCTGCTGAATTAACAATACCTTGATAAGCACCTTGTTTACCTTCAGGCGCTAATTGATTCGCAATAGTTGGAACGGCTGGCCATACGAACATTTCACCAAGCGTTAAAATGATCATCCCAATCACAAATACTGAGAATTGCTCCGCAAAGCTTGTCACAAAGAATGACACGATGAATACGCAAATTCCGACAAACATCTGTTTCTTCAAATTACCTCTAAGTAAGCGAATAACCGGATAAATTAAAGGTTGGGCTACTAAGATCATAATACCGTTAATTGTCCATAGAACACTGTATTGAGACAATGAAATATTCATTTCTTGAGTGAATGAAGCGATAGTACTTTCCCATTGAATATATGCAATCCAACAAATTGAAAACATAACACAAAGTAATAACAAAGCCACAAAACGTTTGCGATATTTCTTTTGTGCCCATTGGTTTGCATCGGGTATTTTAACTTTACCGCGATATTGTAAATTAAATTGTGTCACTGCCACGATAAAGAATGCGACATACATTAACAAGTTTGCGATGAAAATGTAATTAAAGCTGAGTTCAGCTACATACCCAGCAATAGCAGCACCAAATGCGACACCTAAGTTTTGTGCTAAATAGATAGCATTAAAGGTTTGGCGTCCACCATTCGGCCAAACTGCACCTGCCATCGCATAAATTGCCGGGATAATGATACCGCCCCCAAATCCTAACATGACTAACCATACCGCATATAAAGGCCATCCATGATAGAAATTCAATAATGTCGTTGCACATAAACAAATCACTGCACCGCTCATAATCGTAATAAAACCACCGAGCTTATCAAAGAAAAAGCCACCTAATAAGTTCCCGACAACCATACCTAAAGAGTTGATCATTAAAACCATTCCGGCAGTCGTCAAACTCTTCCCTAATTCCTGACTCATATAAATCGTATTTAAAGGCCATAAAAAACTAGCACCCATAATATTGATGGCCATACCAATAACTAACCACCAAATGGATTTAGGCATATTCATACTGTTCCACCCGCTTTCTATTCTTTTTATCTTTTTCTCAGGCAAAAACGTTCTGTATTTTTACCAATAAAAATTTCGCAAACAGAGACAAATAACTGTAAGCGAAACGTGTTTAGGATTTATATTGAATTGAATTTTGGATTTTGCAACCAAATCATCTTACTATAATTTTCAAATGAATAAAAGACCTAATTCGGATTTTCTCCTCAACATGTCCCTTCAATTTATGGTAAAATCTTACAATGGATTAATTTAAGAAAGGAAAATGTCATATGGGTCGATATTTTACGTATGCATTTGAAGATAAACGTTATCATACATGGAATTACCATTTAAAAAATAGATTCGGACAAAAGATATTTAAAGTCGCATTAGATGGAGGCTTTGATTGCCCAAACCGAGACGGCACTGTTGCACATGGCGGTTGCACATTCTGCTCAGCTGCAGGAAGTGGTGACTTTGCGGGAAATCGTGCAGATCCGATTGATGTACAATTTAAAGAAATTAAAGAACGCATGCATGAAAAATGGCATGAAGGTAAATATATTGCTTATTTCCAAGCCTTTACAAATACACACGCACCTGTCGAAGTGTTAAAAGAAAAATTTGAACCTGTGTTGAAAGAACCTGGTGTTGTCGGCTTATCCATTGGAACAAGACCTGACTGTCTTCCTGACGATGTGGTTGAATACTTAGCCGATTTAAATAAACGTACGTATTTATGGGTGGAATTAGGATTACAAACCGTACATCAAAAAACTTCCGATTTAATCAACCGTGCACATGATATGCAGACATATTATGATGGTGTTGCTAAATTGAGAAAACATAATATTAACGTGTGTACCCACATTATTAATGGTTTGCCTGGTGAAGATTATGACATGATGATGGAAACAGCAAAAACTGTCGCACAAATGGATGTTCAAGGTATCAAAATCCATCTATTACACTTACTTAAAGGCACACCGATGGTAAAACAATATGAAAAAGGCATGTTGAATTTTATGTCACAAGAAGAATATGTCAACTTAGTTTGTGATCAATTAGAAATCTTGCCACCTGAAATGATTATTCATCGTATTACAGGTGATGGCCCAATTGATTTAATGGTTGGACCAATGTGGAGTGTTAATAAGTGGGAAGTGCTGAATGCGATTGATGCAGAATTAGCACGTCGTCATTCCGCACAAGGTGAACATTATCAACCTGTAGAGAAAGTAGAACAATCATGAAAGTAGAACGTATTTTACCTTTTGCGAAGTCATTAATTATTTCTCACATCAATAAAACTAGCACAGTAGTAGATGCTACGTGCGGCAATGGACATGACACATTATTTTTAGCCCAGCATGTTCCAAAGGGGCATGTGTATGGGTTTGATATACAGGAAGCGGCTATCAAAGCAGCACGAGAGAAAGTAAAAGATTATAACAACACTACTTTGATCTTAGATGGACATGAACATGTATCACACTACATCAAACAAGAAGATTTGCCGATTGATGCGGCAATCTTTAATTTAGGATACTTGCCTAAAGGTGATAAACATATTGTGACGACTTCTGAAACTACTATACAAGCCATTGAGTCACTTTTTGAAATGTTAGCACCAGAAGGTATTATTGTAATTGTGATTTACCCTGGCCATCCTGAAGGTCGAATAGAAAGCAATGTTGTCTTTGAATATCTTCAACAATTCGATCAACAAAAAGCACATGTCTTACAATACGGTTTTATTAACCAACAAAATAATCCACCTTATATTTGCGCGATTGAAAAAAGATAATATCTGAGTATAAAAATAAGAGCAGTTACCGCATAATGCGATAGCTGCTCTTGTTGTATTTAAATTTAGTTAAATAATTTATCTACACTTTTAGTTGTTTCTTTTAATACTTCTACAGAGTGGCTAAACTCTTTAGTTTCTCTTTCATTTAAAGGTGTTTCATAAATTTTCACTGCACCTGCACGGTTTACAAGTGTTGGTACACCGATGTAAACATCTTTATGACCGTATTCACCTTCTAAGTAACTTGAAACTGTTAATACAAGATTTTGGTTACGTAAAATGGCTTTAGAAATGTGTAATAAGCCCATTGAGATACCATAATAAGTTGCGCCTTTAGCTTTAATGATGTCATAAGCTGCATCACGTGTATTTAAGAAGATTTCTTCAATACGTTTTGCACGTTCAGGATCACCATTTAAAATATCATATAAATTTTGACCTGCAATACTTGCTTGTGACCATACTGCTAATTCTGAATCACCATGTTCACCAATAATGCTAGCATTAACACTTTCAGGTGCTACACCGAATTCTGCACCTAATTCATATTTGAAACGTGCTGTATCTAGAATTGTACCAGAACCGATAACACGTTCTTTTGGTAAACCAGAAACTTTTTTAGTGACATAAGTAAGCACATCTACTGGGTTAGCAGCAATTAAGAAAATACCATCAAAACCGCTGTCCATAATTTGACCCACAATTGATTTGAAGATTTTAGTATTTTTTTCTACTAAATCTAAGCGTGTTTCACCAGGTTTTTGGGGTGCACCTGCAGTGATAACAACTAAATCAGCATCTGAACAATCAGCATATGAACCTGCTGTAACGATAGATGGTGATTCACCATAAGGCATACCATGGTTTAAGTCTAGTACATCGCCTTTTACTTTTTCTTCTACTAAATCAATAATTACTAATTGATCAGCAACACCTTGTGCTACCATAGCGAATGCATAACTAGAACCTACTGCACCATCGCCTACTAAAACTACTTTATTCGCTTTTACATTACTCATATTACTTACCCTCTCCAATTTAGAATCGCTTCTATGTGATTTATTTCACATATACAAGATACCAATTTCAGCCTATAAAATCAATGCGAAATGCTTGGAAATTTTACACATTGTAAACATTTACCGACAATACAAAAGACGCTGTAATGGTAAAGGTTATTACAGCGCCTTTTTGATTAAATTTCAATTTGATCATCAATGTCATTTGGTATAAAACCTAATGCATTGACTTTGTTATTTAAATAACTAAGGATATAACGCATGACTAACGGACGCTCTGGTTCATTATGAATTTCATGGTAGAGTCCTTCCCATGCTTTATAATAAAGTTCGTCTGTTTTTACACGTTTTTTGATTTCTACAATCGCATCGGTGTCTAAAATTTGATCTTCTTTCCCATACATTAAGCACATTGGGATACTTTGGATGTCTTCTAAATGTTCTAAAGTCTTTTTCATGACATGAACAACTTCTTTATACCAATGGTAAGATACTTTTGTCAGCATCAAACCATCTTCTTTAGTTTCTCTTATAACTTCTTCATTTCTTGTTAAATGCTCAGGTTCAATGCCTACATTAAAGCGCATATCTTTAACGCCTGCACCAATATTAGATGTAAATAGATTTTTGCGTGTTTTAGCATTTGTCTTAAACGCAACTAATGGCGAAAGTAAAATAATACCTTCAATCGGCAACTCAGTTCTTTCCATTAAATTTAATGTAATCAAACCGCCTAAGCCGACACCCATTAAAAATGTAGGTAATTTATATTCACTCGCTATTCTCAACCATTCCAAGATATGTTCGTGATAGACTTCAAAGTTGTCGATTTGACCTTTATTAGATCTTGAAGTTTGGCCTTGTCCAGGCAAATCACCCATAATCACATGATATCCATTTCGTCTGAGTGATGTAATCACATAGGCATATCTGCCTGTATGTTCTAATATATTATGAGCAATAACTATGACACCTTTTGCTTCGCTTTCTGTTTCCCACTTCCACATATCAACGACTACCCTTCTACTGAATTAATTACTATTATTGTATCAAAACGAACCGATTAAAATCTATTTAGAACTGACATATATACTCAACGGAATTAAGGATAACCTTTTTAGTATTGTGTTCTTTTCTCATATCAATTACATAATTTACTATTAGTGTTATTTATAAATAAATAAGTATATTTGTATATTGTTAACGTTTTCATACATTTATGAAACATGATACACTATTTTTAACAGAGTTGTATGGGAGGAATTTACATGCCATTAGTCAAAGATTTTTTTATCAGTTTATCAAATAACACTTTTTTGAACCAAGCAGCACGAAAATACGGACCTATGTTAGGTGCCAGTAAAGTAGTTGTTGGTAACTCGATTGATGAAGTTATTAAGACAATCCAAACACTTAATGATAAGGGGATTACGGTGACTGTCGATTGTCTTGGTGAATTTGTAGATTCAAAAGAACAAAGTATTAAAGAAAAGAAAATTATTTTAACTGTACTACAAGCAATTTACGACAACAATTTAGACGCACATATTTCTCTTAAAATCAGTCAATTAGGCGCAGAGTTCGATGTACATTTGGCAGAACAGAACTTAAGAGAAATTGTAGAAAAAGGAAAGTCACTTGGTAATATTCATATCAATATTGATACCGAGAAATATGCAGGCTTATCAAATATCCTCTACGTATTGGATGAATTATCAAAAGATTATGATAACATCGGAACAGTAGTTCAAGCTTATTTATATTCAGCCGACAATATGATTGAAAATTACCCGCACATTCGATTACGTTTAGTCAAAGGTGCTTATAAAGAAAATGCGTCTATCGCCTACCAAACTAAAGAGGACATCGATGAGAATTACATTAAGCTTATCGAAAAAAGACTGAAAAGTGCGAAGAATTTTACATCTATCGCTACACATGACCACAAAATCATTGATCATGTTAAAAAATTCGTTAAAGAGAACAACATAGATTGTGATAATTTCGAATTTCAAATGTTGTATGGTTTCCGTTCAGAGTTAGCTTATGAAATTGCCGAAGACGGTTATCATTTCTGTATCTATGTTCCATTTGGCGAAGATTGGTTCGGATACTTTATGCGACGTTTAGCTGAACGTCCGCAAAATTTAAATTTAGCTGTCAAAGAATTTGTGAAACCTAAAACACTTGCTGTAGGCGCTGGCGCAATTGCCGCAATTATTGGTTTAAGTTTCGGTCTCAAAGGCTTAAAGAAACGCAAGTAAATACTGTATTCATGAAAAAGGCAAGACCACTATCGGCCTTGCCTTTTGTCTGTTATTTTTAATTCAAAAACACTTATTGAATTGATTTTAATAAGTTTGCCATTTCAATTGCAGCCATTGCTGATTCTGCACCTTTATTGCCTGCTTTTGTACCTGCTCGTTCGATTGCTTGTTCAATTGTCTCAGTTGTTAGTACACCGAAGATTACTGGCAAGCCTGCTGTATCACTCACTTTTGATACGCCTTTTGCAACTTCATTACATACATAATCATAATGAGATGTTGCTCCGCGAATGACACAACCTAATGTAATCACTGCATCATACTTATTTGTTTCTGCTAATTTTTTAGCAGCTAGTGGAATTTCAAATGCACCTGGTACAAATGCTACATCAATATTATCATTTTCTACTTCATGACGAACTAATACATCTTTAGCCCCTTCTAATAAGCGACCTGTAATAAAATCATTAAAACGACTCACAACAATACCGATTTTTAAATCTTTACCTAATAGTTTACCTTCAAAGTTCATGTTAATTCCTCCAATAATATCGTTAAAATTTATTAAATCATGTGTCCCATTTTTTCTTTTTTCGTTTGCATATAATCATGATTGTGACTACATTCAGGTACAATCAGTTCAATTCGCTTTTCAACTTCAATACCATAATGTTTTAACCCTTTGAATTTTTCTGGGTTATTACTTAACAAGTTCACTTTTTCAATGCCGAAGTGTTTTAAAATTTCAGCAGCATGATAATAATCTCGTAAATCTTCTTCAAAACCTAATGCTAAATTTGCAGTGACTGTATCGTGACCTTGTTCAATCAGTTCATAGGCTTTCAGTTTATTAATTAAGCCAATGCCTCGACCTTCTTGTGGTAAGTAAATCACCATACCGTCGTGTTCATCGATGTATTTCATTGCTGCTTCTAATTGAGCACCACAGTCACAACGTTGACTATGGAAAATATCACCTGTCAGACAAGATGAATGAATACGTACATTTTCAACGTTTTGAATGTCACCTTTAACAATTGCTACAATTTCATCATGTGAATAATCTGATTCAAATCCATACATATCAAATGTACCGAAATCTGTAGGTAATTTTACTTTAGCTTTTGCATGCATGTGCTGTTCATGCAATTTACGGTAATGAATTAAAGATTCAATAGTAATCATTTTTAATTGATGTTTTTCTTTAAATGCTTGGAGTTGCTCACCTTTAGCCATTGTGCCGTCTTCATTCATGATTTCACAAATAAGACCTGCTGGTTTTGAACCTGTCATACTTGCTAAATCTACAGCCGCTTCCGTATGTCCTGGACGTACTAGAACCCCGCCGATTCTAGCAATCAATGGAAATAAATGACCTGGTCTATTAAAATCTGCACTTGTACTCTCATCATTAATCAAAGCTTTAGCTGTCAGCATTCTCTCAGCAGCGCTGATACCTGTCGTAGTATCGATATGATCAATACTTTCAGTAAATGCTGTACCAAATGCATCACTGTTATCTTTAACCATCGGCTCTAAATTTAATGAGCGTGCGATAGAAGGAGCTAGAGGTGCACAAATTAAACCACGTGCTTCTCGTGCCATAAAATTGACTGTATTTTCATTCATCAATTCCGTTACAGCTACTAAGTCCCCTTCATTTTCTCGGTCTTCATTATCCACAACAATAATACTTTCACCTTGTTTTAGTGCTTCAACTGCACTTTCGATATCATCAAATTGCATTTCTGAACACTCCTCTTAGAATCCGAATTGCGCTAATTTATCTGGCGTTAATTCAGTATTTTGATTTGAAATTGCTTTTTGTACATATTTGAATAACATATCCGCTTCCAAATGCACGGTATCACCGACACGCTTTTGACCTAAAATCGTTGCGCGTTTTGTTTCTGGAATTAAATGAATATCAAATTGGCCTTCTGCTAATCTGAAAATCGTTAAACTTGTTCCATCAACCGTGATTGAACCTTGTTGAACCATTTGGTCAGTAATAGATTTAGGACATTGTATGGTCATGATATTAGAATTAGATGACGGTCTGATTTTTAGGACTTTTCCGACTTCATCGACATGACCTAACACAAAATGGCCGCCAAATCTGCCCTGACTCGGCATAGCACGTTCAAGATTGACCGAGCTGCCTTTAGTCAGTTGATTGAGATACGTTTTATTTTCTGTACCTTTGATAACATTCACATCAAAGGATTTCTGATTAAAGGAAGTTACTGTTAAACATGCACCATTGACACTGATTGAATCGCCGATATGCATATCTTCTAAAATTGTTTCACATGCTATCGAGAGTTTTATGACATTTTGTTCTGTCACAAGGCGATCAACCGTACCGATTTCTTCTACAATACCGGTAAACATGAAATCACTTCTTTCTTAATACAACTTTGATATTTTGATCGATGATTTCAGAATGGTCAATTTCAAATTGAGGAGTTTTTTCTAAAGGAAGTACATTGTCAGTTTGATAAAACTGATACTTGCCAGAACCTCCAATTACTTTCGGGGCGTAGTAAATAATCAGTGTTTGGACACACTGTGATTGGAGAAATTGTGAAGTCACTTTAGGTCCAGCTTCTACATAGACTGAGCCGATACCTCTTTGATATAAATCTTTTAAAATAGTTTCAATAGAACAATCATCTAATACAATGATTTGAATATTAGACCCATGCTCTTTTGTTTTTAATTGTGTATTTTCTGTATACACAAGCACAGGTGTCTGTTGATCAGTAAATAAAGTTTGTGTGAAATCCAAATGACCGCTTCTCGCTAACACCACACGTACAGGCTGTCTTTCTCCTTCTAACCTTACCGTTAAACTCGGATTGTCAGCTTGTACAGTACCTGCACCGGTTAGAATAGCATCATGTCTTGCTCGATGTTTAAACACATCCTGTTTCACACCTGGATTTGTAATCCACTTACTTTGACCGTTATCTGTCGCTTGCTTTCCATCTAAACTGACACTAACCTTTAAAGTTACTTCAGGTATCTGTGCTTGTTTAGCTTTGAAAAAATCTGTATACATAGCTTCTGCTTGTGCATCATGCTGATATTCCACTTCTATACCTGCTTCAGTTAAAATCTCATCACCAGGTGAATCTAAAGTTATATCTTTCATCGCATATACAACTTTTGAAATACCTGCTTCAATGATTTTATTGACGCAAGGCGGTGTAGAACCAAAGTGTGTGCAAGGTTCAAGCGAAACATAAATCGTTGCGCCTTCTGCATCTGCACCTGCCATATCTAAGGCTTGTACTTCCGCATGTCGTTCACCTTGTTTTAAATGCGCACCCAAACCGACAATTCTGCCATCTTTAACCACGACAGAACCAACGGCAGGGTTCACACCCGTTTGGCCTTCAGCCATTTTTGCTAATGCAATCGCATTTTGTAAAAATCGATTCAAACAATCACCTCATTAAAATAAAAAAATTCCGTCACCTAACTAAAGAGGCAACGGAAAAATGTATCATCACCGTATTTAAACAGAGTCCACCCATGTTAAAAATTGCTAACACAAACTAGACTTCACTTAAATACGCGTTTTAAATCATATTTAATGACGTCTTGATTCTTTCTCCCATCCAGACTTTCACTGTCGGCTCTAGATTCACACTAGATCAGCCATACTCTAAAATAGAGTACAGGTCGCAGGCTTATGTTTTTACTGCCGGTTGGGAATTGCACCCTGCCCCGAAAGAATATTATGAAATTGTTTCTGAATCGAACGAGCAATACTTTGCTCATATATTTATCATAGCTTATTTTAATTTAACTGACAATAATTATTACTTAATGATTATCTATTCTCCGAATGAAATTCATATAAACTATTAACCGCTTGTACAGATTGACGCACAATCATATTGACACCATTTCGTGCTTGGTTGATGCCGTTGGTAATCTGACCAATCGCAATTAAGTGTGGCAGTGTTCCGTATCTCGGGCTGATGACTTGATTTGTTTCAGGCACAATTTGAATGCCGCCCATCGGATGCGCTTGCACAATTTGTCTATTCGTAATATCAATTAAAAAGCCGTCATCTTCATCTAAATCTTTTAATTGTGTTCTAGGTCCAGTCGCATTAATCACAACATTATATTGTTCAGTTTCGTTTGAATCTTTATATTTGAAAACAAAGGTATCATTTTCTTGTACAACTTTTTCTAAATCTTTTTTGATTAACAAGTGTCCCGCTTCTATCTCTTCTATAAGCAAACGTGCTGTGCGTGGCGGCATTGGGTTGGAATTCGCTTTTAAAATCGGCATGTAGCGTTTCATAAACTCCCTTTGATCTTCAATGCTTAAACTATTCCAAATCCAGTTCATATTTTCTTTTATCGTTTCTAATAAACTTTGGAATACACCTAATATTTCTGGGTGAGCTAAATCATATTTTAAATCTTTAATTGGGTCGCCGACTTTCCGATTGATAAGCTGTTGAAGCGGGATATTCAAATCCTCACACTCTTGCTTAAAGAGATGAATAGCAGTCTCTAGTGGAACTACACCAAAATGAGATTTAATAATCTGATTAAAGTTTTCTTTAGTTAGATACTTTAATGTAATTTCTGGCATTTCTCCTCTGACACTTGGCAACTCTCCACGTCGACTCACAGCCGTCAATGGTAAGTTAGGATGATGCTTCACAACATAACGAATAACATCAAGACTAGATAAACCTGTTCCGATTACTGCGATATCATCCGTATCTTCCACTGTATTTAATGTTTCATATGTGGGATAAGGTGATTTAATAAATCCTTTTAATCCTTTTAACTGGTATGGGTCATGATAAGCCATCGTACCGACTGTCAAAAAGACATAGTCATATTGACGACATGCCTCTTGTTCATGATTGGTACAAATAAAGTATTGAATATGCGCATCTTTTTCAAAACCTTTTTCCAAGTACATTTCAGTCGCTTTTTCAGTAATAATATGAATATTGTCATACATGTCATTAAATTTATCGAGGTAACTTTTCATATAATGTCCAAAGACAAATCTTGGTAAATAAGTCGCATTCTCAAATTTAAATTCATTTTGTTGTTGATACCAATGATAGAACTCTTCCTGATCTTTAGAATTTAATGACATATCCTTACTTGGTAAATTAATTAGTAATTGTGAGCTGTCATTTTGAAATGGTACACCTTGTCCCATATTTTTAGCATTGTCATAAACATCAATGTCTAGTTCTTTGAAATATGGGTGCTGTTCTAATTGTCTTAAAATACTGACACCTGCAGTGCCCATTCCGATTATTGCAACACGCATACAAATAACCTCCTACTCTTCCTACATAACTACCCTGTTTATTGCTTCACCTTCTATTATGCAACAAACAAAAATAAAGCGAAACAATTAAATCACATTCATTTAATCATTTCGCTTTAAACTATATATTATATTAAATTATTATTGATGTTCTTTGTCATCTTTATAAACAAATAGCTTGTAGTATTTACCTTCAGTATTAATCTTTTTATAGAAATCTGCAATAAGTGATGCGTTGCTTTCTGCCCATTTGATATCTGTTGCATATTGGTGTTCACCAGGATTCTTAGGATTCCATCTCATACTATATAACGTATTTTGATCTGGATTTGATAAGAAGTGCTTATGAATAAATTCTGCACCACCATCAATCGCTTTTTCTGGTGTATCCCAACCATGTTTTTTCGCATATTCAGCACCCGTTTTAATCGGGTCTTCATCTAATGCGCCGACACCATAGAAGTTGTAGTATTTTTTACCATCAATTTCTACACCTTTTGATAATTCACTTTTTACAGCACCTGTTTCCAAGATAGCATGTGAAATTAAGTATACTTCATTTACTTGTCGTTTTTTAGCTGCATGAATAAAGTCTTCAGTATGTGCTAATAATGTAGGTCTGTCAGCAAGCATACGCTTAATTCTATTTTTATCGATACCTTGATATTTAGATAAATCTAAGAATTGATACTTTTGAGTTTTATCATCGATAAATTTTTCACTGTCCATGGCTTTCTTGATCTCTGTTCCTGTAGCATCATGCCATCTATCATTTTTGTCGGAAACTTGTTGGCTTGTATAGTTATTAATTTGTTTTTTAGCTGCTTGATTCAGAGTTACGTCCAAATGTTCAACTGTTTCTTCTTTTTTAACATGTTTAAACAATATTTGGTCGGAAATCATAGAAAAGAAAATATAACCTGTCACAGCCAAAATAACAAGCAGCCCTATAATTGCGAAGATAGAGCCTTTCTTGTGTTTCGTCATAATTACACCTCTTAGGTCAAGTTAAAGTGAACTGCTTAACACTATGTAACACGGTGTTGAAGCTTCTCGGCGCATTCATGATGACTGATTTATTTCTTACCGAGCTATCCCCATAGTTCCTACGGTTTTATAACACTTAAAAATTATTTCGTTTTGATTCTAAATCTTAACACTTTTTGCAGTGTATCACAATTTAGAGTTATCCAACCACCATTCTATCATATCTTATTCCATAGAACGTGCTTGAAGTCAGAATGTAATATTGCTGTATTCTTTCAATAACATTTCTATAACCTCAGTACATGATTCGTGCAAAATAACATCCTTCAAATAAAAAACAGCCTATTTATCTACAGACATTTCTGTAATAAACAGGCGAATACTAGCTTTCGTTTTTAATTATTCCGGACGTTTGTACTCCATAATTATAAAACTAGCTGCTTCTGATCTATTCTTATAGTAGTAACGGTTCAAATCGATTGTACCTTCAATTTTGCCATCACGATACATCATTTCATTTGTCATATTATTAATCATTACAAAATCTGAACTATCTTTAATCATATCCAATTCATCATGGCGTGCGAAAAAGTGTTCTAAATTCAAGTGTGCGTAATCCATGGAATCCTCCCATCTATTAGTAAATTATGTTTAATCATGCTTATTATGTCGAAAACTACAATTTATTTTGTTAAATTATTTAATTCTACCCTTCTATTTAACACCTATTTTGTACATTTAGCAAATGAAAGAATTAATCCGCTTCGTTAAACTCAAACCAACCAGAAATAATATGTTATGTACAAAGATTGAAAGTGTGGAGTGATGAACATAGAGACATTAATCATCCGACACCAGGGTATCATTTATGCTTTATTAAAAAAGATATAATATTAAGTATGATATTGACGAATATGCCCAACTTTTATCCATCAAAATGTGGTCATTATTACGACAATTTGATACGTCCATTCATAATAGCATGAGCGGTTATTTATTTCAAAGGCTGAACTACTATCTCATCGATTTATTTAGAAAGAAAAGTAAAGTTTTAGAAGAGAGTAATCAAGCAATCATCTCCGATATTAAAGAAACAAGTGATTACTCAGATTACAATTATCTCACGCAGTTGATCGCATCTGAATATTACTTGCTGCTTAATGACTATGAACGCATGTGGTTGAATTTAAAATTATGTGGTTATAAACAGTTCGAAATACAAACTTTGATGAATAAGTCAGCGACTACAATCAGAAAGTATCAAATGCAAGTTCGCCATAAACTTGCACCTTTAAAACACTTTCTTAAAGGAGAGATGTCATAATGGTTGTTTGTGAACGTCCAAGAATTTTATATTTCACTTCCTACCCTCATCACACTTTCCAAATAGAATGTGTTTACAACATGTTTCATGGTTTAACGAAAGTACCATTAAAATCTTATATGAATGCATTATTAAGACGTGAATCACCTCAATCTAAATATGCATCATATGAATTGAAACAAATGCTCAATATTCGTAAACACTTGCCATTAATCGTGAATCAACAAACTATTTTATTCCCTATACAGAATAAACGTGCACCTATCCAGTACTTTGTAAATGGTTTGGAAATCATAGGTCTAAAACAAGAACGCTATACAACAAGACTGATCTTTAAAAATGGTGTGCATTTAGTCGTAAACGCCCATTACTCGTTTGTGCATCGTAAGTGGTTAGAATGTATCTTCTTACATTTTATGACTTTTCATGACGCTGATTAAAGCGATTTTCTAACAACTTTTTTGTAAAGAATGCTGTAACGATTTTCATTAAAATACTTGCGACGATCAGCGATATAATGCCACCTATTAGAATTAATGCTAATTGTACAAGTGATAAATCGACTTGTGGATTTACAAAATATTGAACGACACTTAAACTCGTTAGTAAACCAAATAAAAATAAACCTAGTAATAATGCATTGATAAGTAGCATCCCAACAATAATTAAGAATAGTGAGGCCGTTCCTTGATGACGCTTTTTAAAGATATGCGTTCTTAAAAATTGATTTGAAAACTTGATAGGCTGTTTATAAGTTAATGTATCAGTCTGATCGTTTTCTAAATCCTTTAAAACTTGGTTCAACTGATCTTTTTCTTTCTTATTTAGGAACCAAAGTTGCTTTTTTACTTTTGTTTCAAATTGCTCTTTTTTCACGACATCTATACACCTGCCCGGTAAAATTTTAAAAAGAGGCAGAAATAACTTTACGATAAGGACTGATACCTTGGTAAAGATTATTTCTGCCTTTATTTTATACTAGAATCAATTATCATGATACTAGATTTCTCATTTAATTATAGAATTGAAAGTCCTGATTTTTGAATATCTTTCGCAAATCCTTCAACAGTATCTACTGATAATTCATTGATATCTCTGCCGATATTTGGAATTTTGCTGATAACGCCTGCTGGGCATGTGATGATATCTGCACCGATTTCATCTGCTTGAATGACATTAAATAATTCACGGCAACTTGCCCATAATAATTTTACGCCTTTTTTAGAATGTGTTACTTCTACAGATTCTTTCATTAGTGGTAATGGATCCACACCAGTATCCGCAATACGTCCTGCAAAGACAGAAACATAAGTTGGAACACCTTCTGTGACTGCATCTGTAATTTCTTTAACTTGGTCTATAGTGTATACTGCAGTTACGTTTAATTGTACGCCGTCAGCTGATAATCTTTTAATTAAAGGAATTGTAGACTCACCTTTTGTATTCACAATTGGAATTTTAACGAAAACATTTTTACCATATTGTTTTAAAATTTCCGCTTCTTTTTCCATTGTTTCTAAATCATCCGCAAATACTTCAAATGAAATTGAAGCGTCTGGAATTTCTTTCACAGCTTCTTCAGCGAATGCTTTATAATCTGTAACACCTGCTTTAGCCATTAAGCTCGGGTTTGTTGTGAAACCGTCTACCTCGTTATTTTTGTAAGCTTTTTTCATTTCTTCAATATCTGCACCATCCGCAAATACTTCTACATTCAAATCTGCTTTTACCATAAAATAAGTGCCTCCTTATTACTGTTAACTTTCAATGCTGTCTAAAGTAACTTGATTATAACATTCCCCCGTTTAAATCGCGATTGATTAACTCACAGCAGAATTGTTAATAAAGGTTTAAAAAAGAAACCACAACCCTCTAAAATTTTATGATATTATAAAAGAATGTACAGAAACGGAGGTCATCATGTCACGGTCAAAACTTTATTTTTACCTTACTATAATCCTTATTATCATCAGTTTTAACTTTAACATGTATAATCCACTGTTAAACGAGCAGTTTCATTCAATTGCGAAAAAAATAATTACAAGCAGTGTTGTTAATGCAATTATCCTAATTATTGCGATCATTTTAGCAGATAAATCTATTAAACATTCAAAAGAACGTACAGATTGGATTCGTAAAGCCAGTAAAATGTTACCTATCATCTTATTTATAGTGATTGTTATTCATATCGTTACTTCTTTAATCTCATTTGGTATGATTAGATTTTAATTGACAACCCACTATAACAGTAGCATTATTTATATATTAAAAATGTGACGAGGCGATATTTTGCAGTATTTATATGTGTTCGTAGGAGGCGCACTAGGTGCCTTGCTGCGATTTATCTTTTCACAATTAAATCATGGCCAAGGGTTTCCGATTGGCACTTTTATTGCTAACTTAGCGGGCGCCTTTTTTATGGGTTTAGTCTCCGCCTTGGTGATTCAAACTTTTAAATCTAATCCTTTACTCAAAAAAGGAATTACAACTGGATTTTTAGGTGCATTAACCACGTTCTCTACATTTCAATTTGAACTGGTAAAAATGTTTGAACATCAGCAATATATTTTACTTTTTGTCTACGCGATTTCAAGCTATATTCTTGGTTTAGCAGTATGCTATATCGGTAGTAAAGCTGGAGGTGCCTTAAGTCATGAGTAACCTTTTATTAGTAATGCTTGGTGGCGGTTTAGGCGCTGTAGTCCGTGCAGCTGTCACAAATAACTGTTCAAAACTATCTACTCAGCTGCCAATAGCAACGCTTATTGTCAACTTAGTAGGCAGTTTCTTAATCAGCTTGCTATCAGGTATCGCAATTGCACAAGCTTGGTTGTCTCCATTGATTATTGTAGGATTTTTAGGTGGTTTAACTACATTCTCTACCCTATCACTGGAATTAACCAATATGTTGACCACTAAGTCACAACGTATGCTTTTTATTGCGTATAGCTTTTTACAATATGGATTATGCTTTATCGCATGCCTAATCGGTTATGTTATCGCATAAAAGAAGCGTTATCTTTTACAACTCACTGTAAAGGGTAACGTTTCTTTTTGATTAATATGATTTATAAGATGGTACATCTGCGTCTATACTTTTATTTTGATTTAATAGATCTATACGTTTCATTTGGTCGTCGGATAGCTCAAAGTCAAACACGTTGATATTTTCTTTAATGCGTGAAGGTGTAATGGATTTAGGAATCACAATAACATCATGTTGAATATGCCATCTCAATACAACTTGCGCAGGTGACTTCTCTACTTCGTCAGCGATAGCTTGAATTGTTTCATCTTTTAAGATGTCGCCGTTCATAAATGGTGACCAAGCTTCTGCTTGAATACGTTGCGCTTTAAGATACAACCTTAAATCATTTTGTGTTAAATAAGGATGAAATTCTATTTGATTAATCACTGGTTTAATCGATGCATGTGACAACAAACTTTCTAAATGATGCGGTTGAAAGTTGCTGACACCAATATTTTTAACTTTATTTTGTTTTAATAAATCTTCCATGCCTTTCCATGTATCAATCATTTCTTCTTCATTAGAGCCAGGCCAATGCATTAAATATAAATCTAAATAATCTAAATCAAGTTTATCTAAAGTTCGTTGATAAGCTTCTTCTACATTCATTCTGCCGTAATCATCTAACCATAGTTTTGAGGTAATGAATAAATCTGAGCGGTGTATGCCAGCGGCTTGAATACCCTTTTTAATGCCTTCTCCTACTTTTTCTTCATTTCCATAGCGTGCAGCTGTATCTATACTGCGATAACCGTGTTCTATCGCAAATGATACACGTTGTGCTAATTCATCACTATTTTCAATTCTATATGTGCCAAGTCCCAATTGTGGCATCGTTTGTCCATTATATAGCGTAAATGTATTCATTTTCTCTCTCCTTGCATTGTTGCTTTACCTTTATGCTATGCACAATGAATAAAACTGTAAAACATTTTGAATTAAAAATGCACTGCTAACTGTAAAATTACAGTCAACAGTGCATATTGTATTAATTAAATGATTCAATTTCTTCCATAACACGTTGTAAGTCTTCAACATTATATTGAATACGTCCATGGAAAACGAATTTATTAAAGTATTCATCTAATTGTTCTGGTCCAACTAGTACTTTAGTATTTGTTGTTTGTGCGTAATTTGAAATTGTCACTGCACCTTCATTTTTAGGATTGAAATAAAGTAATGCCATTGGTGTATATTTCAAATTCAATTCGCGCTTCAATGTATCTGCTAAGTGCTCAACTTCTTTTAATTGATTTGAGTAGTTTACAAATGAAGCTGATTGCTTATCATCATTTTCATCTAACACTAATGTTTGAGGATGACGTTTATCTAAATCCAACACATCAAAGACTTGTTCAATGGTTGGTAATGTACCGAATTGTTCTTGACTGATGCCATTATAAACATGTCCTTTAAGTAATTGAGAATCGATAATGTATAAGCCTGTACGTGTTAAGACTAAATGACTGATACGATCAATCGCATTAAAATCATTTTTAGGTAAGAAGATATTCGCCATAATATGCATATCTTCTGGTCGAATACGTTTTTCTTTAACCAAACGATCTCTGATACCGATTAAACGCATGTCTGTCACATACTCACTATGATTTTTCGAGAAGAGCTTCAGCGCATCGATTTCACGATCTTTTGCTGTCACTGTTTCATCGAAATCAGCGCGTTGTTTTGTGACCGCTTTTTTATGTTCGACGCGTTCTTTTTCAAGCTCGTCTTCATAATTTTCTTTTATACTTCTTTCTTTTGCCTCATATTGTTCCTCTGCTTTCAACTTAGCCTTTTTCTTACTGTTTAAGACAACTAAGAATAAGACAAAGAAGATAACAGCGACGACAATTGCTGCAATCAAACCAATTTCTAATGGTCCCATAACATATTCCGCTCCTTTACATATCTTACTCCCAATTATAAAGGAAAATATCGAATGTATCGATAATAAAATGTCACAAATTCAAAAACTGTATAGTTATGCTTGAACAGCTTCTTTTAATGCATCTACTTTATCTACACGTTCCCATGGTAAAGCAACATCCGTACGGCCAAAGTGACCATAAGCTGCTGTTTGTTTATAAATAGGACGTTTTAAGTCTAACATTTTAATGATACCTGCTGGACGCAAGTCAAAGTTAGCTCTTACCGCTTCTACCAATTGTCCTTCAGAAACTTTACCAGTTCCAAATGTATCAATTGAAATAGATACAGGTTCTGCTACACCGATAGCGTATGCAAGTTGTACTTCACATTTATCTGCTAATCCTGCTGCAACAATATTTTTAGCCACATAACGTGCTGCATATGCTGCTGAACGGTCTACTTTTGTAGGATCTTTACCACTGAAGCAACCACCGCCATGACGTGCAAGACCACCATAAGTATCTACAATAATCTTACGTCCTGTTAAACCAGCGTCACCTTGAGGTCCGCCAATCACAAAACGACCTGTCGGGTTAATGAAGAATTTAGTTTCTTCATCTAATAGCTCAGCTGGTACGATTGGATCAATCACATGTGTTCTGATATCACGTTGAATTTGATCTAATGAAGCATCTTCAGCATGTTGTGTTGAAATAACAATCGTATCAATACGTGCTGGTTTATCATTTTCATCATACTCAACAGTAACTTGTACTTTACCGTCTGGTCTTAAGTAAGTTAATGTACCATCTTTTCTGACATCTGATAAACGTTTCGCAAGTTGGTGTGAGAAGTAAATAGGTGTCGGCATATACGTATCTGTTTCATTCGTCGCATAACCAAACATTAAACCTTGGTCACCTGCACCTGTACTTTCAATTTCCTCTTCCGTAATTTCATTTCTATATTCTAAAGCAGTGTCTACTGCTTGTGCGATATCTGGTGATTGCTCATCAATTGCTGACATCACAGCCATTGTTTGGCTATCATAACCATATTTCGCTCTCGTATAACCGATTTCTGCTACTGTATCACGGACAACCTTAGGAAAATCAACATAAGTTGCTGTAGAAATTTCTCCGACAATCATAGCCATTCCCGTAGTGACTACTGTTTCGCAAGCTACTCTTGCATCCGGATCTTTCTTTAATAATTCATCCAGAATAGCGTCTGAAATTTGGTCCGCTATTTTATCAGGATGCCCTTCTGTAACAGATTCTGACGTAAACAATTTTCTATTATTCGACATAACTGACTCCTTTTGATTTTGATTACGAAAATTCTCTATCTACGAGCTCAAATAAAAAAGGACTTTCAAACTATATAAACATAGAGAGAAAGCCCTTAAACGTCCTTTCGCTCTTATCGTTCAAACATCTTTAATGACATTTGCAAACGGTTTGGCACCTTTCTCCGATAAGGAGAGGTTGCTGGGCTTCTTTGGGTCCATGTCCCTCCGCCACTCAGGATAAGAGAATCCGTTAATCACAATACTACCCAAACTCTTTAGGCTTGTCAATTCTATATGTCTAAAATCTTAAATCTGTTATGGAATAATCGGCATATTATGTTATACTATGAAAATGTAAAGGCTTACAATTATTAACAATACTTACGCGCTGGAGGGGTTTTTAAAATGGCAGTAGATGCACAAACTAACCGTAATAAGTTGGATCATTTGATTGGAAAGTCTTCATCACTTTTCCAACTCACAACTACACAATTGTACAACAAGATTCTGGACAACAACGAAGGGGAACTGACAGAGCTTGGGGCTATCAATGCACTGACAGGTCAATACACTGGACGTTCACCTAAAGACAAATTTATTGTAAATGAACCTTCTTATAGAGATACGATTGACTGGGGTTCAATCAACCAACCTATTGAAGAAGATACATTCTTAAGACTTTACGACAAAGTTTTAGACTATTTAGATCAAAAAGATGAACTTTATGTCTTCAATGGTTATGCAGGCAGCGACGAAGATACACAACTACGTTTAACAGTAGTGAACGAAATGGCATGGCATAATTTATTCGCGAAAAATATGTTCATCCGCCCTTCTTCAAAAGAAGAAGCTCAAAAAATCAAACCAAACTTCACAATTGTTTCAGCACCACACTTCAAAGCTAATCCTGAAGTAGATGGTACAAAATCAGAAACATTCGTGATTGTTTCATTCAAACACCGCGTTATCTTAATCGGGGGAACTGAATATGCGGGTGAAATGAAAAAAGGTATTTTCTCAGTCATGAACTATTTATTACCACAACAAGACATCATGAGTATGCATTGCTCAGCCAACGTTGGCGAAAAAGGTGATGTTGCTTTATTCTTTGGTTTATCAGGAACTGGTAAAACAACATTATCTGCAGCACCTGACCGTAAATTAATCGGAGATGATGAACACGGTTGGAACCAAAATGGTATTTTCAACATTGAAGGCGGCTGCTACGCTAAAGCAATCAACCTTTCAAAAACGAAAGAACCTGAAATTTTCAACGCAATCCGCTACGGTACAATTTTAGAAAACGTAGTCGTTGCTGATGATGGTTCAGTTGATTTCGATGATAACGAGCACACTGAAAATACACGTGCTGCTTATCCGATTGATTACATTAAAAACATTGCTAAACCATCTAAAGCTGCACACCCAAATACAATCATCTTCCTTACTGCAGATGCATTTGGTGTGTTACCGCCAATCTCTAAATTAAACAAAGCACAAGCACTGTATCACTTCTTAAGTGGTTTCACATCTAAGCTTGCAGGTACTGAACGTGGTATTACTGAACCAGTTCCTTCATTCTCAACTTGCTTCGGTGCACCGTTCTTGCCATTAAACCCTAAAGTTTATGCAGAATTATTAGGTGAATTAATCGATAAACACGATGTGGATGTTTACTTAGTGAATACAGGCTGGACTGGTGGAAAATACGGCGTAGGTCGTCGTATCAGCCTTAAATATACACGTCGCATGGTAGACGCTGCGATTAAAGGCGACTTAAAAGATGCTGCATTCGAAAAAGACGAAGCATTCGGTTTAAGTATTCCAACTGAAATTGAAGACGTACCAAATTCAATTCTACAACCAATCAACGCTTGGAGTGATAAAGACGCATACCGTGAACAAGCTGAAGACTTGAAATCACGTTTCGTTGAAAACTTTAAGAAATTCGGTGAAGAAAACGATGAAATCGCTGAAAAAGGCGGATTCCAAGCCTAATTAAATATAGAAATAAAAAATTCCGAGAGAGGTCACCCCTTTCTCGGAATTTTTATATCTTTTTTGCTTCAACATCGTCCATCCATTGATGTATCACTTGTAATACTTGTTTTAATGCTTTCGGTCTCGGAATATGTCCTTCCTTAGGTTGATAATACGTTTGATAACGATGTCCGATTTTTTTCAAGTAATTTTCTAAATAATAAGCTTGATGAATACCAACTTGAATATCTTCACCGCCATGAATAATTAAAATCGGTGAACTATTTGCGTCAATATATTGTAAAGCTTCTCTTTCTTGATAAGCAGCTAAATCTTTTTTAGGATGCCCTACCATACGACGTAACATCCCTCTTAAATCCACTCGCTCTTCATACATCAAATGCAAGTCAGATACACCGCCCCAAGTAATATAGCTGTCTGCTGGTAAATCTTGGAATGTTAATAATCCTTGTAATCCACCTCGAGAGAAACCAATTATATGCACAAAAGTTTCTGGATATAATATTTTTAATATACGGATCGCTTGTGTCACATCATGCAAATCATCACCACTGAATTCATCTCTGCCTTCACTGCCATTGTTACCGCGATAGTAAGGTCCGAAAACTAATGTATGATCATTCGCAAACTGTAATAAACGTCCAGTTCTGACACGCCCTACTTTTCCTTTACCGCCACGTAAATAGACTACAATGCGCTTTACAGACTGTTTAGGTGTAATCATAAGTCCTTTGACTCGTAAATTATCTACAAGGTAAGTTACTTCTTCACCACGATGCGTTGTGAGATCAATCGGCATCCTCTTTCTTTTGATAAAGTCCAAGTTCTATCACTCTTTCTACACATTTTAATATCGCTTCGTCTTCTAATAAGAAACTCTTTTCTTCATCCGAAATTTCATCTAAATGTTTACACGTCACAGGGCCTGCCGTTTCTAAATAATCGTCTTTACTTTCTAAAGTGTCTACTTGCACCGCAAAGACATCTTTCGTAAACCATTTCGTTCCTTCTGGGTGATATACGGTATATTGCGCAACATACGTCATCTCAGCAACAATCCCGCCAGTTTCTTCATAGACTTCACGAACAATTGCTGATTCGCTACTTTCACCCTGTTCTATTTTCCCACCTGGAAATTCTATACCTCTTTTTTTATGTCTAGTTAAAAGATAACTATCATTGAGAAATGCGATCGCAAGAACGTGTTCCCCATTTGGTTTATCTTGTGGTTGTGTAAAATTCAACCGAATTTCTTTATCAAATTGATCATGTATAATCACGTTCTATCACATCCTTTTATTATATATGCTAAAATAGATTCGTTACGAATTGAGACAAATCAGTTGGAGGGATTAATTTGAAGAAGCTATTACTCGGCTTAATATGGGTATATCAACATTTTATTTCACCGTTGACACCTCCTACATGCCGCTTCTACCCTACATGTTCAAACTATACAAAAGAAGCTATTGAAATCCATGGCCCAATCAAAGGAACATGGCTTGGTATCAAACGTATTTCAAAATGTCATCCGCTTCATAAAGGTGGATTTGACCCAGTGCCATTAAAGCATGACAAACATCAACATTGTCATCATCACCATCATCATGAATAAATTTTTAATTGATCCACATCAATTTCAGGGGGCGCAAAGTATAAGTGTCCCCTTTTTAATATGCCGTTTTCTTGTGTAAACTCCTGATCAAAATAATAGCCATAAGGCGTTACATCCCCAGGATAGTCAGCATACTGACTTAGATAAGCAGTAAAATAGCGGCTTAATCCATATTCATACATACCGCCGATCACTACTTTAATGTTTTGTCGATGCAAGCTGTCTATCGCATCTAATATTTTATCTATGCCGCCAAGTCTGAAAGGCTTTAAAATCACTGTATCAATCGGATATTGTTCAATCAAGGTTAAAATGCTTGAGACATCTCTTGCTTTCTCATCTATTGCTACAGGTGGGATAACTTTTGGAGATAAGGTTTTCAACATTTCTAAATCCTTAAAAGGCTCCTCGATATACAAGATATCTTCAAGGTTTTGAACTTTTTTTAAAGTTGCTATATCTTGATTCGTTAAAGATTCATTCGCATCTAATGCGATCCATGGGTTAAATGGTAAATTTTGTAGCTGTTCGATGTCAGCAATAACTTTTGGCGACCACTTTAATTTAATACGCTTTGGTTTTGTTTCTAATAATTGCTGATAATTTTCAGTTGATAAACCACTTATCGTTGCACCATACTGAACCTCGAATGAAGGAAGATGATGGAAAACTTGATATAACGCCATCGCAACAGTACCTCTCGCTGCGGGTACGTGATTCAAGTGGTTCAACAATACTTTAGCTTCATCAAAGGTTTCTATCTCTTTATCTTTGAGGACTGTATTAAACCATTGTTTCAATGTTTCATACACACTCTCTATTGTCTCTTTATCATACCAATCTGTTTCAAAGGCATTACATTCACCGAAATATGTTTGTCCGTGCTCATTTTTCAATCCGATCACTAAGACTTTTCTTGTTTCTAGAGTGACTTTAGGCGTTTTAATCTGATGCTTAAATGCTGCTTCATACGTATAAAATAGAATAGATTCAAAACGCATGCTTATTCCTCTAGCTTTCCACGTTTTAATTTACCTGTAGATGTATAAGGCAATGTTGTCACTTGTTGATAATATTTCGGCACTTTATATTTCGCTAATTCCTCTTTTAAAAAGGTATCTAATGCGTCATGATTTATATCTTTTTCACTCGTATAATATAATGCCGGCACTTGTCCCCAAGTATTATCATCTTTGGCATAACACATTGCATCTGTAATACCGTCAAAACGTTTCACAACTGTTTCGATTTCATAAGGATAAATGTTTTCTCCACCGCTGATAATCAAATCTTTTCTGCGGTCATAAACCATCACAAAGCCATCCATATCTACACTTGCGATATCACCTGTTTTAAAGTAGCCATCTTCAAATACATCTGTCAAATTTTCAGGATATAGATAACCTTCCATAACGTTGTCACCTTTTAATAAGAGTTCTCCATGTCCTTCATGGTTTGGATTGATAATCTTAACTTGAACGTTAGGGCTCGGTTTCCCTACTGTGTTAGGATTTTGTTTAAGCATGGATGAAGAAGCGGTTAAAAATTGTGAACACGTTTCTGTCATACCAAATGAATTATAAATCGGTAAATCCGCTTTCAAGGCGTTATGAATTAAATCATCAGATAATTTCGCACCGCCAAGCAGTATTTTTTGAAGTTGATAAGGTCGTGTTAAACCTGCGTCCATCATCCAACCTAAAGTTTGCGGCACGAGTGAAATGTGGGTAATCTGTTCACTTTGAATCGCTTTTAATACCGTTTTTGTTTCAAATTTCTGCATTAATCTGACTGTAAAACCTTCAATGATACTGCGCAGTAACACACTTAAACCTGAAATGTGATAAATCGGCAAGACGGATAACCATTTCGTATTACTATCAAAACCTAAGCTTTCTCTGCATCCATTCGCGCTCGCTAAATGGTTATTAAAAGTTTGGGGTACTGCCTTTTGCGGACCTGTCGTTCCTGAAGTAAACATAATCGAAGCGATACGGTTTAAATCCAGTTCAGTCTCATAAGTTTGTGTTGAGCGACGTTGTTCAACTTCACTCCAATTTATAATGGTAAAATCATCTAATTCTAATGGTAATGTGGCAATGATTATATCTGTGTGTACAGATTTAAGTTGCGCTTTAATTTCTTTGTATGTAAGTCGTGTATTAATCATGACTGCTTCTATACCAGCTAACCATGCACCATAAATCATTAAAGCCGCATCTATACGATTATCTATATAAAATGCAATTCTCTTTTGATTCAGTTGTTTAAATACATATGCATATTGTTTTGCTGATTGATACACGCTCGCGTATGTAAGTTTTGTTGCTCCATCGTCTAATGCGATATTTTCAGGAACACGCTCTGCGCTTTGTTTTAACCAAAAATCCATACTATCTTCCTCCCATAATCTCTACCTATCTATCATAACAAAATTCAAGTAGTTTCCCTTAATTTTCGAATTGAAAAAAGAGGATGCGCGTTACACCCTCTCATTTCTTTCATATTTAATTGAACAGTTGACTTAGTTTATCTTTAATCGTTTGTAGTTTACTATCGATATCATTTAATAAACTGTCTATTTTAGATTGATTTTCACCATTTTGTTGCGCTTGGTTTGCTTGTTTTAATTTATCAACCGCATTTTGATATTGGTCAGTGACATTTTGATCTGTCGCATTTGAAGCTTTATCTTTTAATTGGTTAACTTCATTTTGTGCAGATTCAATCGCATTCTGGCTATTTTGACCATTTTGAATGTTGTTTTTAGCACTTTCAATTTTTTCTTTAATGACTGTTTCTTTCTCACGAATGATTTCTTTATAGTTATTTGTCACTGGTTTTTGAGTTTGTGAGCTATTAGGTTGTGTTTGTTGTGTTTGCGCATTTTGATTTGCGGTTTCTGTGCTATCTTTTGGCTGCATCATATTTCTAACTATAAATATTGCTACAACAATCAATAAGATAACTACAATTGCGGCCAAACCTTTTTTCCATTTACTATTTTTACGATTCTCATCTTCCAACATACGTTCACGTCTGTAATCACGTTCATTATAATAACGACCATCTTCATCAGAACGTCTGCGGTACTCTTCTTCACGTGTATCACGATATCTTGGATCGTGTCCATCTCTTGAGTCACGTGGGTCTCGATTATAGCGGTCATAATCAGGTTGATTTCTATCTGAGCGTTTCATGTCTATCACCTTATTTCGAAATAATGTTAAAGTTTTTCTTATATTACTCTTACCACTATTGTACCACGCGTATTCATCATGAACCTCGTATAAAAGTCGTATCTATTTCTCTATTTCTATTGTATTCAATATAGAGTTATAAGATAATAATAGAAATTGCTTGAAATGAGGAAATTGTTTTGCGCCAATCATCTAATAAAATGCCACGCACTATCATGAAATATTGCGGCTCAATTATATTATTACTACTTATCGTCTACTATTTATACAAAAATTACGGTAGTAACTTATTCAGACTAGATATTCCAACTGATTCTTCTATGTATTACATTATTCATCTTGATTGGAATAGATATGCTGAAGCTTATGTCGCAACTTTGACTACAATCATTATCCCCTTATTTCTAATCGGGATAATCCTGTTCATACTGACTCGCCTAACTAAAGGTACAGTTAAAAATATATTAATCAAAATACTGCCATTGATATTATTCATTGCACTTTTTGTCTTAATTTTTGTGCCGATGTTATTCGTACTAAACGTGACACACTTTTCATTCTTAGCAACATTTTTATCATTCTTGGCATTATCCAAACCAGCAATGGTAAAAATCTATCGTTTCAGCCAAAAAAGTGTTGATGAGATCAATCATCCAGAGATCAATACAACAGAAAAAGAAAATAAACCATAAGATGCATCCACTTCATATCGGAGTGGATGTTTTTATTTCTTTAACTATCTACTACTTAGCGTTATATGAACCTATATAGCTCATAACAAAATAAGCAAACGCTCTTTGAATGAACATAATTGCTATTGATTGAAACGTAATTCTGAGTGGATGATTGCTTAACGAAAAGAAACATAATTGCATATACTCCATACCCCTATACCGTATATGTTATACTAAAGTTGTATTTACTATATCAATATATTTAGGAGGTATTATTTTGTCGAGTCATGAACATACACATAAAAATGAACAACATAAACACCATGAACATACGACTGATAACGGTCACGATCATCACATGCATCATCATGGGAATTTTAAGCGTAAATTCTTTATTTCTTTAATTTTCACGATACCGATTATTATTTTATCACCTATGATGGGTATTCAATTACCATTTCAAGTTACTTTTTCTGGATCAGACTGGATTGTTTTAATTCTATCGACCATTTTATTCTTTTATGGTGGTATGCCCTTCTTATCAGGCGCTAAGGATGAAATCGCTTCTAAAAAACCAGGCATGATGACATTAGTAGCACTTGGTATTTCAGTAGCTTATTTCTATAGTTTATATGCATTTTACATGAATAACTTTAGTGATTCATCGTCGCATACAATGGATTTCTTCTGGGAGTTAGCAACTTTAATTATAATTATGTTATTAGGCCACTGGATTGAGATGAACGCAGTAGGCAGTGCTAGTAGTGCCCTTAAAAAAATGGCCGAACTACTCCCCAATACTGCAGTTAAGGTAACTGAGGATGGTCAACGTCAAAAACTTAAAATCTCGGATATTCATAGTGGTGATATTGTAGAAATCAAAGCTGGTGAAAGTATTCCAACAGACGGAGTAATTGTTGAAGGTAAAACATCGATTGATGAATCATTAGTTACTGGAGAATCTAAAAAAGTTCTAAAAAACAAGAACGATAAAGTCATCGGTGGTTCAATGAATGGTTCTGGTACAATTCAAGTTAAAGTAACTGCAACTGGAGAAGATGGCTATTTATCTCAAGTTATGGGGTTAGTAAGCCAAGCTCAAAATGATAAATCAGATGCTGAACTTCTTTCTGATAAAGTCGCAGGGTACTTATTTTATTTTGCAGTAATTAGTGGATTAATTGCGTTTATTGTTTGGATGCTGATACAAAACGATATTGATTTTGCGCTTGAACGCTTAGTAACTGTATTGGTCATTGCTTGTCCGCACGCTTTAGGTTTAGCTATACCTTTAGTTACAGCACGTTCTACTTCTATAGGTGCACATAATGGATTAATTATAAAAAATAGAGAATCTGTAGAAATCGCACAACACATCGATTATATTATGATGGATAAAACAGGTACATTAACTGAAGGAATTTTTTCAGTTAACCATTATGAAAGTTTTACTGACGAATTTAGTCATAAAGAAATATTAAGTTTGTTTGCTTCATTAGAAAGCAGCTCTGAACATCCGCTCGCTGTTGGAATTGTCGAATATGCAAAAGAAGAAAACATTTCTTATTCATATCCTGAAGATGTTAATAATATTTCAGGTGTGGGATTAGAAGGCAGTGTTGATGGTAAAGAAATTAAAATTGTAAATGCCTCATATTTAGATAAAAAGGATTTGAAGTATAATAAAAAACAATTTAAAGAACTTGCTCAGCAAGGTAACTCTATTAGTTATTTAATTTATGAACAACAAGTGATTGGCATTATCGCCCTAGGAGATCAAATCAAAGAAAGTTCAAAACAAATGGTCTCAGATTTAATAGCGAAAAACATCACACCAGTTATGCTTACAGGAGATAATCATGAAGTAGCACAAGCAGTGGCTAAAGAATTGGGAATTAAAGATGTTCATGCGCAATTAATGCCTGAAGATAAAGAAAGAATCATAAAAGATTATCAGAAAAAAGGCAGTAAAGTAATGATGGTCGGCGATGGCATTAATGATGCGCCAAGTTTAGTCAGAGCAGACATCGGAATGGCAATCGGTGCAGGTACAGACGTAGCTGTTGAATCAGGTGATGTCATACTTGTCAAAAGTAATCCTTCTGATATTATTAACTTCCTTACCCTATCAAAAAATACAATGCGGAAAATGGTTCAAAACTTATGGTGGGGTGCTGGATATAACATCATTGCAGTACCTCTTGTAGCTGGTGTACTAGCCTTTATGGGTATAATACTCTCACCTGCTGTCGGAGCAATACTCATGTCTTTAAGTACAATTATCGTTGCGATTAATGCTTTCACATTAAAATTAAAATAAATGATTCAATGAGATATAACCACTTTCATCAACAATTTATGAAAGTGGTTATTTTTAGTAAATACCTATTTATTTGTACTATTGACCAGTTACAAAGGGAAAAGGACTCTTCACAAAAATAAAAAAGCCAAATGATTATGCATCAATTTGCTACTACTTTTAAAAATTCAACTTAAGTAGGCATGAACTCTCCTCTTTAGAAATCTTCAACTTTAAACAGGCATGAACTCTCCTTTTTGAATCATTCAACTTAAATAGGCATGTATACTCCTACTTTTATTCACATGTGTTGTATTCAAATGCATTATACACTAAGCGTTATTTTCGACACAAGAAATTTTATAATGATAACAAATAATAGTTCACATTAAAATTGATTTAGTTGATTCCTTTTAACTTAAATGGGTATTAAATAACTAAATACATAGAAAAGGAAGAACCAATCATGAAAAAGTTACTTATACCGTTATTTAGTTCCCTATTACTATTAACTGCTTGTGGTAATAGTGATGAAAGTAATAAAGAAACTGCGAAAAACGAAACTAAAACACATGAAAAAGAGAATAAAAATAATGAAAAAACACAGAAGAAAAAAAATGAACAAAATAATAATCAAGAAAAACAAGAAAATAGCGAATCTACAGAACAAGTTAATGAAGAGTCTGTAAACGATCAAGCAAATTTAGGAGCACCAAATTCACAGCGAAGTACTAATGAACAATATCAAGATAGTCCTCAAGCTAATGAACAAATACACCAACAACAATTACCAGTTAACCAAGCAAGACAACAAGCAATCAACGAAGGGATAGATATGGATAATCCATCGGATGCAGAAATCGAGCGTTTAAGAGAATTAAGTAAACAATCACCTTATGGTTTACAAGAACCTTCAATAGAACAACAGATGCGTGCTAATGCAAATATAGCTAAACAACATGGCTACACAGGTATTCCTAATGGAAATTTTGGAATTTCAGAAGGTCCAGCATATTCAGATGATCAACTAGATCCAGAAACTGGACTGCCAAAAGATGATGCTGTTCCACATGAATAATTATTAGGTTATTAATTCTAATTAATATTTTGTAAAACTACTGCTATAATACGATTTTAGCAGTAGTTTTATTTATATTATGTCTATATCCTCATTTTTCTACGTTCAAATATCTAAAAACACTTCTCTTTTGACAGCTTTACTTAATCCAATTCTTTAAAATAAAAAAGATTCTAAAACAAAAAACTCTAACCCCTTGATATCCAAGAAGTTAGAGAAAAACAAAGCATCTATATTGAGTTAAAACGTAAGTTATAATTAATTTCAATTTAGTCTTATGATAATAACGGAGAGTGAGGGATTCGAACCCTCGAGACGCTTGTGGCGCCTACACACTTTCCAGGCGTGCTCCTTCGGCCAACTCGGACAACTCTCCATGTATACAAATTAAAAAATCAGAAACGATAATTCGTTTCTGATTGAATGACTCCTACGGGACTCGAACCCGTGTTACCGCCGTGAAAGGGCGGTGTCTTAACCGCTTGACCAAGGAGCCGTGGCTCCACAGGTAGGACTCGAACCTACGACCGATCGGTTAACAGCCGATAGCTCTACCACTGAGCTACTGTGGAATAATAAGTAATTTGGAGCGGGTGATGGGAATCGAACCCACAACATCAGCTTGGAAGGCTGAGGTTTTGCCATTAAACTACACCCGCATATATTCGTTAATTAATGAAATGTTGATGCGGCCGAGAGGACTTGAACCTCCACGGGATCTCTCCCACTAGGCCCTCAACCTAGCGCGTCTGCCATTCCGCCACGACCGCTTGGGTTTGATTTCATTAATCATTTATTTTAACAACGTACTCTATTGTAACACTCTCGTAATATCATGTCAATAACTTTTTAAAAGTTTTTAACATAGCGTTAAAGTTCGTTTCAAATATTTAATGTCGTTTTTTTTAGGACATGAACTATCATATAACATTCTCAGAGTTGAGTCAACACTAAAGTTCATATTTCCTTATTTTTATTTTAATCGTAGTAAAAAACCGAGCATCCAAGGCATAACACCTTAGATACTCGGTATTGATTACTATAATTTCTTTTGTAGTTTTAACTTGCCGTGACAATGACCACAAACCATCTTTCGTGTATTCACTTTTTTAATGCGCAAGAAAGATTTTTTGCATGATTGACATTGATATACATAGTTCGCTCGTTCTTCATAACTTTTAACAGCACTGCAAAATCTTGGTGCACCAACTTTTTGACTTAACTTCTTAAAATCTTTGTCTTTATGTTGGTAACCTCGTGTTTGCAGATGGAGATGATAATGACATAGTTCATGTTTGATAATATCAATAATAGCCGCTTCTCCAAACTGTTCATATTGTTTCGGATTGATTTCGATATTATGAGACTGCAACAAATATCTTCCGCCTGTTGTTCTTAACCTATTATTGAAATAAGCCTCGTGTTTGAATTCCCATCCAAATGATTGTCTGGAAATTTTCTCTGTAAGTTGTTGCAACTTCTCATTATCCATCCAGTTATTACTCATTAGGATTAATCATTGTCAATGAAACTTTATTTTTTACTGTATCTGTATCAAGTACCCAAACATCTACAATATCTCCTACATTGACAATATCCATTGGATTTTTCACGAAACGTTTCGCTAATTGAGATATATGCACTAAGCCATCTTGTTTAACACCGACATCTACAAATGCACCAAAGTCAACGACGTTTCGAACAGTACCGCTCAATTTCATTCCTTTGGTTAAATCTTCTAAAGATAATACGTTGGATTTTAAAATCGGCGTTTCATATTCATCACGTGGATCTCGATTAGGTGCTATCAACGCAGCCACAATGTCTTCTAAAGTTGGTAGACCTACGTTTAATTGCTCAGCAGATTGTTTTAAGTCTAGTTTGTTCAATACCTCTTTAAGATGTGTTGTACCTAGATCTTCTGCACTCAAACCTTGTTGCTCTAATAATTGATATGCAATCGCATAACTCTCAGGGTGAATTGATGTATTATCTAACGGCTCTTTACCATTTACAATACGTAAGAATCCGATACTTTGTTCAAATGTTTTAGGGCCTAGACGTTTTACTTTGGCAATTTGTTTGTGATGGTTAATGACACCATTTTCTTCGCGATAATCAATAATGTTTTGTGCGATTTGCGGTGATAAACCTGAAACATGTTGCAATAATGAACGTGAAGCTGTATTCACATCTACGCCAACTTGGTTAACGGCTGTTTCTACTACGAAATTTAAAGCATTTTCAAGTGCTTTTTGGTTAACATCATGTTGATATTGACCTACACCAATTGATTTTGGATCAATTTTTACTAATTCACTCAACGGATCTTGTACACGACGTCCTATGGAAACAGCACTTCTTTCTTCTACTTGGAAATCAGGAAATTCTGTTCTTGCGATTTCAGATGCAGAATAAACAGACGCACCCGCTTCGTTCACAATAATAAATTGAACATCTAAGTTATGTTTTTGAATTAAGTCAGCCACAAATTGTTCAGTTTCACGACTTGCCGTACCATTACCAATGGCTACTAATTTAACATCATAATCATTGATAAATTGTAAAAATGTTTTTTCTGCTTGCGCTGTTTTTGAAACTGGCGGATGCGGATACATCACACCTTTTGCAATAAACGTACCATACGGATTAATTACAGCCAATTTGCACCCTGTTCTAAATGCAGGGTCAACACCTAAAATTTGTTTTCCTTTCAATGGTGGTTGTAATAATAAATGTTTTAAGTTAACACTGAATACATCAATCGCATGATTCTCAGCTTTAGTCGTCAAATCAGTGCGAATTTCTCGCTCGATTGATGGCATAATCAAACGTTTCATACTATCTTTAATTGCCGTTTCAATATAAGTTGTACCTTCATGCTGACCTTTAATTTCTTGGCGTGCAATTTCTCTTTCTAATGAATCTGTATCCATTTCAATCTTCATTGATAATACTTTTTCTTTTTCGCCGCGATTCATCGCTAATATTCTATGGTTGGCTATTTTATGAATCGGCTCTGAAAATTCATAGTACATTTCATATGTCTTTTTCTCATCTTCTGCTTTTTTCTTTTTCTGACTTGTGATGAGTCCTCGTTTTTGTGTCTGTGTCAAAATTTTATTTCTGTATTTAGGATTATCAGAAACCCATTCTGCAATAATATCTTGTGCACCTGCTAACGCATCAGCAGCTGATGTCACTTCTTCATTTAAAAATGCTTCTGCATAAGTTTTAGGTGATTGATCAATACTACTTTGCATCAACCATTTTGCTAAAGGTTCTAATCCTTTTCGTTTAGCTTCTGTTGCACGTGTTTTTTTCTTTTGTTTAAACGGTCTATATAAATCTTCCACACGTTGCAACTTCGTTTGTTTTAAAATATCCGCTTTTAACTGGTCATCTAATAAACCTTGTTGTTCTATGTTATGTAAAACTTCTTCTTTTCTCTTTTGAAGCTGTTGCATGTAATGATATTCGTCGGCAATCTTTTTAATTTCGACCTCATCTAGTCCACCTGTACGCTCTTTTCGATAACGTGCGATGAATGGAACTGTGTTATTTTCTTCTAGTAATGCTAGCACTTCAGTAATTTGTTTTTTTGAAAAGTGATGTTGTTTTTCAATTGAGTTGATTAATTCGTTATTCAATATCTGCACCTCAAATTCATTTTCTTGTTTCCATAGTATCATAAGAATAGAAAAAGACTGAAATACATAATGTATCTCAGCCCTTTCTAAAGATTGCGATTCTTTATTTTCGGCATTATTTCTTCGCCGCTTGTTGTAACTTTTTAATTGCATTACGTTGCAATCGTGAGACATGCATTTGACTTAAGCCAATGCGTTCACCTGTTTCTTTCTGACTTAACCCTTCAATGAAAGTACATTGAATAATTTCACGTTCACGATCAGATAAAATAGGTAAGATTCTTTCTAAAATCATTCGTTTCTCGGTTAAATCATAACCATCTTCTTGCTCACCCATAATATCAAGTAACGTGACCGTTGAACCATCCTTATCTGCCTCAATGGAGTGGTCTACACTTAACGCATTGTAACTTTGTCCCATTTCCATCGCTTCTAATACTTCTTCTTCTGTAACTTCTAATCTATCTGCGATTTCGGCAATTGATGGCGAACGTTCAAGTTCATTTGTTAATTCATCAGTGGTCTTTTTAATTCTTGGACCAATTTCTTTGATACGTCTTGGAACATGAACGCTCCAAGTCTTATCTCTTAAGTATCTTTTAATTTCACCGATTACCGTAGGCACCAAGAAGGCTTCGAACTTTCTGCCAAAATTGATATCAAATCGATTTATGGCACCGATAAGTCCTACCATTCCTACTTGAACCAAGTCTTCATGGTGTGATTGTCCTTTTGAATATTTGAAAGCTAAAGATTCAATCAATTTTTGATAATGTCTGACAAGTTTGTCTTGGGCACTGGTATTTTCTTCATTCTGATGTTGTCTGATCCATTCGTTGATTTGTTGTGGTGAAATATCGTTAGTTGATTTCGACTCTTTCGCCATTATTGTGCACCTGCTCTTTTTTTATATACTTGATCATGCTTATCGTTACACCATTGTCCTTGTTTACTTTAACTTCATCCATCAATGACTCAATCAAGAATAAACCTAATCCGCCTTCTCTTAAGAAGTCTATATTTTCATTTTCACTGTATGGACCAAGTTCTTTTTTCTTCTCTTCGTAATCGAAGCTCTTGCCTTGGTCAGAAATAACAACTCTAATTTTATCATCGTAAATTTCAAAACATAAATAAATAGAGGGATCGATTTCTTCTTCTTTGTATGCATGTTTTACAGCATTTGTGACTGCTTCACTTACCGCAATTTTAGCATCTTCGATATCTTCATATGAAGCACCCGCACGTGAAAACACGCCCGATAATGTTAATCGGATTAAACTGACATATTCAGCTTGTGCCGGCAGCTTCATTTCAATTACATTCCGCTTCGCTTCCATGTCATTCTACCTCCGATCCTTCATCTACGTGCATCAAGTCGCTTAAACCTGTAATTTCGAATAAACGGCTGATACGTTCTGAAGCGCCGATAATATATAATTCTTTATCATTTTGATTTAATGCTTTCAATGTTCCTACAAATAAACCAAGTCCAGTGGAATCCATGTAACTTACATTCGTCAAGTTAACATATACGTCATGTGTACCCTCTTGTTTAATTGGTGTTAAAACTTGTTCCAATTCAGGTACAGTATAAACGTCTAGTTCTCCTCCGACTTTAATTTCATAATACCCATCATGTTCTTGTGTCTCTATATTCAAATTCATTCAGTGATACACTCCAGTCTGTTCATATTTCAAACACTAGTTTACCCATTTTGTTTAAAGGTTAATCATTTTTATTTAATTTACTCGCTTAATAATTAAGATTGTTAAGTCATCACGCTTGCCTGACTTTTGAATGCCAAGTAAATCTTCATACAATAACTGTACAATATCTTGCGGATGCAGATTTTTATACTTATGTATAAAATCTAATAAATAATCTGTCTCTATAAATTTACCGTTTTCATCCCTGATTTCAGTCACACCATCAGTAAAGATAATAATCAAATCATTTAAATGAATTTGAATTTCCTGCTGCTTGTAGCGTTCTAATTGTCTAACGCCAAGTACACGTCCTTTGACAGAGATTTCTTCAAATCTGTCTTCGGCAGCTCTGAAAATATAACCTGGTTCATGACCTGCCGAACTGCAGTATAATAAATGATTCATTTCTTCATATAAGCCATAGAACATTGTCACAAACATATCTTGGTTGACGTTTTTCTCAACTACACGATTCAGACGTTTTAAACCATCACTTGGTAATTGTGAATGCCCATATGAATCCATTCCGAATTTAATCATACTCATTGCGAGCGCTGCAGGAATACCTTTACCAATGACATCTGCTACCGCAAAACTCATCGTTCCATCTTTATGATCAATTAAATTAAAGTAGTCCCCACTTACTTTTTGCGCTGCAACAGAAATAACCCCAATTTGAATACTGTCGAATTGAGGTATCTCAGTTTGCAGCATCGTTTGTTGTAAACGTGAAGCTAAATCCATTTCTTTATCATGGTAATAGAGTTTATCTACCATTTCTTGATAATCTTGATAGCTATATCCGAAAATACTTGCGATAATTTTCAATAACTCAAATGTAGCGAAGACTTGTTCTTTAGTTAAGTCCATTTCTATGGCACATTCTCTATGAATATCAAGTACATCTTCTGCATGGATATGTTTTTCTAAAATTTCTTGACCGAAGCCTTCAAATTGCTTAATAACCGTTTCCTTATTATAGGACTCTACATAAGACTTCATTAATTGCATATATCTTTTTTTGAAATTTTCCAATTGCGTTGTCCCTCTCTTTATACCAGTTTCGCTGTCTACCCAGTAACCACACATACTTATTTAAATCTTGTTTGATGAAATAAAAAGAGGTCGAAAGTCACATTTCAGCACCATAGTAAAATGCTGTATCACACTATGATAAAAATCGAGCAATAAGCAAAGTTGCTAAGCAGGCTGAAAATGTTGCTTCACCTCTTTTAAATCGTTCATTTGAATGAACTGGATTGTTCAGCATAAACTGATACAACCACTTCTCATTTAGTTGTTTACACATATGATTGAAATCGGTTCCTAATTTTTATGTGTCAAGCCTAAACTAATTCCAATCGCGTTATCAATTTCTTTCATCTTCTCATCTGAAAGATAAGTCAATTTCTCTTTCAAACGTTTTTTATCAACTGTTCTAATCTGTTCAAGTAATATAACAGAATCTTTGTCTAATTTGTATTTACTCTTTTCAATTTCAACATGTGTTGGAATTTTCGCCTTATTAATACGCCCAGTAATCGCGGCTACAATTACCGTCGGACTGTACTTATTGCCAGTGTCATTTTGTATAATTACAACAGGTCTAACTCCCCCTTGTTCAGAACCTTGCACTGGTGATAAATCAGCTAAATAAACATCGCCTCTCCTCATCATTCATCCTTATCAAATGTAAGATAAGATTCATTGCAATCACAGGCTTCACATTCCACTGAAAATGCCTCCGTTGCTAGGGAGAGATTCAAATCAGCCATTTGTGAATAGCCTTCTTTTAATGACTGTTCCAAACTATAGCTTCTATTCTGATTAAAAGTTGACATAGGTAAGACCTCCAAGAAATAAAGAACTTCTAAACTAATATTCAAATTAATCATAACAAATTTCAAAATTCATGACCATACTATTTTTGCAATTCGTTGACAATATCAAATTCTTTTTCTGGTTCGTAGATTCTTGGCACACGTCTACCGATACGACAAAGCACTTCATAATTGATAGTTTGTTGTTGATGTGCCAATGAAGTTAATGATTCAGGTCCTTGATGTTCGCGGTTCAATAACGTTGCTGTATCCCCAACTTCAAATGTGTCATCTTCTGGTAAAACCACCATCATTTGATCCATACAAACGCGTCCGATAATTTCACAATGATGGCCATTGATTTCTACTGTTGCTCCTTGCATCATGCGTGGGAATCCATCTGCATAACCCACACCTAAAATAGCGATTTTCAATGCTCGGTCAGCAGTAAAGGTAGAACCATAGCTGACAGTATCCCCTAAGTTTAAACGTTTGATTTCCATAATTTCGGTTGCCCAGTAAGCGCTTGGATAAAGCACTGCATTTGTCACTTCTTCTACATATTCAGACGGGTAATAACCATATAACGAAATACCAGTACGCACCATATTACAAATAGGCGCTTCATGCAGAATTGTCCCTGCAGAATTTTGAGAATGGACATAAGGAGGATGTGGTAATGTATTCACCCAATCTTCAAATACTTGATATTGTTCATGTGTATGTGGTGAATCTTCATCTGCTTGGGCAAAATGAGTAAACACACCTTCAAAAACTAATTGATCATGTTGATTGATTGTATCAACGATTTTTTGATAATCCTCAAGTGTCTTAATACCTAGGCGCCCCATACCTGTATCAATTTTGACATGCAGCCATAAATCTTTTTTATTTTCAGGCTCAATCTGCTCTATTAACGCTTCCAACCATTGGTATGAAGGAACGGTTAAGGCAACACGATGTTGAATCGCTTTATTAATATCATTCGGCATAACGACACCTAATATTAAAATTTTGGCGTCTATCCCATGCATGCGCAATTCAATTGCTTCGTCTAATGTAGCGACCGCAAAAAATTCTGCACCGTGTTTTTCTAGATAATGTGCAACTTTCACACTGCCCAGTCCATATGCATTTGCTTTAATGACAGGCATTACTGTTTTGTTTGGTTGTAGTTTTCCTAGTACTCGGTAGTTTTTTAAAATCGCTTCTAAGTCTACCTTTAAATACGTAGGGCGATAAAATTTATCCGCCATAGCGTCATCTCCTTTAACCAAGTAAAATGTATTACTACTATAATACTTTCTGACTCATTTTATCAATACTCAATTTATTTTATATTTTTTCAAGCAATACTTGGCTTGTCGCATAATTTTTCGTGTGAGAGATACTGACATGAACTTTGAATCCTTCAAAGTGAATATAAGGACGACCTAATTCATCATTCTTACAATTAATATCATGGAAACTGATTTGTTTGCCGATGCCTGTACCTAACGCTTTACTGAACGCTTCTTTACATGCAAAACGTCCAGCTAAAAATTCTGCTTGTCGTTGTGGATGTGAAAATGAATGGAACTTGTCCAGTTCATCTTGACTCAATACTTTTTCTGGAAATCTCTTCTGACGTTCTAACATTGTTTTGATACGATCGATTTCAATCAAATCGATACCTATACCATAAATCACATTATTCACCCGCTTCTTCTTCTGACATCTCATTCTTATCATGAATATGTTTAATATCATACATAATTTGTTGGGCTGTTGCTTTATTTATCAACAATATCTCACTATCTCCGCCTGCTGTTGATAGTGTCAAAGTTGCTAATTGCCATTTACGCATCAGCCAACCTTCATTAATATCTATATTTTGAATTCTGAATAAAGGGATATGTTTTAAACTTACAAAAATCATACCTTCTTGAACAATAATTTGTTTCGCTTCCAACAAATAACTGTGTTGCTTATTTTTCAACCACGGATTAAGAAGACAGGTCCATATAAAGACAAATAATGTGAGTATAACCGCAATCAGACTAACCCATTTCAATGCATCTTTGGATAATAGATGCAACCACAGATATTCTGCCGTAATTAATACAGAAAACACTAAAACAATCAGTCCTGTTTGAATTAAACCTGAAATAAACAACACTTTCTTTCCATCTTGAGCCATTCTATTCATAGTTGTCCTCCTTTACATACCATTGTTTTAGTTGTTCTGCAGCATCATTATTGATAAAGCGCAAACCGATATCTATTTGACCTTGCCCTTTTGCGGCCGAAAATGAGAAATCAGCTAAGCCGACACGTTTCATAAACCAATTCTGTGATTTTTCAAACCCAATCAACCTATCTCTTTTCGCATAATAATAACGTGTTCTCATTAATTGAGATTTTTTTACAGTTAAAGTTGTTCGATCTGTTTTAAATCCTGAGTAACGAACCGTAATAATACTGTTAATCAAGACTAAAAGACATGCAATTAGCGCTAGTGCTAAATACCACCATGACCAAAAATATGTACTTATAATACCAGCAATTAAAAGCATGCCCATCCCAATTTGTGCATGACGACGAATACCGCCAAATGACAATCCTGTTTCAACTTCTTCAAACGCAATGGAAGGAACTAATTGTTCAATCATACGATAGGCTTTTTGTCGTTTTACAAAAGGCAAAATCATTATATCACCAGAAGCCGTTGTGGAACCTTCTGTCTGTTTTGCGTCACTTGTAATAATAAAATATACAGACGTATAACCGATAAAGCGACGAATAAATGATTGTTTTTCTACTACTGCTTGAATACGGCGTGTTGCCACATTTATCGTCTTCACATTCAACAAGCCATATTGTATATGCAGTTGTTCATTTTTCTCACTCAGGGTATAACCGTAATACCTTACAAATTCGATGATGACACCAATGATATATGCTAAAAGTAAGGATAATATAATCATACCTGCAACCACTACATATGCAGCTTCTGCTATCCAATCAAATTGATGGAACACTTCATCCCAAGGAATAATTTCTTGGAAGCTTCCTAATAATGGTGCTAAAGTAAATAACGCAATACCAATAGACCCGCTAGACAACGCCATAAAAATCAACTCTTTCAGCGAGAGATTAAATATGTGTTCAGGCTTGTCTGGCTCCAAGTCATGTGAAACTTGTTGTTCCTCATCAATCGGTACATGCGTTGTTTCTTCTTTATAATCTTTTGATGTTTGTTCTGATCTGACTGCTTGCTCTATCAGATTGAACTGCTGCTTAGACACAATTTGTAACGTAATGCCATCACTCGGTGTTTTAATTTCCATGATAACACCACCGAAGATTCGATTGACGATATCTTGTGAGGAATCAAAGGCTTGTATTCTTTGAATATCCAACTCTTTACGCTTTTTATTAAACACACCTTTTGTCACAACGAAATGATGCCCTTCTATCCAATAGCGTGTAGAATACACTTCTAATGCATTATAGATAAAAGAAAATAAAAATATAGCTGTTAAAAAAGCTGGCCATATATACGATTTTACATCGGTAAAGTTAAAGTTGTTGATATTGAAAATAAAAATAACAATGACGACTATATTTTGCTTAATTGTAGTAATCAATCCTGTGAGATAAGACAACGGGTGCAACCTTTGTGGACTATACATCTGCATCTACCTCCTCAAGTCGGCGCATACAAACGGATTCTATAGATATTGCTTCATCTTCTGTCAATATCGGTAATGTGACAACATGACCTGCAGTAATAATAGAAAGTTTATAAAGTTTGAACGCTAATAAAATAGGGCCACTTTCTCTTTCTACATATTGTATTCTGTCATATTTAAGCACTTGTTGCTTTTGAAAGAAGAATCGTGACTCAATTGATACATAATGTTCTTGCAATAGATAAAAGCGATAGTTCCATATAATCCAAGGATGGATGATTTTATATAGGAAACTCATGGCCAATAAAATGATAAGCAGGTTTAGCACCCAAGGTGACCACGTAAAATGATGATACAAGAATACTAAGCCGCTAAAAACTAATATTTCTATTAAAAACTCAATGAAATAGCGGATGTAATAGTACCCTACTACGCGGCGTGGACTTTTTTTAGACATAAGGTCACTTCGCACCTTTCTATGTATTTTAGCTATCAGTCATATTTTAACAATGATTAACATTATTTTGTTAAAAATTTATAGATTTCTATAAATAGAAAACCGCTTCGAATTTCTTCGAAACGGTTTGAAATCATTGGGTATTCTTATTTTTGCATGTCTGCGAATGTACGACCTTTAATCGGTTTTTTATGATCTTTTTTATCGTGTTTTTGTTTTTTACCATTAAATTTGCCTTTACCGCGACGGTTTTTGTTATCAAATTTATTGTTTGAACGTTTATTAGAAGGTTTGCCTCCACGACGAGGACCTTTCGCATTATGACGACCTTTGCGTGCAAGTGGTTTTTCGAATGTTAATTGAACTTCTACTTCATCATTTGACTCTACTAATTCTTGTAATAATGCAGCTACTAATTCTACATCATCATATTCATTTAATAATTGAGAAGAGATATTTTGTAGACGTTCTGAATGTTCTTGATTCATCCATTTTTCTACTTTTTCTTTAATATCATTTTCGCGTGCACGTAATACTTCTTTACGATGTGGTGGTCTTAACGCTTTCATACGTCTATTATTTGTATCTTCGATTTGACGGATATAGTCCATTTCAATCGGGTTAACGAATGTAACCGCGATACCTTTTTTACCGGCACGGCCTGTACGTCCGATACGGTGAGTATAACTTTCAGTATCTTGAGGAATGTCGAAGTTGTATACATGGCTGACACCTGAAATATCTAAACCACGTGCTGCAACGTCTGTCGCAACTAAAATATCGATTTGGTCATTTTTAAATTTCTTCAAGACTTCTAAACGTTTTGCTTGTGTAATATCACCATGCAAACCTTCAGCTTTGTAGCCTTTTGAAATTAATGCACTTGTTAATTCGTCTACACGACGTTTTGTACGACCGAAGACAATTGCTAATTCTGGTTGGTGGACATCTAAGAAGTTGGTAAATGTTTCGAATTTCTCTAATTCTTTAACGATTGTGTAGTATTCATCAATTTGCGGATCTGACATTTCGTTATTCATTGTTTTAACGATTTTAGGGTCTTTCATGAATTGTTGTACTAAAGCTTGGATGGCTTTAGGCATTGTTGCTGAGAACAACATTGTTTGACGATTTTCTGATGGAATATGGTCCATAATGAATCTCATATCGTCGATGAAGCCCATGTTCATCATTTCATCCGCTTCATCAATAATTAATGTGTGGATATCATTTGTTTTAAGTGTACGACGGTTCAAGTGGTCAATGACACGTCCTGGTGTACCTACAACAATTTGCGGTCCTTTTTTCAACGCTTTAATTTGGCGTCCGATCGGCATACCACCGAAAACTGTTACGACTTGTACGCGTTGTCCGCGACTGAATGTACGTAATTGTTCCGCAACTTGCATTGCAAGTTCGCGTGTAGGTGCTAAAATCAGTGCTTGTACGCCTTCTTTTCCGACAACTTTCTCAATTAACGGAATACCAAACGCTCCCGTTTTACCTGTACCTGTTTGCGCTTGTCCTAAAATATCTAAACCGTGCAATGCAAACGGAATACTATCATTTTGTATAGGAGTCGGTTCTTCGAAGCCCATATTAGCAAGCGTTTCAGCAGTTTGTTCTGAAACACCTAAGTCTATAAATTTTTGCAAAATAATTCTCCTTTATATATGGTCGAGACGACTTTGATGAATTTGTGCTCTCTTTATTTCAGTAGATATACATCATCTATCAGTTTCATTTTCATCTAAAAATGATAAAAAATGAGCGGTTAATACTTTAACAATTATTCTGTATGGATACAGAACTAATGAGCACCCGCCCCCACCTTGTCTTTAATTTTTCATCAACTTCTATATAGTACCACCTTAAGCCCATTATAGCAATCATGCAATTCTCACTAGAAAGCAAAAAAGTCAGTAAGATGATAGGATTTCTCGTAATAAGAAATTTCATCATCTCGCTGACTTTCTAATTAATTTTGTTCTAATAGAGCTTGTGCTACTTCTTCTAAAGCCATACCTCTTGAACCCTTAATCAACACATTATCTTTTGGTTGAACATGTGCTAACGTATATTCGATTAATTGTGTTTTATCATCAAAATGTTCGGCAGTCTCTACAAATGCTTTACCCGCTTGATGAATATGTGCCGCTTCTTCGCCGTAAGTCAATAAATAGTCGATACCTTTATCTTCTAAGTATTCACCTACTGAAGCATGCATTGCTGCACTGTTTTCTCCTAATTCTAGCACATCCGCTAAAATCAAGATTTTGCGTCCATCCATTGCAGATAGCGTATCAATAGCAGCTTTCATACTTGTTGGGCTGGCATTATAAGCGTCATTAATTACTGCGACATCTTGTTTAGAATGATGCAACTCCATACGCATTTGCGTCAATTGGACTTGCGCAATATTCGTTTTAATTGTTTCATAATCAAGCCCTGACAATTTGCCGACCGTAATCGCAATTGCTGCATTACGCATATTATGAATACCTAAAATAGGAATTTGATAATGTTCTTGATCATTGATACTAAACGCTATACCTAACGCATCATGTTGTTCAACATGACATACCACTTCATTCTCAGAACTTATGCCGATACTGATGGCTTGATTGTTTTCTAACGTATGAACATGCGGTACAAGTAAAGGTTCATCGCCATCATAGAGCAGTACACCTTCTGGTTTTAAACCAGCAACAATTTCAAATTTAGCTCGGGCAATACCTTCTCTAGAACCTAAATCTTGCATATGTGATTCACCGATATTGGTAATCACTGCAATATCAGGTTGTGCGATTTCAGATAGTAGTTCAATTTGATGGAAACCTGACATACCCATTTCTAAAATGGAAATTTCAGTATCCTCATCTAACTCTAAAATCGTTAATGGCATCCCAATTTCATTATTGTAATTTCCTTGTGTTTTCTTCACTTTGAAATTCGGCTTTAAGACACTTTCAATCATATCTTTAGTTGTTGTCTTACCATTAGATCCTGTTACAGCAATTACTTTTGGTTGTACGTGCTGCAAGTAAGCTTTCGCCAGTTCTTGCAGTGCTAATAAGGTATCATCAACCCAGATGACAGGACCTTCTACTGGATGTTCTGGTTTGACATCTTTTTGATAAAAAACAGCGCCTGCACCATCTTGCAATGCTTGTTCTACAAATCGATGACCATCTGTATTTTCACCTTTAAATGGGATAAACAAATTACCTTCATCAATTTTTCTTGAGTCGATTGTGACATCTTTAATTGTATGATCTAAATATTTTTCATCAATTTCACAAGGAATCCACGCTTTAATTTGTTTTAAAGTTACTTCTATCATGTAAGTACACGACCTTAATCAATTTTGTATTTGTTCTTTTGTTTTTCGATATGTTTTTCTTTCGCTAACTCAATTAATTTTGTAATCAAGTCAGAGTAAGATAAGCCCATGCTTTCCCACAGACTTGGATACATACTGAATTTAGTAAATCCTGGCATCGCATTTGTTTCATTAATGTAGATTTGATTATCTTCTGTCACAAAGAAATCTGCACGTAATAAGCCTGCGCAGTCTGTTGCTTTAAATGCTTCAACTGCCATATTACGAAGTGTTGTACGTACTTCACTGTCTAATTCAGCTGGAATAGATAAACGGATATTACCATCTAAATATTTAGATTTATAGTCATAGAATGCCACATCTTTGATAACTTCCCCTGGTTCCGTTGTTTCTGGGTAATCATTACCTAATACCGCGACTTCGACTTCTCTCGCAACGACACCTTGTTCAATCACAAGTTTTCTATCGAATTGGAAAGCTTCTTCAATCCCTGCTTTTAACTCTTCTTCGTTGTTACATTTACTGATACCGACACTTGAACCTAAGTTTGCTGGTTTTACAAAGACAGGATATTCTAATTTGTCATGCACAAGTTTTAAAATATTGCTTTGATATTTGTCATACTCACTTCTTAAAAAGCTGACATATGGTAATTGCGGTAAACCTCTATGTGCAAATAATTGTTTCATGACAAGTTTATCCATTGTACTAGAAGCTGCTAACACACCATTACCGACATACGGTAAATCTAATACTTCAAATAATCCTTGAATTGTTCCGTCTTCACCATTCGGTCCGTGTAATAATGGGAATACTGCTGAATATGGCTGTCCAGAACTGCTGTTTGTAAGCAAGCTGGAAATTTCACCTTCTTTTACATCTTCTAGGCGCAAGGTTTCTGTATCTTCCACACTATCGACGATGTTATCTTTCTTTTTCCAAGCACCATCATTTGTAATGTAGATAATATCTACTTGGTACTTATCTTTATCAATAGCATTTAAGACATTCTGCGCAGTTAAAATAGAAACATCATGTTCCGCGCTTTTTCCACCATAAATGATACATATATTTTCTTTAGCCATGTTCTTTCCTCCAAACGCATTGTTAAACTTTATTTTATCACGATTTCCTAATTTATTGCATGTCAAACCTGAGAAATTAAAGTCATAATTGGTAAAACGGTATATAATAGGAAATAGCTACAGATGAAAGTTCAAATATGCTATAGTTTTTCATATGGATAACTATACATAACATACAACTATCAAAGAGTAACCTGTCAACATCAATTGAACTGATGTAAAACATGCATTAAAGGAGACTATTTATGAAAGCTTCACGTCAACAACCTAATAAATCATGGATACGGCGTATTGACTGGGTTTTAATCGGCATTTTGGTAATATTTGCTATCATTAGTGTCGTTTTTATAAAATCTGCCATGGGCGGCGGTCAATATAGCGCAAACTTCAGTATTAAACAAATCATTTATTACATACTCGGTTTTATAATCGCCTTTGCAATTATGGTAATCTCACCGAAGCGTATTATGAAATACACTTATACGTTATACGGCATTTTATGTGTTTTGTTAATTGTCTTATTGGTAATGCCGGAAACAGCGATAACACCTATCATCAACGGTGCAAAAAGTTGGTACAGTTTTGGTCCGATCAGTATCCAACCTTCTGAGTTTATGAAAATTATACTGATTTTGATGCTTGCGAAGATTGTATCTCGTCATAACAAATATACATTTAACAAATCATTAGAAACTGACTTTAAGTTATTCTTTAAATTATTAATAGTCACAGGTATTCCGATGGCTTTAATCTTTTTACAAAATGACTTAGGGACAACGTTAGTCTGCCTAGCAATCTTAACAGGTGTTTTAATCGTCAGTGGGATTTCTTGGAAAATCCTTGCACCTATTTTCTTAACGATTTTATCAATCGGTGCATTCTTTATTTTATCTATTATCTTCAAACCATCATTAATTGAAAATGGGTTCGGTATTAAAACCTATCAATTAGGGCGTATCGCTTCATGGTTAGATCCTTATTCTTATAGTTCAGGCGATGGCTATCATTTAACAGAGTCGCTGAAAGCAATCGGTTCTGGGCAATTATTAGGTAAAGGACTTAATCATGGTGAAGTTTATATTCCTGAAAACCATACTGACTTTATCTTCTCTGTTGTTGGTGAGGAATTCGGATTTATCGGTGCTGTATTATTAATCATTTTATTTATTGTGCTGATGTTCCACTTGGTACGTCTTGCGAATAAAAACACAATTATTTACAACAAGATTTATATTATCGGATTTATGACACTTGTTTTATTCCATGCAGTCCAAAACATGGGAATGACAGTTCAATTATTACCAATTACAGGTATTCCGCTTCCATTCATCAGTTACGGCGGTAGCTCTTTATGGAGTTTAATGACGGGTGTCGGTGTGATCTTATCAATCTACTATCACCAACCTGTCCCTTATCAACCAGACTTCTTACGTTCTAAATCTTATACAAACTAAAAAAACAGGTTATCGGTTGAACATTGCATTCAATGTCCGAATCGATAACCTGTTTTTTATTACTTTAATTTTGGTGTCGCTACTGAAGTATTCGGTAACGTATGCATAATCTCTAATCTGGATTTCGTTTTCTTAATATTGACACCGAGCGAAGATAACAATTGAACGACATTACGTAGTTTATCTGTATTATTATTCATTCGTGTTCACCCCATCTTCGTATTACTATAGAATAGTTACTTTTATTCTACCCTAAAAATTTTCATTTTACTACATTATTTTTATATTTTCTTTTGTGGTTTAACTTTTTGTAGTCTTAATGCATTGAGTACGACTGAGACTGAACTAAATGCCATTGCAGCGCCAGCCACCCATGGGGCAAGTAAACCGAATGCCGCAATCGGAATGCCGATTGCATTGTAACAGAATGCGAAGAATAAGTTTTGTTTAATATTCTTCATCGTACGCTGACTCATATCTAACGCATCTTCTACTTTTTCAATATCTCCACCGACAATCATTATGTCGCCTGCTTCAATCGCAATATCAGAACCTGTACCCATTGCCAAGCCGATGTTACTTTTTGCTAATGCTGGCGCATCATTGATACCATCACCGACCATCATCACATTTTTACCTTCATCTTGTAATTTCGTAATCTCTTCAGCTTTATGATCAGGTTTCACACCAGCGATGACACGGTTAATGCCTAACTCTTCAGCAATGGCTTCAGCTGTACCTTGGCTGTCACCACTTAACATCACAATGTCATAATGTGGATTTAAGCGTTCAATTAATGCTTTGGCACTTGTTTTCGGTTCATCTCTTAAGGCAATCAATCCCGCGAATTGATTATCGATTGAAGCTAATACAACCGTTGAACCTTGATGTTGTAAATTTTTTATTTCTGCTTCAAGCTGCTCATCCCAATCATTCAAATCAGGTTGAATAAAGCTTTGTGATCCGATTTTGATAAACTGTCCATTAATATAACCACTGATACCATTACCTGGATGTGTTTGATACTGTTCTACTATCAAGTTTTGCGCATCTTGATAATAGTCTGTAATTGCTTGTGATAATGGATGTTCAGATTGTACTTCTAAACTTTTTACAAGTGTTCCGAACTGTTGATTATCTGTATTATCGATGACTTTGTATACTGAAGGTTGCCCTTCTGTTAATGTGCCTGTTTTATCAAATACGATTGTGTCCACATTTTGCGTTTGTTCTAACGCTTCAGATGATTTGAATAACACACCTAATTCTGCTGAACGTCCTGATCCAGCCATAATTGATGTCGGTGTCGCAAGACCTAAAGCACATGGACATGCAATAACTATGACTGCGATAAAGACCTCTAAACTAGATTGAAAATTAAATGGTGTGATAAAACTGAACCAAATAATAAACACAACAAGCGCGATACCGAGTACTGTCGGCACAAAGATTCCAGAAATCTTATCTGCTAAACGTTGAATATTTGGTTTTTCTCCTTGTGCTTCTTCAACAATTTTAATAATTTGATTTAATACTAAATCATCGCCTGTATGTGTCACTTTCACTTTAATAAAGTTTCCATGGTTTAATGTGGCACCGATGACTTCATCACCAATCGTTTTATCTACAGGAATACTTTCACCAGTTAACATTGATTCATCTAAACTAGTCTCCCCTTCGATAATTTCACCATCTAAAGGCACATATTCACCGCTTTTAATCAGTAAAACATCACCTTTCTGTACTTGATCGACTGGTAAAGAGACCGCTTCCCCATCTCGTTCTACACGCGCTTCTTTAACTTGAAGTGATAACAATTTATTAATCGCATCACTCGCATGGCCTTTAGCTTTCGCCTCAAAGTATTTACCAAGTAAGATTAACGTAATTAAAACTGCACTGGTTTCAAAGTACAATGGAATGTGTTTTTCACCTGCATGAATAATCCACATATAGATACTATAGAAGTACGCTGCGGAAGTCCCTAATGCGACCAAGACATCCATATTAGCACTCTTATTTCTTAATGCACCATACGCACCTTTATAGAATTGCCAACCTAGAATAAATTGGACTGGCGTTGCTAAGATAAATTGGAACCACAGTTCTGTCATCACATGAGGGAGTGGCAAGAAGCTTAAGAAGCTGAAATGCCCCACCATGGTATATAACAATGGCAATGATAAAATCATCGCAATAATAAATTTCATTTTTTGACGATTTAACTCTTGGTTTTTACGTGCTTTTGCTTCATCTGCAGTTTCAAGCGCAATGGGTTCATAACCGAGCTGTTTCACTTTTTCAAAGACTTGATCCATATCGACATGGCTTTGATCATATTCGATAGATGCTTTTTCAGTGACTAAGTTCACATTCGCTTGGTCGATCCCTTCTGTACGACTCAAAACCCGTTCAATTCGTGATGAGCAAGCAGCACAAGTCATACCTGATATTTTAAACTCTGCTTTTTCCATATTCCACCCACTCCTATACCCTACATAGGTATATTTTTATTTAAAAAAGAAGGCTCAGCCATAGAGATAACTTGAGCCTTTATAATTCTGTCTTATTTTACAACGTCATAACCTGCGTCATAAATTGCTGATTCAACTTCAGATAATACTTTATCTTCACCATTGAATGTTACGTCTACTGTATCATTATCTGGAGTAGCCGTTACTTGGTCAACGCCATTTACTTTACCAACAGCATCTTCTACAGCTTTTTTACAATGACTGCAACTCATACCTTCAACTTTTAATTGTTTTTCCATATCACAACACTCCTCTATTTAATTTAATATTTGGTAACCTTGATCATAAATTTCTTTTTCCAAATTGTTTAAACTGATTGGTGTCTGGTAACTCGCTTTCACTTCTTGTGATTTCAGATCCACTTGCACTTCTGACATACCAATCATTTGCTGCAAATGTTCTTGCAAAATATGCTGTTGTTCTTCAGTTTCCATACCACTGATTTGAATCACACTACTATGCATGTCTGACTCCTTTATTAATCTTTAATTAATTTTTGGACGGTAACTAATAATTCTTCCATTGCAGCTTCTGCTTGTCCATCTTCAGCTTTATGCAAAATACAGCCTTTCATATGATGATCCAGCAATTTTACAGCAACACTATTCAAAGCTGAACGTGTCGCTCTGATTTGTGTTAAAACATCATCACAATAAACATCTTCATCTATCATGCGATTAATCGCTCTGACTTGTCCTTCTATACGATTCAGTCGTGCTTTAAGGTTAGATTTGATTTTTTCTGAATGATGTGCGCGTTCTTCTTGCGTCATGTTTGAACCTCCGTCCTATTAGGTTTCTACCTCTAGAATATACCCTATATAGGTATATGTCAAATGTATCGTGAAAGGTGTGCCTGTGTTACAATAAGTTCAACATCAGCCAAAGTAAAAACATACATAATTGCTGATTAACAACACGGAGGTTACTTATGTATAATTTCGACTTTATACCTTTTCAAGCCAATTTAGTTATCAATATTATTTTAATCGGCTTATTCATATTAAACCTCGTATTCGGTTTCGTTATTGTATTTATGGAAAGAAGATCTGCAGGATCGATTTGGGCATGGTTGCTCGTACTCGTATTCTTGCCTGTTATCGGGTTCATACTTTATTTATTGTTGGGCCGCCAAATCCAAAGAGATCATATCTTTTCCTTAGATGAGGAAGACCGTATTGGATTAGAGGCAATTGTTAATGAACAATTAAAAGCATTACAGACCAAAGAGTTCTCTAAAGGGAACCATGAAATCGTCAAACATAAATCAATGGTACAAATGTTGTTGTATAATAACTCAGCCTTCTTAACTACTGATAATGAAATGACGATTTTTACAGATGGTCATGAAAAGTTTGATGCGTTGATTAAAGATATAGAAAACGCCACAGATTACATCCATATCGAGTATTACATTTTTAGAAATGACAAGCTTGGTAAACGTATCTTAGCTGCCTTAGAGAAAAAACTTGAAGAAGGCCTTGAAGTAAAAATGTTATACGATGATATGGGTTCCAGGGGCTTAACTTTAAAAGACTTTGATGAGTTCAGAAGAATGGGCGGACAAGTTGAATCTTTCTTCCCTTCTAAATTACCGCTTATCAACTTTAGATTAAACAACCGAAATCACCGTAAAATTGTCGTGATTGATGGTTATATCGGATATGTCGGAGGTTTTAATGTTGGTAAAGAATATTTAGGCTTATCCAAACGTTTCGGATACTGGAGAGACACGCACTTACGTATTGTCGGAGATGCGGTCAATGCCTTGCAATTACGCTTTATTTTAGATTGGAACTCACAAGCTAAGCGTGATAACATCACTTATTCTGATCGCTACTTCCCTGACATTGATACAGGTAGTTCTATCGGTATCCAAATCGCATCAAGCGGTCCAGATGAAGATTGGGAGCAAATCAAATACGGTTATTTGAAAATGATTACTTCAGCGAAAAATTCGATTCAAATTCAATCGCCCTACTTTATTCCTGACCAAGCCTTTATGGATGCTGTGTCTATTGCTGCATTAGGCGGTGTAGATGTATCGATTATGATTCCAAATAAACCAGACCATCCATTCGTCTACTTTGCGACATTGAAAAATGTTGCATCACTGTTGGCATCAGGCGTCAAGGTTTATCATTATGACAATGGTTTCTTACATTCAAAAATGATGATTATTGATGACGAAGTCGCAAGTGTGGGAACAGCGAATATGGACCATCGTAGTTTTACACTGAATTTTGAAATCAATGCGTTTATTTATGACCGTCAAATTGCGGCACAATTGCGTGACCAGTTCAATCAAGATTTAATGTTATCTTCAGAATTAACACAAGAGCGTTATAATCAACGCAGTTTATGGGTGAAATTCAAAGAAGCCATTGCCAACTTAATTTCACCGATATTGTAAATCATAAAGGAGTACACAAAGTCATGAATCAATATCAACAATTAAAATCAGCTGAACAATATATGAAAGACTTCCATCAAACAGATCACACAGGGCATGATATCAACCATGTCATGCGGGTCGTTAAAATGGCACTCTTCATCTCTGAACAAGAAGGCTACGGCAATCCTTACATTATTCAGATGGCTGCATTATTACATGATACGGTAGATACCAAATTAACAGATGAAACTGCTGCTGAAAACCAACTAATTGATTTTTTAAACCGTATTGAAGTTAGTGGACAGGATCAAGAAAAAATTATGCATATCATCAAAAACATCAGCTTTCGTCATAATGTGGATCAAGAAATCCCCTTATCCAAAGAAGGTTATATTGTTAGAGATGCAGATCGCTTAGATGCGATTGGTGCAATTGGTATAGCGCGTACGTTCCAATTTGCGGGTCACTTTGATGAGCCGATGTGGCAAGGGCCTATTCCTGATAGTATTAGTTCTGATAACGAATTAGAAGGTTATGATCCTTCAGCGATTAAGCATTTCTATGATAAATTGTTTAAACTTAAAGATTTAATGCATACTGAAACAGCTTCAGAAATTGCGCAAGAACGTCATCGTTTTATGGAATTCTTCGTCGCACAATTCTTTAACGAATGGCAGTTTACAGAACAATAAGCAAATAAGATGAAGAAGCGGTTGAGAACAAATCTAAATTCTCAACCGCTTCTTTTTTATTCGATATTATATGCTAGTATTAAATCTGTTTGTCTATCATTCCCCATCATGAAATCATGTTCTGAGATCTTCTTGAATCCTAAATGTTTATAGAAACCTAATGCTTGTTCATTTTTCTCCCATACACCTAGCCATACACATTTTTTACCATCTTCGACTGCTGTCTTTATAGCAAAGTTCAATAATTTTTTACCATAACCATAGCCATGATAATTCTTCAAAATATATAAGCGTTCTATTTCAGTACAATCAGATGAAACTTGTTCTGTTTGTGAATCCCCTTCATTCAACTTTAAATATCCGACAATTTTATCGTTATCATACAAGAAATAGAAATTCGAATGTGGATCTTCTAATTCACGTCTTAGTTTGTCTTGTGTAAATGCTGTATCTAAATAATCTTTAATATTTTCTGGGCTGTTCATTTCTCTAAATGTGTCATCAAAAGTTCTATAGCTGATTTTCTGTAACTCTAAAATGTCAGCAGTTGTTACTGATTTAATTTCCATTGGTATTCCCCTCCAATTTTAAAATAACACTTTTAGTTACTATTACTATTCCCTATTGTACAAATCCTAAATAAAAAATCAGCTGCAATTTTAGTTGCAACTGATTTTAAGTCATCAATGATGTATTATTTTTTCTTTCTGTTTTTCTTACCTAAGACTTGCGCACCTTTTTGTTTACCGTCTTTACCATGTTTCTTTTCATATTCTCTAATCATCGGAGCGACTTCTTCTTTCGCTTTCTTAGAGTAATATTGGTTCGCAACATATGTTTGAACAATCAAGAACGCGGCACTGACTGACCAGTATAAACCTAATGCAGCTGCTGAACTTAATGATACCCAAATAATCATAATTGGTGAAATGATCATCATCATGTAACTCATTTGTTTTTGTTCAGGCGGCATACTGAATGTTGATACGTAAGCTTGTAGGAAGTATAACACACCGGCAATAATTGTAATCCAAATATCCGGTTTTGCTAAGTTGAACCATAAGAAATCAGGATGTTCTACAATACCACCTGGTGATGGGTATTTTAATACGAAGAATAAGCCCATGATTACAGGCATTTGTATTAACATTGGTAAACATCCAAGCATACTTTGCATTGGATTCATATCGTATTTTTTATAAACTTCCATCATTTCTTGGTTTGCTGCCATTTTTTCTTCTTGTGTGCGTGCACGTTTTACTTTCTCTTTCACTGCGTCCATATCTGGTTTTGCAATCACCATTTTTTCGCGCATTAAGTGACTGTTCTTATAGTTAGAAAGCATGAATGGCAGAACGACAATACGGATTGCTAAAACTAAGACAATAATCGCTAATCCATAATCGTTATTAAAACTAGAGCCTAGCCAATGGATGATGTTATCCATGTTTTTCACAAATGTATTATAGAAAAAACCTGTTCTGTTTTCAGGTTTAGAATAATCACATCCTGCAAGAAAAACCATAACCCCAAGAAGCAAAGGCAATAATGCTTTTTTATTCATTTTTCCACCTCTATTGGTATTATTCACATAAAAATAATTTTATCACATTCTATGAGGTGTAGAAAACAAAAACATAGAATTAAGGGCATTATTTAAAATATTGTAAGAAATTGCGAACGGTTTCTTTAACATTTGAACTCTGAGCAATCGCTGAAATAACTGATACACCTTGTGCATGTGTTTGCGCAATCGGTTCGACATTATTTAACGCAATACCGCCAATTGCGACAATCGGCATACCATTTGTTTTCTCATGCAATGTTTCAATCATTTCTGTGCCGACAGGATCACTGGCATCGTCTTTAGACCCTGTTTTAAATATCGGACCAACGCCAATATAATCGACATCTGTTAAATCAGATTGCGCTAATTCTGTTTCATTGCCGACACTTAAACCGATAATTTTATTTTTAAAGTGTGTCTTAAAAGTATTCACTTTCGCATCATCTTGTCCAACATGAATGCCATCAGCATCAATCAACTCTGCTAATTCAACATCATCATTTACGATAAAAGGTACATGATATTGTTTACATAATTGTTTCAAAGATTGTGCCAGTTCTTTCTTCGCATCACCTGTTTTAGCGTTAGGCCCTTTTTCACGAAATTGATACATCGTAATGCCGCCTTCTAATGCTTCAGTTAATACTTCATGAATCGTACGACCTTCAGGTATATCTTGTGTTCCGCAAATAAAGTAAACTTTTAAATCTTCTGGTTGAAACACTTATTTCACCTCTTGTGCTTTACGATTTTCAACTGCTGCTTCACTGTCTATTTTATATAAGGCATCAATAAATTGAACTAAGAAAGTACCTGGTCCTTTACTTTCACTTAATTGTTCAGCACGTTCAGCTGCAATATTATAAACAGAAACTGCTTCAATTAAATCTTCAATCTCTGGATTTTCATTTCTAAATAAGAATGCGCCTACAATAGCACCTAATAAACAACCTGCACCTGTAATTTGTGTTAAGAAACGTGAACCATTATTCAGCTTAACGATTTTATTGTTTTGAGCAATGACATCTGTTTCACCAGTTAACACAATTGCAGTTTGATATTGTTCATGTGCTTTTTTCGCAATGGATACAACATCTAAGCTTTCAGCACTATCTGTACCTTTCATTGTTGTTGTATCATCTATAAGCGTTAAAATTTCTGAAGCATTTCCTTTGATTACAGTTGGTTTCACTTGCTCTAGGAATGTTTTGCAGAATTGTTTACGATACGTTGATGCGCCCACAGCAACGGGATCAAATACTAACGGTGTGTTTGTTTTATTCGCAATTTTTCCAACTTCTAACATTGCTTGTTCATTCGCTTTTGTCAGTGTGCCAATATTAATTAAGACTGCACCCGCGTGTGGATAAAAATCTTCTGCTTCTTCTGGTGCTTCGCTCATTGCTGGACTCGCACCTAAACTTAAGAGTCCATTAGCTGTAAAATTTTTGACGACATCATTCGTAAAACAAATAACTAATGGATGTTCTGTTCTGATTCTATCTAAACCTTTACTCATCATCTAATCCTACTTTCTTCATATATGCGAAATGGTTAACTGGTCCTCTGCCTTGTCCGATCTCAGGTGTATATTTAATACTTAATGCGATAAAGTCTTTTGCTTTTTTAACCGCTTCATAAATCGTTTTCCCTTTCGCTAGCTCAGCCGCAATTACAGCTGAAAAAGTACAACCTGTTCCATGTGTATGTTTTGTTTCATATCTTTCACTTTCAAAAATTTCTAAACCATCTTTCGTAAATAGATAGTCTTTTGCGATATTGTCATCTTCGATATGACCACCTTTAATGACTACACCTTTACTGCCGATTTCTTCTATGAAGATTTTACCTGCTTTTTTAATCGCATCTTCATTATCTAATTTGAATCCTACAATTTCCTCTGCTTCAGGTAAGTTAGGTGTTGCAACATCAGCAAGTGGTAACAAGATACTTTGTAAGGCATGTTTACCTTTATCATCCATTAAAGAGTCTCCACTTTTGGCTAGCATTACTGGATCAATGACATATGGAATTTCAGGATGCTTTTCTAAATAAGTACGAATTAATTCCATCATTTCTTTTGTCGCAATCATGCCAGTTTTAATCGCTTGCGGTAATTCGTCATCAAACACACTATCTAACTGTTCTTCTAACCAAGATAATTCTAAGTTATGAATGTGTTGAACCCCTTTTGTATTTTGCGCTACGATACTTGTGATTGCGGCCATCCCGTACACACCGCATGCATGAAATGACTTTAAGTCAGCCATTACACCTGCGCCGCCTGTTGGATCTGTGCCTGCAATCGTTAAAGCAATTTTCGGTTTGTTCATAATTATTTACCTCCAAATTCCCATTGTTCTTTTGTATAAGCCATATTAAAGAAGTTTCGTTCATGTACTGTACTTTGTAGATAATTCTCTCTGACTTCTTGTCTCTCTGTATCTGTCATATGTTTTGTTAACTCATTCATTAATTGGTTTAAAACATCGATTAATGCATCCATTTCTGTTTGATAGAATTCAAACCATTTTTTCAATATAGAAGATTGATTTAATCTGTCATCTTGCATTGCGCGTTTTGCAACTTCTGCATAGACATAAGGACAAGGTGCCATTGCCGCAATCGCATATGCAGCATTTTCATGGGCATAAACGTTGTAATACATATGTTTAATATAATGGTCACCACTTGGCGGCCACACTTTTTGTTGTACGATTTCGTGATACGGTTCACCCACGTATTCTGCCATGAATTCATGTGCTTCCACTTCACCATTCACAATGAATTGAATTTGATCAACTAGAAATCGAACACTTTCTAAATTCGGCATTTTAGGAATTAATAATGCATAGATATTCGCAAACTCTCTTAAATACGAGGCATCTGCACGTAAATATTGTCTAATTGACTCTTTATCTATATTCCCTTTTAACAATGCTTGAATGAAATTATCATCATAAATTTGATCAATAATCGGTTGTGCATCTCTTTCAAGTGTTTCAGCAAAAGTCACTTTTATTCCTCCAATAAAAAAACTGCATTCCAACCTAGGAGTGCAGTTTCAGTATTTTTGCATCATGCATACTATGTATCTACTTTCCTACGTTGGTCTTAACCAAATCAGGTTTAAAGGGTCTAGTTTCCTATCTCAGCCAAAAGGCGCCCCTAGCAGTTTTTATTTAATTTATTTACATACTAAACATATCAAAGCCCTTTCATACTTGCAATGAATCTGTTTTCATAAAAAAAGCCGAGACCTCAGTCTCGACTTGAATTTTAACTATTTAACATTAATAACCCCAAGCACTTAATCCTTGTACGTTATATGCATGTACAGCTGAGTTGATTTGATCTTGAACTGAAGCTGTTGAACCATGACCAGGCATTGTTTGGAATAAACCATGTGCACCTGATGCATTATGTGCATGTAATTGTCCATTTGATTCACGTGCAATGATGTTTTCCCATACTGATGCAGATACGCCTGTACGAGCTTCCATTTGTGCTGCTGCGTATGCACCTGTAGAACCTGCAGTATTACCGTTAGCTAATCTTACTGAACCTGAACCATAAGATGCATATGATGGTGCACTGTATGATGCTTGTGGTGCGTTATAAGATTGTTGTGGTGCTGTATATGATGATTGTGGCGCATTGTTTGATTGCGCTTGGTTATAATTATTGTAAGATACTTGTTGCGTATTGTATGCATAGTGGCTGTCAGATTGTACAGCTGTTTGTGTTGTCGCAACTTTTTTAGGTTCTTTAACTTTTAAACTTTCATCTACTAAGATTAAGTCAGATTTTTTATCGTTCCATTTTTTTAATTCTTTGACTTTAACGTCGAATTTTTTAGCGATTTTATTTAAAGTGTCACCTTTAACTACAGTATATTCACCTTTTTCGTTTAGATACTTTTCAGCGTCTTTTACTTTCTTCGCATGTTCAGCTTTTGATGATGATTTTGCTTGTACGTCTTGAGTTCCAATTCCTGTTGCCAATACTGCTGCAGCAGCTGTCACCGCTGTCGATGCTACTAGTAATTTCTTCATGTAAAATATGTCCTCCCATAAGGTGTTTGTATTAAATCATTTATTTGATGTCTTTATAATAGCATCTATCCTAATAACATAGGTTACAACAATATATATTTCTTGTGTCTTTCTTTACATACATATTACAAAAGGCAGGTTACCTCCTAAATTGGAGATAACCTGCCTGATAGATTTTTAACTATTTATTTATAATCAGTTAACTGAATTATGCAGTAACCCAGTGACCTGCACCTGCGCCACCGTCATATAATTTAACAGCTGCTGCGTCTTGTACGCTTTCTGGTGCTGATGCTGGTGATTTACCTACCCATTCAGCTGGTGCTACTGAATCCCAAGTTGATTGTAAGAATTGGAATTTACCTGCTGCACCTGATGATGGGTTGATTGCGTGGATGTCGCCACCTGATTCACGTTGTGCAATTGCACGTAAGTGATCATTTAAACCAACTGATGAACCAGTGCTTGCTGATTGTTGTGGAGCAGCTTGTTGAGCTTGAGGTGCTGCTTGTTGTGCTGGTGCTTGTTGAGTTGTTGCTTCTTGTGCTTGTGGTGCTGCTTGCTCAGCTACTGGAGCTTGTTGAGCTGCTGGTGCTTGTTGAGTTGTAGTTTGAGCTGCTGGTGCGTTACCGCCTGCTTGACCATAGCTCCAGCTCCAATATTGACCATCTGATTCAAAGTTGAAGTCTAAATCATTATATTCAAAGTTAATATTATAAGCGCCTTCTTGTACAGGGCTTTCGTTTAATTGTTCAGGATTGTTTAATGCTGTTTCTGCTAATTGTGCTTGATCTGCATTTCCTTGTTCAGATGCGTGAGCTTCTGCTCCTACTCCTACTGCGAATAATGCTGCTGTTGCTGATGAAGCTACTAATAATTTTTTCATTTCTAAAAATCCTCCTATAAGGTAATTGTTTTTTCGTGTGATTAATATCATCAATTTGCAATTACAACTATATCATCTGAAATCAGGGTGTAGGTTACAACGAAATAAAAAAATACAGCTTAATTTTACGTGTAAATTACATTAAAATAAAATAGTTAGATATCTTACTATCACTTCAAATCCTATTAATATCACATTCGAACTGAATTTTGACTCTTAACCTATGTAACATTTATGTAATCTTTCAGATAATTGAAGGGTTATTTTACCCTTTACATCGGCTAAAACTTCTAGAAAAAACCGCAATAAAACCCGATTTCTTCTCTGTCAAACGTAGTTTTTATGAAAAAAGACCCTGCATAAAGTGAAATTTATGCAAAGTCTTGGTGAGTATTAGTATATTTAAAGAGTTTTTTATGGATTAAGTTGAAAGTACAAAATTGAAAATGGAGCAATCCAAGCATCTTTCGCAGTAAAAGCTATGCGTTGGACTAAATAGAGTTTAAAAATAGAGTTTGGAATAGATTATAGGAACCTTCCTATAATAGAAAGAAGGATAATTCTAACATCATAATGAATTACTTTTAATTAACGAGAGGACAGCATGATACTTTGAACAGGATAGAGATGGATACATCATGCTGGTTGTTGCAATTTGATTTTGGGAGATATGCAGTTAAGCATATATAATGTCAATGGATGACTTGGTAGTTAGAGATGAATGGCGTCGAAGGACGGGCTTCCTTCATATTCACTCATCAAAGTGTCCGTTTGTGCATGGTGTGATGAGAATTGACAACTTGAATTGTCATTCGGATGCGAGATAAATTTGATTGTTTCTACAACCAGCTCCATACCGAAATGTGTTTGATTATCTTTTTCATATTTGTAGGAATGCATATAGCCAGTAATACCGACAAGCGATCCTTTTTGTGTATAGCTGGCAATATTTCGGGCAATCTTGCCAAAAGCCTTACAATTAATAAAGTCTACAGATTGTTTGTTCTGGCCTTGATAGTTATAATGACGTTCTGTCGCAACACTAAAGTATACAATGTCTGATTCCTCCTTTGCTGTCAATTGAGGTTGTTTCGTCAATCTTCCTACAATAACGATTTTATTAAGCATTTTGTCACCTCCTTGGTTACTATCATATTCAGATTGATACATATCGTCAAAACACAAATTAAGAGAAATTTTATAGTTGATTGGTTAATTTTCTGTACTATCTCTCAAATATTTTTATCTTTTACGCTATACTAGAATCAGAAAGAAAAAATTTGCAGATTTTAAAAAGATTGGAGTGACTTCAATTGAAAACATTTAAAGCAGTCAGATTCCAAATTGTCACTGAACACGGTGGTGTTATAGAATATGAACTCTATGATGGTGTAATTATCAATAAAGAACAAAGCGGCACCGGCTGGTTGTTAGAAATTGTAATCTCCAGTAACCACTACGATATTATGAAAGAATATATGGATGATGAAACATTATTAGATATACGTGTTGTGATTACACGTCCTTCTAATGATCCTGCATTATTCGATGCAACGATTAAAAATATTTCATTATACGATAATGAGCGTATGTCTATTATTTTTGATTGCCACGTCTATACATTAAGACAAGTTTATGCTGAAAATTTATTAGCACAACTTGTAGATGATGGATTATCTGGTGAAGAATTGAAGACTTCATTCAACCGTATGATGCAATCAAAACCACGTTTAAAAGACGAAAAAAGAGAAGATTAAAAAAAGACTGAGACAATATAGATGAATTAAAGCAATGCTTTATATCTATTGTCTCAGTCTTTTTATATCAGCTTATACATCTTGGATTGCGAATGTTAATTCACAGCTACATGCCAATTGACCATCAACAGTTGCTTTCGCAGCGCCTTTACCAATTGGTCCACGCATTTTAGTAATTTCAACTTCTAACTGTAATGTATCACCAGGTACAACTTGTCTTTTGAAACGACATTTATCAATACCAGCGAATAATGCGATTTTACCTTTGTTTTGTTCACTGTTTAAAATCGCAACTGCACCAGTTTGTGCTAATGCTTCAGTAATCAACACGCCTGGCATAACCGCGTATTCTGGGAAATGACCTTGGAAAAATGGTTCATTACCTGATACTTGTTTAATAGCCACACAACGTTGACCTTCTTCATACTCAACAACTTTATCAATTAATAAAAAAGGTTGGCGGTGTGGGATAATGTTTTTAATTTGGTTATAGTCAAAAATTGTTTCCATGTTACTAGCCTCCAAAAATTTGCTTGAAATGATACCAAGTCTGGTATTCAAATATATTAAGCGGATTTTGATGATTCAATATAAAACCGATACACATACCGATGAAAAACATCAAAAGCATCATAAGCATAACGATGAGTATGTGAAAACCAATCGGTAATTTTATCACCTTAAAGTAAAAGCGTTTAATCATCTTAATCCCCTACTTACTTATTTATTAACACGCTCAATATCAGCACCTAAAGCTTTAAGTTTACCGTTAAAGTTTACGTAACCTCTATCTAAGTGTTGTAATTCTGAAACTTCAGTAGTACCTTCAGCCACTAAACCGGCTAAAATCAATGCTGCTGCAGCGCGTAAATCAGTTGCTTTCACTTGTGCGCCTTGTAAATGACTTTTACCTGTAATTTTGGCATTGCGTCCTTCAACCGTAATTTGAGCATTCATTCGTTTGAATTCAGCAACATGCATAAAGCGATTTTCAAAGACAGTTTCTGTAATGACTTTATGTCCTTCAGCTGTTAACAATAACGCCATCATTTGTGATTGCATATCTGTAGGGAATCCTGGGTGTGGTAATGTTTTGATATCCACTGGTTGCAATTCACCTTCTGCAGATACTCGGATACCTTTATCTTCATATGATAAGTTGACACCCATTTCTTCTAGTTTATACAACAAGCTTGTTAAATGTTCTTTAATTGCACCTTTAACTAAAACATCGCCTCTTGTAATAGCGCCTGCTACAAGTAATGTACCTGCTTCAATACGATCTGGGATAATCGCATGTTCTACACCATGTAACGCTTCGACACCATGAATCGTAATTGTATCTGTTCCTGCACCAGTTACATTACCGCCCATTTCGTTGATGTAGTTTGCTAGGTCAACGATTTCTGGTTCACGTGCAACATTCTCGATAACAGATTTACCTTTTGCTAATGAAGCTGCCATGATGATATTTTGTGTAGCACCTACACTTGGGAAATCTAAGTGAATCTCTGCACCTGTTAAACCATTTGCAGTTTCAGCAAAGACAAAGCCGTTTTCTAAATGAATTTTGGCACCTAGTGCTTCAAATCCTTTGATATGTTGTTCAATCGGTCTGCTTCCGATAGAGCAACCGCCTGGTAAAGCTACTTTTGCATGACCTAAACGTGCAAGCAATGGACCCATGACTAAAATACTCGCACGCATTTTACTGACATATTCATAAGGTGCTTCTGAATTCAATTGTTTCGTCGCATCAACTGTCACGCTGTTATCCTCTTTATGATACTCAATTTCAGCATTAAGCGTTGAAAGTACATTATTAATCGTTTCAACATCGCTTAACTCAGGCACATTATGTAATGTACTCGCTCCCTTTGAAGCTAACAATGATGCAGTTAAAATTGGCAATACTGCATTTTTTGCTCCCTCAACTTGTACTTCTCCTACTAGACGATTTCCGCCTTTAATAATCATTCTATCTCTATTCATTACTACTCCTCCACTTTTTAACTCCTGAACATCTTCAATTTAAAAATTTCTCATCTCTTCTATTACCTATTATTATATATGGAAAAACATTTGAATTACACTCAAACGATTAGCGGCCAAGATATTTAAGTTGCGTTGAAAATTGCAATAAATCTATGATGAAATTACTAACTCCTGTCCCGATTAAAATCGCAAGAAATATAATCAACACTTGTACTTGGACAGGATAACCCTTTTTAAAGAATTGATCCAACCTAATCGCATTCAATGCCCAATATGCGACACAGATACAAAGCACATGCATAATCAAATGCGCAATCGCAAATTGCCCTAAATATTCCATGATCTTTGTCGTCTCCTCAATTGTTTACTGTCTCATATTGTACATGAAAATAAAGTAAAATCATACATTCTTACTTAGAAATTCAAAATCCTAATATCTGTTCACTCATATGTTTACCCTAAAATTTGACATTAAAAAATAGGATATACCTCAAAGTGAGATATATCCTATACTTTATGGTTGTTATTATTTCATTTCCGAAACTTTAATGCGGTTTTCCGCACGTTCTAAAGCTCGTTCTGCTCTGTTAATGTCAGTATCTTCGTCATTGTTATTCAAATGTGATTCTGCTCTTTCTTTAGCCGATTTAGCACGTCTGATATCAATATCTTCAGCTTTTTCTGCTGTCTGTACAATAATTGATGTGCTTTCATGTCTGATTTCAACGAAACCATCACTGACCGCAATGAAATCAATCCCATCTGTATAATTTACTTTAACATAACCTGTTTTAATTGCTGTAACAGTTGGTAAATGGCCGGCCATTACACCAATGTCGCCTCCAACTGTCTGCAGAATCGCAATTTCAACATCATCTTGGTTATAAACAGAACCATTAGGAGTAACAATATTAACGTTCATTGTGTTCATTAAACTTTACCTCCTAATATTATACTTCAACACCCATGTCTTTAGCTTTTTCTAATACATCGTCCATGCTGCCGACTAAACGGAATGCATCTTCAGGGATGTGGTCGTATTTACCTTCAAGAATGTCCTTGAAGTCTTCAACTGTACGCTTAACAGGTACGTATGAACCTTTTTGACCAGTGAATTGTTCTGCAACGTGGAAGTTTTGAGATAAGAAGAATTGAATACGTCTTGCGCGTTCAACTGTGCTCTTATCTTCATCAGATAATTCATCCATACCTAAGATTGCGATGATATCTTGTAATTCTCTGTATTTTTGTAATGTTGATTGTACACGACGAGCAACATCATAGTGTTCTTGACCAACGATGCTTGGTTCAAGCGCACGTGAAGTTGACGCTAATGGGTCAACGGCTGGGTAGATACCCATTTCTGTTAATTTACGCTCTAAGTTAGTCGTTGAGTCTAAGTGAGCGAAAGCTGTTGCTGGCGCTGGGTCAGTATAGTCATCGGCAGGTACGAATACCGCTTGGATAGATGTGATAGAACCTTTCATTGTAGAAGTGATACGTTCTTGTAATTGACCCATTTCTGTTGCCAATGTTGGTTGGTAACCAACGGCTGATGGCATACGGCCAAGCAATGCTGATACCTCAGAACCTGCTTGTGTGAAGCGGAAAATGTTATCGATGAATAAAAGAACGTCTTGTCCTTTAACATCACGGAAGTATTCAGCCATTGTTAAACCTGATAAAGCTACACGCATACGTGCACCAGGTGGTTCGTTCATTTGTCCGAATACCATCGCTGTTTTCTTGATAACACCACTGTCGCTCATTTCGAAGTACAAGTCGTTACCTTCACGTGTACGTTCACCAACACCTGCGAATACTGAAATACCGCCGTGTTCTTGAGCGATGTTATTAATTAATTCTTGGATTAATACAGTTTTACCTACTCCGGCACCACCGAATAAACCAACTTTACCACCTTTGATATATGGTGCTAATAAGTCTACTACTTTGATACCAGTTTCAAGTAGTTCAACTTTTGTTGATAATTCATCAAATTTAGGTGGTTGTCTATGAATTGGTTCACGTGGAACTGATTCAGAAATCGGTCCATCATTATCGATTGGATCACCTAAAACGTTAAATACTCTTCCTAACGTATCTTCACCGACAGGTACACTGATTGGACGACCAGTGTCTTTAACGTCGTCACCACGTTTAATTCCGTCTGTAGAGTCCATGGCGATAGTTCTAACTACGTCGTCGCCTAATTCAAGTGCTACTTCTAATGTAAGAGATTCAGTCGTGCCATCTTTCTTAGGTACATCTAGCACTAATGCGTTATTAATCTTAGGCAGTTCATCATGATTGAATCTTACGTCAATAACTGGACCCATGATTTGTGTTACGCGGCCTACACCCATTCTTTTTTCCTCCTTTAATATACTATTCAAGAGCTGTTGCGCCACCGACAATCTCAGTAATTTGTTGTGTGATTGCTGCTTGACGTGCTCGGTTATATTCTAATGATAAATCGTCAATAAGGTCGCTCGCATTATCAGAAGCATTCTTCATGGCAGTCATTCTAGATGCGTGCTCGCTGGCTTTCGCATTCAGAATTGAGCCGTAAATTAAGCTTTCTACATATTGCGGCAAAATAATATTTAAAATTGATTCTTTATCTGGTTCGAATTCATATGAAGACATTTGTCCATGTCCTGAACTTGTATCTTCTTCTGCTAATGGTAATACTCTTCTTGCAGTTGGCGTATTTTCAAGAACGTTGACGAATTTGTTGTAGTAAATTTCCAACTCATCAATATCACCGTTGCTATATAAATCGATTGCTTTCTTCGTTACAGAAGAAATATCTTTGTATGACGGTTGATCTGGAACATCCGGCAATGCAAAGTCTACTTCATAGTCTCTGTTTTTGAAGAAATCAATACCTACTTTACCAAGAACGAGTAATTTATAATCGCTCTGACTTTCACCACGCGCTTCGATATCTTGTACCACTTTCTTCAAGATATTTGCGTTATATGCACCAGCTAATCCACGATCACTTGAAATAACTAAGTAACCACGTTTTTTAACCGGACGTTTCTTCAGCATCGGATGATTAGAAGTCGTTTGGCCTGCAACTGCTGTAATCGCATTTTGCATTTTTTCCATATAAGGTTTGAACTGGTTCGTGTTACGTTGCGCTCTGTTGAGCTTAGAACTCGCTACCATGTTCATCGCTTTGGTAATTTGATTCATTTTTTTCGTCGACTTGATTCTTGAATCAATATCCTTTAGAGATCCCATTATTTCACCACCTTATTTATACTTCGCTTCATCTTACTCTTCAGAAATACTGAAACTGCGTTTGAAGTTTTCAATTGCGCTGTTCATTTTTTCTTTGTCAGGTAAAGTACCTTTTGTTTTGATTTCATCTAAGATTTCTGGCGCATTGTTTTTAGTCCAGCTGATGATTTCTGCTTCAAAACGTTGAACGTCTTGAACTGGGATATCATCTAAGAAGCCATTAACTAATGCGTAGATGATTAATACTTCGTTTTGAACTGGTAATGGTTCACCTTGTCCTTGTTTAAGAACTTCAACTGTACGTTTACCACGTTCTAATTTTCTTGCTGTGAATTCATCTAAGTCTGAACCGAATTGCGCGAATGATTCTAACTCACGGTATGAAGCTAAGTCTAAACGTAAAGTACCCGCAACTTTTTTCATTGCTTTAATTTGCGCTGAACCACCTACACGAGATACTGAGAATCCGGCGTTAATCGCTGGACGTACCCCTGAGAAGAACAAGTCTGATTCTAAGAAGATTTGTCCATCAGTGATTGAGATTACGTTTGTTGGAACATAAGCAGAGATATCTCCGGCTTGTGTTTCAATGATAGGTAATGCAGTAATTGAACCGCCACCTAATTCATCGTTCAATTTAGCTGCACGTTCTAATAATCTACTATGTAGATAGAAAACGTCACCTGGGTATGCTTCACGACCTGGTGGTCTGCGAAGTAATAATGAAAGTTCACGGTAAGCTGCTGCTTGTTTAGTTAAATCATCATAAACGATTAACACTTGTTTACCGTCGAACATGAATTCTTCACCCATTGCTACACCTGCATATGGCGCAATGTATAATAATGGAGCTGGGTCAGCTGCTGATGCAGTTACAACGATTGTGTAATCTAAAGCACCATGCTGTCTTAATTTTTCTACAGTCGCACGTACTGTTGATTCTTTTTGACCAATTGCTACATAGATACAAATCATGTCTTGATCCGCTTGGTTCAAGATTGTATCGATTGCAATTGTTGTTTTACCAGTTTGACGGTCACCTATGATTAACTCACGTTGACCACGACCGATTGGTACTAATGCGTCAATCGCTTTGATACCTGTTTGTAATGGTTCGTCAACTGATTTTCTTGCCATAACGCCTGTTGCTTTTTCTTCAACTGGGCGTGTTTTATTTGTTTCAATTGGACCTTGTCCATCAAGTGGTTGACCTAATGGATTCACGACACGACCGATTAATTCTTCACCTACAGGCACCTCCATGATACGTCCTGTACGTTTAACTTCGTCGCCTTCTTTAATGTCAGTGTATGGTCCTAAAATTACAATACCGACGTTAGATTCTTCTAAGTTTTGAGCTAGTCCAAGCACACCATTATGGAATTCTACTAACTCACCAGCCATAACGTCGTTTAATCCGTGAACTAATGCAATACCGTCACCAATCTGAATTACTGTACCAACATCAGTAACAGACATCTCTGACTCATAATTTTCAATTTGTGAGCGAAGTAATGCACTAATCTCTTCAGCTTTTATGGCCATCTATGTCACTCCTCTATAATTATTATTTCGTTCTAGTAAATCTTCTCTCTAAGTTAATAAGATCATTTTGAATACTGCCGTCATATACTTTAGTTCCTACAGTTGTTCTCAAACCGCCGATGAGTTCTGGATTGATTTCATTTGTAAGAATGACTCTTTCAAGTCCTGTACGTTGAATTAAAGACTCCCCTACTTTGTCCAGTTCTTCTGGAGAAAGCTCATATACAGACTCAACCGTTGCAAAGTCTTGATTATAGTGTTGATTGTATAAACCTTGGAATGCTCTGAATACTTCAGAGATAATCGCAAGATTACGATTTTCAGCTAAGACATATAACATGTTTTTTAAGTATTCATTGATATCTTGGAATGTTGCATCAACAAAAGCTTTGCGGTTTTGTGCAATATTCTTTGGATCTTCATCGAAAGATTTTAATTTCTCTTTATAAGGAATTACTGCTTCATCAATAACAGCAAATTCATCGTACATTAAATCTAAAACATCTTTATCGAGTGACGTTTCATACAGTGCTTGGGCATATTTTTTAGCAACATCTGCCATTATTTATCCCCTACCTCTTTAATGTACTTGTCGATCAAGTCTTTTTGATCTTGTTCTGAGATATCTTTTTGTAAAATTTTAGATGCAATCAGAACTGATAGTTTAGAAACTTCATCGTTGATTTCAGAGATTGCACGTTCTTTTTGGCTGTTGATTTCACTTTGTGCAGTTTCAATCATGCCGTTTGCACGGACGTTAGCTTCATGAATGATTTGTTCATGTTGGTCACGCGCTTGAACTTTTGCTTCTTCTAAGATTTTTTGAACCTCTTCTTGAGTTTCTCTTAGTGTTTGTCTATTTCGTTCTTCTAATTTTTGAGCATTAATTTTAGCTTGTTCTGCATCATCGATATCTTTGTTGATATCGCGTTCACGTTTATCCATGACTTGTTTCAATGGACCCCATGCGAACTTTTTAAGCAATGCTAAAAGGATTAAGAAAGTAATTAATGTTACTAATGCTGAACCCCATTCAACACCGCCGCCTGCAGCACCTAAAACTAATGTGTTTGTAGTCGCAGTCACAGTACTTGGACACTCCTTTCATTCAAAGTCCTCTATTGGCTCTTACGATAGTTGTTTACGAAAGAAATGGCGAGAGTCGATGTGAGACTTCGCCGTTAGTATCGATGTATAAATTACATGAATAAAACGATGAATGTGATAACAAGGCCAAGGATAGGTAATGCCTCAACTAAACCGATACCGATGAACATGATTGACATTAATTGTCCACGTGCTTCTGGTTGACGTGCTACACCTTCAACTGTTCTAGATACAATAAGACCGTTACCAATACCTGCACCAAGTGCTGATAAACCAATTGCGATTGCCGCTGCGATTAAATTCATATTAAAAAATCCTCCTAAATATTTTTATAAAATTTTAATGTGGAAAAACTAGTGGTCGTCCGCAACTTTGTGGGACATGTATACCATGGATAACATGATAAAGATATACGCTTGGATCGTACCGATGAAAATCGAGAATGCTTGCCAAGCAATTAAGCCTGGAATACCGATAATCCAACCCCAAGCTGCATGGCCTATGATTAAAGTAGATAATAAGCCGATTAAAATTTCACCAGCGTAAATATTACCGTATAAACGTAGACCGAGCGTCAATGTATTTGTAAATTCTTCAAATATATTGACAGGTGTTAACGCTAAGAAAGGCTGAGCATAATTTTTAAAGTAACCTTTCGCTCCGCGCAACTTGATACCGTAGTAATGTGTCAACAGAATCATTAACATTGCCAACGTCAGAGTAACTGTGGCATCAGCTGTCGGAGATTTCCACCATAGCGTATGGTCGATGACTATCGCAAATGGCAGTCCTAACATGTTACCGATAAAGATAAACATAATTAATGTTACTGCCAAGAAGTGGAATTGACCGCCATGTCTCCATGCAAGGTTACTCTCGATGATGCCTCTAACAAAGTCAAAGACCCATTCGATGAAGTTCTGTTTGCCAGTCGGTCGTTTCTGTAAGTTACGTGTACAAGCTATGGCTATTGCTAAAACAATAATTGCTGTAATAATTACCATTAAAATACTAGCCAAGTTGAATTTGATATCTAAACCAAATAGCTCCCATGTAACTACAGGGCTTTTATGTTGCATATAATACTCACCTCTTTCATTCGTTGATTTGTATTACATTTTGTGAAGAAATGGTCGAAAAATGATTAATAAGTATGAAATCATTAAACCAATCATTACACCAATAATATTCACTTGGTTTTTGAAATAAACCCAGATAATACAAGCAGCAAGTGCCACTAAAAAGCGCCATATCCCACCTGTAGATATCTGAGACGTTTCTTGTTTCTGCGCCTGAGATAAATATAATTCAAAGATGTATGTATTGATCAAGGAACCAAATGAACCGATGATAAGACCAATAATGAAAGGCTTTGGTATAAAAATTGCTATTACAACCAAGGCTAACAACCAATAAATGTAATATTGAAGATATTGCTTAAAAATTAAGTTGAACTGTTTCATTTATTGTGCCTCATTTCACATGGAGATACGAATCATTTGTAAACCATTTCATCCATACATTTTTAATCATAATATAGCAATGGAACGCGTGTCAATTACATTCAAAACATGCAATTCTTATGAGTGATTTTTGTCACAAATTAGACACATTTTTAACAAATCATTCATAATTGTCTTTATTTTCATTAAAATCTACAGGTTTTTCGCTTGTCAGATTAAAATAATACTTAATATTGTCACAAATGCGTTTCGAAGCTTTACCATCACCATAAGGATTGGCAGTTTCACTCATTTGCTGATAAAGTGCTTGATCCGTTAATAATAATTCAGCTTCTCGATACACATCTTCTTCATCCGTACCAGTCAATTTCAAGGTACCCGCTTCTACACCTTCAGGTCGTTCTGTTGTATCTCTTAATACTAAAACTGGTTTGCCTAAAGATGGTGCTTCTTCTTGAATACCGCCTGAATCTGTCAGTATCAAATAAGACTGATGGGCAAAGTTATGAAAATCTACGACATCTAAAGGTTCTATCAATTCTATACGATCATTATCACTGAGATACTGTTGTGCAATTTCACGTACTTTAGGATTCTTATGCATAGGATAAACCAACACCACATCTTCATGAGCTTCCACTAATCTTCGTGCTGCACTGAAAATATGTGCCATGGGTTCACCTAAATTTTCTCTACGATGCGCTGTCAATAAAATAACGCGCTTGTCTTTATGACGTTTCATCACTTCTGAATGATAATCCTTTTGAATTGTAGTATTCATAGCATCAATGGCAGTGTTGCCTGTAATTACAACTTTAGCGCTAGGTATATTCTCTTTTAATAGATTCGCCTTCGCTTGTTTTGTCGGCGCAAAATGAATATCTGATAAACAGCTGATCATTTGGCGATTCATCTCTTCAGGATAAGGCGAATACTTATTCCAAGTTCTTAATCCAGCTTCTACATGACCTATAGCGACTTGATTGTAAAATGCTGCTAAACCGCTGGCAAATGCAGTCATCGTATCACCGTGGACTAATATCATATCTGGTTTCTCTTGTTGAATAATAGCTTCCAATCCTTTTAAAACTCTAGAAGTAATATCTGATAACGTTTGCCCTGCCTTCATAATATCTAAATCATAATCTGGTTGAATATCAAACGTTTCTAGTACAGCATCAAGCATTTCTCTATGTTGAGCCGTAACGACAACCACAGGTTCTAGCGCTTCTTCATGTTTTAATTGATTGACTAATGGCGCCATTTTGATTGCTTCAGGTCGCGTGCCGAAGATTGTCATTATTTTCTTCAAGTCAATGCCTCCTATACAGAGAAAGAGTATGCAATGTTATGGCATCACAGATTGAACTTTCTGTTCATCTACGCTAAACAATTTGCATACTCTTATATCTATTTATCTCTTATTTCCATTTAAAGCATGCACATAGGTTAATATGTGTGACTGCTGAACACTTCTTATTTTGTACCGAATAAACGGTCTCCAGCATCACCTAAACCTGGGATGATATATGCTTTATCATTCAATTTTTCATCAAGTGCTGCAATATAAATATCAACATCCGGGTGCGCTTCTTGAAGTAATTCCACACCTTCAGGCGCAGCAATCAAGCACATGAAACGAATATGTTTCGCACCACGATTTTTCAATGAGTTGATAGCTTCAATTGCTGAAGCACCTGTTGCTAACATTGGATCTACGACAATAATTTGTCTTTCCTCAATATCTTGAGGCAATTTAACAAAGTATTCGACTGCTTCCAATGTTTTTGGGTCACGATATAAACCGACATGACCGACACGCGCTGCAGGGATTAAGCTTAAGACACCTTGTGTCATACCTAAACCAGCTCTAAGAATCGGTACAAACGCTAGTTTTTTACCAGATAATCTTTTCGCTACCGTTTTAGTCACGGGTGTTTCGATTTCAACATCTTGAAGTTCCAAATCTCTTGTCACTTCATATGCCATTAACATACCGACTTCGTCTACTAACTCTCTGAACTCTTTTGTTCCAGTGTGGACGTCACGGATGTAACTTAATTTATGTTGAATTAACGGATGATCAAATACATGTACTTTTCCCATAAAGGAATAGCCTCCTAGTTCTCTTATTTATATAGTGGATGTTTTGAAGTCAAAGCTTGTACGCGTTCAGAAGCTTCTTTTAACTTCGCTTCATCTTTAGGATTTTGAACAACTAGGCTGATGATTTTACCTACTTCTTCAAAGTCTTTTTCATCGAATCCACGTGTTGTTGCAGCTGGTGTACCTAAACGTAAACCGCTTGTTACGAATGGTTTTTCTTGGTCAAATGGAATTGTGTTTTTGTTACAAGTAATGCCCACTTCATCTAATGCTTCTTCCGCTTCTTTACCTGTAATACCAAATGAACCTTTAACATCAACCGCTACTAAGTGGTTTTCTGTACCACCAGAAACCACTCTGAAGCCTTCATTGATTAACGTATCAGCTAATGCTTTCGCATTTTTGATGACTTGTTCTTGATAAACTTTGAACTCAGGTTGCAATGCTTCACCGAATGCTACTGCTTTTGCCGCAATAACATGTTCTAATGGTCCACCTTGAATACCTGGGAAAATTGTTTTATCAATTTGTTTCGCATATTCTTTTTTAGTAAGAATCATACCGCCACGAGGGCCTCTTAAAGTTTTATGCGTTGTAGTAGTCACAAAATCAGCATAGTCTACTGGGTTTTGATGTAAACCTGCAGCTACTAAACCAGCGATATGTGCCATGTCTACCATTAATTTAGCACCGACTTCATCAGCAATTTCTTTGAATTTCTTGAAGTCGATTTCTCTTGGGTAAGCTGATGCTCCCGCAACGATTAATTTAGGTTTGTTTTCTTTCGCAAGACGACGTACCTCTTCGTAATCGATGCGTTCTGTTTCTTTATCTACACCGTATTCGACAAAGTTATAAAATTGTCCGCTGAAGTTGACTTTAGCACCATGTGTCAAGTGACCGCCATGGCTTAAGTTCATACCTAATACAGTGTCACCGTAATCCAATGCAACTAAATAAACTGCCATATTTGCTTGTGAACCTGAATGTGGTTGTACGTTAACGTGTTCTGCACCAAATAACTCTTTCGCACGTTCAATCGCTAATGTTTCTGTTACATCTACAAATTGGCAGCCGCCATAATAACGGCGTCCTGGGTAACCTTCAGCATACTTGTTAGTCAATACTGAACCTTGTGCTTCCATTACTGCTTCTGACACAAAGTTTTCTGATGCGATTAATTCAATGTTGTTATTCTGACGATTGTATTCGTTTTGAATAGCTTCAAATACTGCTTTGTCTTCCTTTTCGATAAATGACATGACATCATTCCCCCAATTCATTTAGTTATAAAGTATAGTGAGCACGTTCGCCGCCGATTAGCTTAGGTCTAGAAGTCGCAAGTGTCACGACCGCATCCCCGACACGCTTCACTGAAGTACGTACAGGTACTGCAACATGTTTGATATGCATGCCAATCATTGTTTGACCGATATCAATACCGCAATCAGCAGTGATATGTTCAACAACCATCGGATTGTCTAAGTGACGATAAGCATATGTCGACATACTGCCGCCAGCATGCGTTGCGGGCACAACTGTAACTTCTTCCATTGTAAGTGGATTGAAATGTTCTCTTTCGATAGTAATTGCCCTATTGATATGCTCGCAACCTTGGAATGCAAAAGTGACACCTGTCTCTTTACGGATTTCCATCAAAGCATCAAAGATTTCTTGTGCTACTTCCATTGAACCGACTGAGCCGATTCGCTCACCGATAACCTCAGATGTTGAACAACCAATAACACAAATTTCTCCGGGTTTGAAGAAATCTTGTTCTTTTAACTCATTAAGCAATAACTTCAAATTTTCCATTTAATTCCACCCCTTTGTAAACTCATCTCAAGCGAAAACAGAAAAGTTCTCGCTTATGTAAAGCAAACGATGCTATATAGTTGCTATTATAACGCATTTAAAGCTCAACTCATACTAATTATTAACATCTTTTTCCAATCTTAACTTCACTTCGTTCAATAAGTAATTCAGTTCATTATAAATCTGTTGGTATTGATTGAGGTCTCCGCCATAGGGATCTGAAACTTCACCTTTTTGGCCTGCAAACTCATAAAGCGTATATACCGGTAATGGTTGCGCATACATCATTTCAAGTTGTTGCTTATGCCCCTCAATCATTGTCAAAATCAAGTCTGCATCTAAATCACTTTCAGACAACTGACAAGCCTTTGTCGGCGAATCTAAATTTTTTTCTTCTAAAATGGATTGTGTATGTGCAGCTGCAGTTTGACCATTCATCGCAAATAAACCTCTTGAATAAAAGGTATGTTCAGGCATTAATGATTTCGCAATACTTTCAGCCATTGGACTGCGACATGTATTTCCTGTACAAACAAAGATTATTTTCACAGTTGATCCGCTCCTATTTGTTGATTACCTGTTGCTTTTTCTAAACGATTTAAGAAAGCTGTACTTTCATCTGTAGGTTCAAAACGATAAATATAACCTTGTTCAATGGATTCATCCGTATCAAGCTCGTGCAGAATTTGATATAGCATATGATTTGCGGATTTTAAATCAGTGACATCTTTTGCAAGTTCGCGATAAATAGCATCTTTCGGCAAGTAGGCCTGCAATGTCGCAGGTACCGCAAACAATGTATGCGACCAATCTTTATCCTCTGAAATAGCTTGTGTTAAACTTGTCAGCATCGCTACAGGTGTTTGTGGTGAATAATGTTTATACTTCATACCTGGTGCGATTGGTTTTTCTGTATTTAATTGTGCATCGTGGTCTACAGAACCTGGCAATACAGAGTCAATCATTTCTTCTGTTATCGCACCTGGTCTTGCAATTCTATAAGGATATTGTGTGCAGTCAAGTACTGTACTTTCTAAACCTTCTTCACTTTGATCACCATTTACTATTCCTTCTACCCGTCCGTCCATATCATTAAAGACATGTGAGAAAGTTGTAGGTGAAGGTCTGCCGCTAATATTAGCACTCGGTGCAGCAATCGGCAGATTTGTATATTTCAAAATAGCACGACCAATAGGATGACTCGGCATTCTCACTGCGATAGAGTCAAGACCTCCTGAGACACGTTCACATAAGTAACCTGGTTTCAACGGTAAGATAAAAGAAATCGACCCTGGCCAAAACGCATCCATTAATTGTTCCACTTCTTTTGAATAAGAAGCCACAAAATCATTCAATTGGCTTTTATCATGAATATGAATGATTAAAGGATTATCAGATGGACGTCCTTTCGCTTCATAGATACGACGTACGGCTTGATCATCACATGCGTTAGCTCCTAATCCATAAACTGTCTCTGTCGGAATTGCGACTAAACCGCCCGCATGATAGATGTCACTGATTTCATTTAAAGCACGTTGACCTTGTTCTGTCTGTAATTGGTTACGTAAATCCCATGTTTTTGTCATCATTTTCTGCTGCACGTCCTTTCAATTTAATTGTAAAACAAAATAAGAAGTTATGCGAGAACAGGGAATGTGCGATTCCCCTTCTTCTCCCATAACTTCTCATCCTCTGTTTAAGCTGACCATTTAAATGCGACAATTCGATCATTTTGATTAATATCAGCGACGACTTCAACTTGTACTTTTGGATACATGGTTTCAATCATCGTTTTTAATACTGCGCCTTGATTATAACCAATTTCAAAGACGACAAGTGCCTGATCATTTAAAACATACGGCAATTTTTCAATGATCGCACGATAAATCGCTAAACCTTGTTCATCTGCGAATAAAGCTTGATGTGGTTCATAATCCAAAACTGTTTCGGCCATATCGACAGATTCACTTTCATCAATATACGGCGGATTAGAAATCAAACCATCTAAACGAATACCTTGTTTAATGTAAGGTTCCAAATCACTGCCTTGTATAAAAGTGATTTCTGTTTGATGCAGCTTCGCATTAGCTTCAGCAATAGTTAATGGTCCTTCATATAAATCTGACGCATACACTGTCAAACTTGGTTCTAAACGTTTTAAGGAGACAGCTAAAATACCGCTTCCCGTCCCAATATCTGCCACCACACTTTGCTTAGGCAAACGTTCTAAAAAGTACATGAGTACTTCTTCTGTTTCAGGTCTTGGTATTAAGCAACGTTCATCTACTTGAAACTTTTCTCCTAAGAAACTTTGAAAGCCAGTGATATATTGAATCGGTTCCCCTGTCAACATACGCTCGACCGCTTGTTGATATAACCGTTCATGTTCTTCTGGCATGGTATCCTGCATATGCAGTACATAGTCCGTCAACGACCATTCTAATAAATCTAGCAACAGCCATTCTGCGCGTTTCGATTCATAACCACGAGCAGTCGCTTGTTTTGAGGCAGCTTGAACTGCTTCTTTATAACTCAACGTTGTTCAATTCTTTCAATTTCTCTGTCTGTTCTGACATTGTTAACGCATCGATAATTTCATCTAATTTACCTTCGATGATTTGATCTAACTTTTGAATTGTTAAACCGATACGGTGATCAGTGACACGATTTTGTGGATAGTTATACGTACGAATACGTTCTGAACGGTCCCCAGTACCCACTGCTGATTTTCTTTCAGATGCGTATTTTTCTTGTTCTTCTTGTAATTTCATATCATACACACGTGCTTTCAACACTTTCAATGCTTTTTCACGGTTTTGAATTTGTGATTTTTCAGATGATGTCGCAATAATACCTGTTGGTAAATGCGTAATACGTACTGCTGAGTCAGTCGTATTGACGTGCTGACCACCTGAACCACTTGAACGATATGTTTCAATTTTCAAGTCTTCATTTCTAATTTCAATTTCTACATCTTCCGCTTCAGGCAGTACCGCTACAGTAGCAGTTGATGTATGGATACGACCGCCTGATTCAGTTTCAGGTACACGTTGTACACGGTGTGCGCCATTTTCGTATTTCAATTTAGAATAAGCACCTTGACCATTGATAATAAAGCTGATTTCTTTGAAACCGCCATGGTCACTGTCATTCATTTCAATGACTTCAGTTTTATATCCTAGTGCTTCACTGTAACGTGAATACATACGGTATAAATCACCCGCAAAGATGGCTGCTTCATCTCCACCTGCTGCGGCACGGATTTCAACGACAACGTTCTTGTCATCATTTGGGTCTTTAGGAATCAATAATAGTTTTAATTGTTCTTCTAAATCAGGTAATGTATTTTTTAATTCGCTGATATCTGATTTCAACATGTCAACTTCTTCTTTGTCTGTTGTTTCATTCAGCATTTCATTCATTTCTTCAATATCTTCTTTGTTTTGTTTATACTCACGATAAACATCTACTGTTTTTTGTAAATCAGATTGTTCTTTTGAGTATTCACGCAGTTTATCAGAATCACTGACCACATCTGGATCACTCAGTAATTCGTTCAACTGTTCATAACGTTCTTCAACAATGTCTAATTGATCAAACATGATTATAATTCCTCCTTCTCAGTCTCACTTGGTGCGACAATATGATGTGCACGACATCTTGGTTCATAACTTTCATCTGCACCAACCATAATAATCGGATCATCTGCTTTGGCAGGTCTGCCATTAATCAAACGTTGCGTTCTGCTGGCAGGTGCACCACAGACTGCACAAACGGCTTGTAACTTTGTGACAAGTTCACTGACTGCCATTAGTTGAGGCATCGGTTCAAAAGGTTCACCTCTGAAATCCATATCCAATCCAGCAACAATCACACGATGACCTTGTTCAGCCAACTCTTGTGCGATATCTACTACTGAATGTTCAAAGAATTGTACTTCATCAATACCGATGACATCTACCCCTGTTAAATCCTGTTCAAAGATTTCTTCAGCTGCTTTAATTGTAATGGCTTCTATCGCATTACCATTGTGCGATACCACTTTTTCTTTATGGTAACGATTATCTATTGCAGGTTTAAATACAACGACTTTCTGTTTTGCATACATGCCGCGTTTTAATCTGCGGATTAATTCTTCAGATTTACCGCTGAACATGCTGCCGGTAATACATTCAATCCAGCCGGAATGATAAGTTTCATACATTATGCTTTTCCTTCCTTTTCAAAACAAAATCATCTCATTATATCATATTTTTAATTTTGATAGAGAAATAACTGCAAGAAAATCCAAATGAATTCGGACAAAAAAGTAAAAAAACTCTCGCTTTAAAAGCGAGAGTAAATGACATTCAATATTATTGATTGTTGTTTGATTTAAGACCGAATTTTTTGTTGAATCGTTCAACACGGCCATCCGCTGCTGCGAATTTTTGACGACCTGTGTAGAATGGATGTGAGTCAGATGAAATATCTAAACGGATAACTGGATATTCGTTACCATCTTCCCATTCCATTGTTTCTGATGATGTTTTAGTTGAACCACTTAAGAATTTATAGTTAGTAGTAGTATCTAAGAAAATTACTTTGTGGTATTCAGGATGGATTCCTTGTCTCATTATTATTTTCAGCTCCTTTGCCCTGAACCATCTGGAACAGAGTTATTTGTGAGTTTTTACCCAATACTTAGTAATTATAATTGTTACCAGAATAAATTGCAACCCATTCTGGAAGACAAATCAAATTTATATTTATATAATCGGCTTGCCTGTACGCTTGCTGTCTTCAGCTGCTTTTTGTAATTGTTGGAAGAATTCTTCATTATTTTTCGAACGTTTTAACTTTCTAATGAAACGTTCTGTGAAGTCTGTAGAATCTGTAAACATATTACGTAATTGCCATAAGCTTTCTAAATCTTTCTTATCTACCAGCAATTCTTCTTTACGTGTTGAGCTTCGACCAATATCAATAGCTGGGAAGACACGTCTTTCAGCTAATTTACGATCTAAATGAAGCTCCATGTTACCTGTTCCTTTGAATTCTTCATAAATTAAATCGTCCATTCTAGAACCTGTATCAATTAATGCAGTGGCTAAAATCGTTAAGCTGCCGCCTGCTTCAATATTTCTTGCCGCACCAAAGAAATGTTTAGGTTTGTGTAATGAAGCCGGATCTAAACCACCTGATAAAGTACGTCCGCTTGGTGGAATAACTAAGTTGTATGCACGTGCTAATCGTGTAATAGAGTCCATTAAAATAATGACGTCTTCTCCGATTTCAACTAAACGTTTCGCACGTTCTAGTAATAATTCAGCAACTTTAACATGATGTTCTGGCGGCTCATCAAATGTTGAATGCACTACTTCTGCATCATCACTTGAACGTTCAATATCTGTTACCTCTTCTGGTCGTTCTCCAACTAATAAAATGAACAATTTAGCTTCTGGTTTGTTTGCTGAAATGGCGTTCGCAATTTCTTTAAGCAATGTTGTTTTACCTGCTTTAGGCGGTGCGACAATTAAACCACGTTGGCCTAAACCAATCGGTGAAACCAAGTCCATAATACGTGTGGAATAGTTAGTTGATTTTGTTTCTAATCGAATACGTTCATCTGGATATAGTGGTGTAAGTGCTTGGAAGTGAGGACGTTTTTTAACTTCTTCTGCATTGTGATCATTAACGAAGTCAACTTGCAGTAAACCATAATATTTCTCATTATCTTTCGGCTTTCTGACTTTACCTGTAACCTTATCCCCTCGTTTGATTTCAAAACGGCGGATTTGGCTTGCAGAAATATAAATATCTTTTTCGCCCTTGGAATAGTTGACTGTTCTTAAAAAACCGTAACCGTCAGGTTGAATATCATCTAAGATACCTTCCATATAATAGTTGCCGTCTTTTTCCATTTGAGCTTCCATGATAGCTAATACTAATTCTTTTTTATTAAGTTTACTATAATTTGTAAGTTTAAGAGATTTTGCTTTTTGAGTTAGCGCTTTAGTAGTGTTGTTCTTATAAAGTTCGTGGAAAGACTCGTATTGAGGAGATGTACGTTCTCTTTCAGGCATGTTTGACACTCATTTCGTTTTAATTTTACGTATTTACTTATTATAAAGTATTTTTCATAAGATAACCATAGCAAATTTCCATTTTAATTACAAAAACAATCATTGGTCTAACGTTATCAATTGCGTATAATTAACTATTTCTCCATTAAAAAAGCTGGACACTTTCGTGCCCAGCAAATAGTATTCAAAGGTTATTCATTATAGTAACCTGCAATTGATTTGATTTCTAAGAATTCTTCAATACCATAGTCGCCCCATTCTCTACCGATACCTGATTGTTTATAACCACCGAATGGTAAATCTGGTTTGCGACCTGCTTCATTGATTTCAATTGTACCTGCTTCAACTTCACGTGCAACTTTGCGTAAAGTGTTTAAGTCTTTACCATATACATAACCAGCAAGACCATATTTTGTTTCGTTCGCAATTTCAATTGCTTCTTTAAGGTCTTTGTAAGTGATAATTGACATTACAGGTCCAAAGATTTCTTCTTGTGCGATAGTCATTTGATTATCAACATTCGCAAAGATTGTTGGTTTTGCGAAGTAACCTTTGTCTAATCCTTCAGGTTTACCTACACCTCCAAGAACTAATTCAGCACCTTCATCGATACCTTTTTGAATATAATCTTCAACTTGATCAAATTGTTTTTTGCTGATGATTGGACCCATTTGAACGCCTTCTTCTCTTGGATCTCCAACTTTTACTTGGCTCATTTTTTCTTTTGCTGCTTCAATGAATTTATCTTTCATTGATTCAGGAATAATAGTTCTTGTACCTGCAGTACATACTTGGCCTGTGTTGTTATAAACTTTGCCGACTGCAGCTTCAGCAGCTTCTTCTACATCTGCATCATCTAAAATGATATAAGGTGATTTACCACCAAGTTCAAGTGAAACTTTTTTGAAGTCTTGTGCTGCTTTTTCCATAATTTTTGCACCTGTACGTCCTGAACCTGTGAATGACATCATGCGTACATCTGGATGTTCACTTAATGGATTGCCGACACCTTCGCCGTCACCATTTACTAAGTTGAATACACCTTTTGGTACGCCAGCTTTATCAAAGATTTCAGCTAAGATAATTGCTGCGTATGGTGTTAATTCAGAAGGTTTTAATACGACTGGACTACCAGCTGCGAATGCTGCTGCTAGTTTTAATGATGTTTGGTTAGTTGGGAAGTTCCATGGTGTGATTAAACCAGCAACACCAATACCTTCTTTCACCACTAAGTCATTACCGCGTCGTTCTTCAAATTGGAAATTATCCAATGCATCTCTTGCTTCTGAGAAGTGATTAAGTCCCATTTGATAATGCACATTTTCGGATTTTTCAAGCGGTGAACCTAGTTCATCAGTAATCGCTTCAATAATATCTTGTTTTCTATTTTCATACTCTTTAACAATTTTATCGAGTAAGTCTCTTCTATATTCTACACTGCTGTGACGGAATTCAAGATAAACATCTTTTGCAGCTTGTACTGCTTTATCTACGTCTTCTTTGTTACCTTTCGCAACTTGACCGAGTACTTCTTCAGTTGCTGGGTTGATGACATCGATTGTTTCGCCACTTGCACTATCAACCCATTCACCATTGATATATTGCTTAGTTTGAATTCTCAATTCAGTCACTCCTTAGTATTACGTCTTACTTTATAGTTTATCCTTTCTCAGATTTTTTTAAACGTTTCTGCTTATAACGCAAAATAAGAGCTACTCCAAAAGGAATAACTCTTACTTCTCTCAAATCTATATTAAGAATTGGCCACATTATCTGTTTGATTCTCAGATTCAAGTTCAATATATTTTTGTGCCCATTCTTCCATCGGTACTAAAGCCTCAGCTAAAGCAGCACCTTTATCAGTTAAATGATAAACGATTGATAAGGGGGCTTTTGATACGATGTTCTTTTCTACTAACTCCCATTCCATCAGTTCAGAAAGTTTTAAGCTTAAAGAACGTGGTGTAATTGTCTTCAAATCTTTCTTCATATCACTGAAGTGTGCAGACTGTTCTGGACATCTAGATAAATAATTTAAAATTAATCCATTCCAGCTTCGACCGATGATTTTGAATGTTTCTTCTAGATATGGACAAATTTCCATTTAAATCACCTCTCATGATTACTAGATCATGCAAACCTACTATACAAAGTATACCACGTTTTCTAAATTTTTTCAGTCCAAATGTTTGCGCCGAGAGATTTTAAATTCTCTACAATGTTTGTGTAGCCGCGATAAATGTGATTTACATTATAAATTGTTGTCACACCCTCTGCGATTAAACCTGCAATAATTAAGCAAGCACCGGCACGCAAATCACTCGCATACACAGACGCACCATGTAATTGAGACGGTTTAACTGTTGCTGTGTTTTGATCTACAGAAATTTCTCCGCCCATTTTTCTTAACTCTTCGATATGACGGAATCTTTCAGGATAAATTGTATCTGTTACAAATGAAGGTCCATCTGCTAAGAATAATAATGGTGTGATTGGTTGTTGTAAGTCAGTCGCAAAACCTGGATAAACCAACGTTTTGATGTTGACGCTGTTAAATGGTAATTGGCCTTTAAGTTTTACGCGGTCATCATCAATCTCAACATCTACACCTAGTTCACGTAATTTAACAGTTAAAGGTTCGATGTGTTTTGGAATGATATTATCAAGTTCCACTTCAGCACCGCAAGCTGCTGCCATACACATATATGAACCCGCTTCAATACGGTCTGGAATAATTTGATGTGTCACACCATGCAAATGATCGACACCCGTAATTTTAATAGTACTTGTACCTGCACCTTTAATATTCGCACCCATTCCTGTTAAGAACGTCGCAACATCAACAACTTCAGGTTCTTTCGCTGCATTTTCGATTACTGTTTGTCCCTCTGCACGGACAGCAGCTAACATAATATTGATCGTTGCACCGACACTAACCATGTCTAAGAAAATATTCGCACCTTTTAATTCTTCCGCTTCAATCTTCATAGAAGTCGGGCTTGATTCATCAATCGTCGCACCTAATGCTTTGAATCCTTTAATATGTTGATCAATCGGACGTGGTCCTAAAGGACAACCACCTGGTAGTCCGATGACGCATTTTTTAAATCGACCTAACATTGCTCCCATCATATAATATGATGCTCTTAATGACTCTACCTTATGGTTTGGTAAAGACGCATTTTTTATTTCCGTCGGGTCTACTTTTAATTCTGTATCTTTTAAATCTGTTTTAATGTTTAAATCCTCTAACAAGCTTACTAAAGTAGCAACATCTGAAATTTGCGGTAAGCCTTCTAATGTTACAACATCCTCTGCAAGTAATGCTGCTGGGATAATCGCCACTGCACTATTTTTAGCGCCGTTGATTTTCAGTTTCCCTTTTAATGGCTGTCCGCCTCTGATTTTTATTACTTCTTGAGCCATTCGATTGTTCTCCTTTGTTATTCAATCTTTATTCCACAGTTCTATGTATAGTCTACCTTGTTTCTGATACGACTACACCCACTCTTTCATCATTTTCTATGAAAATAACTGTTATCCACATACTTCATATTAATTATAGTTGAATGTACTAGCGATTGTATATTCATATTATAGAATACAAAGCCATTTGTTAAAGTATTTACAACATGTTGATATGTTGCACCCATTTTATGCGTTTGTCTTAAGATGTCAGTCTCAACAAACTTTTTTGTTTCATTCAAAAAATCACTTAAGACATTATAGCACAAGTCACGTTAAGACTGCGAAATAATTTCAGGCAATACACCATTTTTGCCTAACATTATTGTCATATAGATATTTCCGCAATCTTTTGTATCCTAACAAATGGTTGACGAGAACACAATCTTTTGGTGTTGTCTCACAACACAAAAAAGAGCATCCGAAAAAGATGCTCTTTCAATACTTAATTATTCAAAATTAAGCGCGGTTAGAAGTACCGAATTCTTTGATTTTACCAGTTACTGTAGCTTTGATAGCTTCACGAGCTGGTCCTAAATATTTACGTGGATCGTATACTTCTTTGTCGTTGTTTAATACTTCACGAACTGCTTTCGCTGAAGCAATTTGGTTTTCAGTATTTACGTTGATTTTAGCTGTACCTAAAGAAATAGATTTTTGGATATCTTTAGTTGGGATACCAGTACCACCGTGTAATACTAATGGTAAACCAGTTGATTGTCCGATTTCTTCCATTTCTTTGAAGCCTAAGTTTGGTTCACCTTTGTAAGGACCATGAACAGAACCTAATGCAGGTGCTAAAGTATCGATACCTGTTTTTTCAACAAGTTCTTGACACTCTTTAGGGTCAGCATAGATAACGCCGTCAGCTACTACGTCGTCTTCTTGTCCGCCAACAGTACCTAATTCAGCTTCAACTGATACACCGCGTGCATGTGCATATTCAACCACTTTTTTAGTGATTTCAATATTTTCTTCGAATGGGCTGTGTGAAGCGTCGATCATAACTGATGTGAAACCAGCGTCGATTGCTTCTTTACATTTTTCGAAGCTTGAACCGTGGTCTAAATGGATAGCAACTGGTACAGTGATTTTTAAATCATGTAATAAGCCTTCTACCATTTTAACTACAGTGTAGAATCCGCTCATGTAACGAGCAGCACCTTCAGATACACCTAAAATAACTGGTGCATTTTGTTCTTGTGAAGCTTCTAAAATAGCTTGAGTGAATTCTAGGTTATTTAAGTTGTATTGACCAACTGCGTAACCTTTTTCTTTTGCATCGATTAACATTTCTTTCATTGAAACTAAAGGCATGAAAGTTCCTCCTTGCGTGCGTTTTGCACGTGATTTTTATACGTTAAGTATATCAAAGTCACCGCCGTAATGCATTGCAAAACTAAATGTAAGCGGTTATAAATGATAAAATTGTGTGAATTTTCAAATGAAAACGTATACAACATGTGTATATGTGTTTCACAACCACTTTGTTCTGTGCTTAACGTTGTATTTTTTATTATTACCCATTTTCATCTGCGTCTTATACATTTTTCAGTCAATTGAATTAAAGATAAGCTTCATTTAAAATTGAAATATCGATAATAAAGTTGGAGGCTACTATGGCGAATATCTTACAAACACAACTTACTGGTATATTCAATCGCTTAAATCAACAAGAATTGGATATACAAATGGCAGCACAATGTTTAATTCAAGCTATCGGCGGAGAAGGTCATGTTTATGTCAAAGGTTATGGCGACTTAAATTGCTTCGAAGATTATGTGCTTAACAGCAATGAAAAATTAGAAGCAAGCAAACGTCTAACTGACTTAGAAAGTTATGATGCATTAGATACAACTGACCGCGTCTTACTCTTCTCTCCTTTTTATACAGAAGAAGTTCAAGCGGATACACAACGCTTAATTGATTTAGATGTTGATTTCGTTTTAATCTGTAACAAAAATAAAGAAACACCTATTCCTGACCATCTTCTTCATTATATAGATTTATGTACACCAAGACCGATTGTCTATACAGAGGATTACGACAAAATCGTTCAACCTCATCCTATGGCATTCACTTATGTTTACTATGAAATCTATACACAAATGATTGAAATGATCAGAGACTTGGATTTGAACGTAGAAGAGTAACTAAATAATTTGAAAATACAAAAGCGGCAAAGCTGATTCACCTAGTTGTGAATCTGCTTTGCCGCTTCTTTATGCTTTATAATAGACGTATTTTGCCTTATTTACTTTTATTTTGTTGATATTTGTTAGCCGCTTCGATAAACGCTTTGAAGATTGGTTGCGGACGGTTTGGTCTTGATAAGAATTCTGGGTGGAATTGACTCGCGAAGAAGAAGTCATTACCAGGAATTTCAATCATTTCGATTCTTCTGCCGTCTGGGCTGATACCTGAGAAGACCATACCTGCATCTTCCATTTGTTGACGATAGTCGTTGTTAAATTCATAACGGTGACGATGACGTTCTTCGATTTCTTTTTTACCATAGATATCATAAGCTAATGTACCCTCTTTAACTTCACTTGGGTACAAGCCTAAACGTAATGTTCCGCCTAAATCTTCGATATCTTTTTGTTCTGGTAATAAGTCAATGATTGGATATGGTGTATCAGGATCTAATTCTGCAGAATGTGCACCTTCTAAACCAAGAACGTTACGCGCAAATTCTACTGTTGCCAACTGCATACCTAAGCAGATACCGAAGTATGGCACATTGTTTTCACGCGCATAACGGATTGCTGAAATCTTACCTTCACTTGCACGGTAACCAAAGCCGCCAGGCACTAAGATGCCGTCTACATCTTTTAAATATTCTGCTGCGTTTTCATCTGTCACTTCGCTAGAATCAATCCATTTAACTTTAATGTCTTTATATAATGGATAGCCTGCGTGTTTTAATGATTCTACAACTGAAAGATAAGCATCTTGCAAGCTTACATATTTACCGACTAAACCGATTGTGATTTCACCATCAAGATTGTTTACGATTTCTAATAAATGTTTCCATTCATCTAATTGTGTATCGTATTTCGCATCTAAGTCTAAGCGATTGATGACTAAGTCATCCATATGTTGTTTGCTTAATTGTAAAGGAATTTCATATAAAGATTCAGCATCACGACATTCGATAACATTTTCTTCAGGAATGTCACAGAATAATGCAATTTTATCTTTTAAATCTTGTGTCATTTCATATTCAGTTCTTACCACAATCAAATCAGGTTGGATACCTAAACCACGTAATTCTTTAACACTATGTTGTGTCGGTTTTGTTTTCATTTCACCTGCTGCTTTGATGTAAGGTAATAAAGTACAGTGGATATACATGACATTATCTCTGCCTAAATCACTACGAATTTGACGAATCGCTTCGATAAATGGCAGTGATTCGATATCACCTGTTGTACCGCCGATTTCAGTAATAACAACGTCTGCATTTGTGCTTTCGCCTGCTAATAGTAAACGTTCTTTAATTTCATTCGTGATATGAGGAATAACTTGAACCGTACCGCCTAAGTAATCACCGCGGCGTTCTTTTTTCAATACGTGAGAGTAAACTTTACCAGCTGTCACGTTTGAATATTTATTTAAGTTGATGTCGATAAAACGTTCATAGTGTCCTAAGTCTAAGTCTGTTTCCGCACCATCATCTGTCACAAAGACTTCCCCGTGCTGATACGGACTCATAGTACCTGGGTCTACGTTTAAATATGGATCGAATTTCTGTATCGTTACGGATAAACCTCTATCTTTTAATAATCTGCCTAATGATGCCGCTGTAATTCCTTTACCAAGTGAAGAAACTACTCCGCCAGTAACAAATATGAACTTAGTCATTCTTTTTCCTCCTACTTTTCAATTACAAATTAATTTAACATTCCATAACTTGTTTGTATTCATGTTAAGACATAAAAGTCTTAGCGCTTATTTTAAATATCGCTTAAAAAATAAAAAAACGCTCCCTCTCACATCTCATGTAAAGGGGGAGCGTATGATTTATACACGTTGTCCTAATTAAAGGAGCCCGAATAAAATTTTATCATTTTTCTAGAAAAAGTCAATTATTATTCTTCATCGTCTGGCTCATCATTAAAACCAGCCGCATCTTCAAATAATTCTTCTGCTTCTTCTAATTCATCTTCGTCTTCTTCGATAACGATATCAGATTCATTGACTTCTTCTTCATCTTGAGGATCGTCTAAATTTTCTTCGTCGTCCTCAACATCTTCTTCAGTTCTTGCTTCGTCTTCCTCTTCTTCCTCTTCGCCAAGAAGTTTAAGATTTTTATCTTCTTCGTCTTCTTCATCCAAGATATCGAATTTTTGAATTGTAGGTGCGATTTTTTCTTCAATATCATCTACTGAATACCAGTCACGTAATCCCCACATATTTTCTCCGACATTTAAGAAACGTCCATCTGTGTTTAAGTCAGTGTAGAATTGAACAATACGATTTTCTAAATGTTCATTATCTTCATAGTGTCCTAAAGCTTTAAATTCATCAATGATATCGTATAAATTCATTGTAGTCCCTTTTTCTTCTAATAAAGTATGGGCCATATCGATGAATGATTTTTCGTCTACCATTTCTTTTGTGTAGTCTTGAATTTTCATATGTTCTATTACTCCCTTTCAAAGGCTTTATCAATTCAATCACAAGTTTACTTATTTCTCATGTTAACAAATGTAAATTATAAATGACAATGCCCTATTTCGCAATGCTAATGATTACATTTTTAATAAACGATATATTTTTCAAATTTTACATAATCTTCAGTTTGCAAGGTTGCGACAAAATTACTGTTCAAACATAACGGTTTTAATTCATTATGTTCACCAAATAAAACAATATCTAAGACTTCTATTTCAGGATATGTTTTTCTGATATATGTCGCTAACTGACGTAATGCACTTTCTGCGATACCTTTATGTCGTTTATCCTTATCCACTTCTATACCTCTGATATGCATACGGTTTTCTGTTGCTTGCAAGGCAATAAAACCTGCTTTTTGACCGTCCAGCATTAAATGTACTGTATCGATTTCTTTATCAGGTTGTTCATCGGGTGCTTTCAACTTTAATGATGAAACATATTTAGAATCTAAATCTAAATAGTATAAACGTTCTTCACCGATTGGTCCTTCTTGTTTTGTCGCAGTATGCATAAACCCTGCACGTTCATACACATTCCACGCTGCTTTATTTTCAGCATCGACCACAAGGTATAAATGGTTGAAATCACTATAAAGTGACTGAACATAATTCGGCAGATTCATCATAATCTTCGTGCCGTAACCATTTCCTTGGAATTTTTCATTAATAGATAACGAACGGACATAGACGACATGTTCTGGTGTGTCGTAACCTTCGTGTTGATAATATTGATGTAAAACAAAGAAGCCGACCACTTCCCCTTTTTGATTAATAGCTATATTCGCGATACGGTCTTTGTCTTTTAATGCATCGTCTAATACTTGTTTTGGTAAAGAAGAATAAATCATCTGTCTTTCTGACAGTTCGAATTCTTCGACTTCTTTATGGTACTTTGGTTCGTATGGCTGAACGATAATATCTCCAAATTGCTTACTGTGTTTCATATACATCCCCTACATTTCTTATTTACTGCAAGTTCAATTAGTGTTTCCCTATGCACTATGCTGAGAAACAATTTGAGAGCCAATTGACACCGTATTGGTCTCTGACTTGACCATGCATTGCGTTGAAAAAAGTTTTAGTAATCGGCATGTGTGGATCTCCACCAACACTCAACGCATCAAATACACGTTGTTGTTCTGTAGAATCTTCAAATGTCAGAAGCAGATTCACATCTTCATTACTGAATGGTTTGCCATAATTGCTCGATAAGTGCAATACAATAGCATCAGTAATGTGAACTTCTGCGTGCAACACTTGTTCTTTTTGTTGATTTAATACTTTAATCTCACCGCCGAAAACACTTTGATAGAATTCAGCTGCTTTTGCAACATTTTCTACGATAAGGTATGGACTTAATTTCATTTTTTATTGTACACTCCTTAACTTTGCTTTTTTCTTTCTCTTTTGATTATACTATTAATGATTACATGTCATACATAATTTTGAGGTGAAACTATGAAAATCGGTATTGATGCCGGTGGTACATTAATTAAAATTGTCGAAATCGACAACGGGCACCGTACTTTCAGAACGAAACGTACTGATGAATTAACAGAAGTGATTGAGTGGTTGAATCAACAACCTTGCAGAAATGTTTCTTTAACCGGCGGTAAAGCACAAATGATTAAAGATCAATTAGATTTCTCTGCACAAGAATTCGTTGAGTTCGATGCAGCTTCAAAGGGTTTAAATATGTTATTAGAAGAACAAGGTCATTATTTAAAAGACTACATCTTCGCCAATGTCGGAACAGGCACATCTATGCACTATTTTGACGGCCAGACACAAAGACGTGTCGGAGGTATCGGTGCCGGCGGTGGTATGATTCAAGGTTTAGGATACTTATTATCTGGGATTACAGATTATCAAACTTTGACAGATACCGCAGAACAAGGTGATCGTGAATTTATTGATTTAAAAGTAAAACACATCTATAAAAATAGTGAACCGCCAATTCCAGGTGATTTAACAGCCGCAAACTTCGCACACGTGATGCGTCATCTAGATAAAGAAGTATCAACGGCAGATCAATTAGCATCAGTAATGGGTATCGTTGGAGAAGTTGTCACAACCATGGCCATCACACTCGCAAGAGAGTTCCAAACTGAAAATGTGGTGTATATCGGTTCTTCATTCAACAATAATCATCTTCTACGCAAAGTTGTAGAAGATTATACTGTCTTACGTGGTTTCAAGCCTTACTATGTTGAAGGCGGCGCTTTTTCAGGCGCTTTAGGCAGTATCTACTTAGGAAATCCAGCGTAATGTACATCAAATAAATAGGGAATAAGGCAGATTTTAATCATTGCCTTATTCCCTATTATGTTCTCTATCTAATTAAACAATTTTAATAAGATAATTCATTTTTCAATGTTTGGGCTGAAACTATCGAACCTACAACATTCGGTTTTAAGTTGATGCCGACGCCGTTATCATCATCTCTTAATTGATCAAGCCATTCACTGAAAACTTCTCCTTCAACTTGATCTACATCGCATTCTTCAAAATCTTCATCGCGCACTTTCAATGCAGATTGGTAATCACTCCACACTGGCATGAAGTTAGGTTGGTTTTCCCCGTTATTGCTGATAATAATAAACTGTTTATTTCCTTTATCAGTCAGACCATAAACATCATCTGTTTTCGCAGTAATTCGCGCAAATTCAACTGTACGAATACGATCCAGTTCTGTCATAATTTGTTTTGTGGCTTCATAAATATCAATGAAATGTCCGTCTAGTTCATCTGTAACATTGACTAAGACTTTATCCCCTTTATCAAATAAGTCATCCATTTCACTTGTCACAAAGCGATCTAAATCACGAATAATAATTTTATCGTAAGCATCTTTACGGTTTTCAAAATAAGCTTCTGCTAATTCTTTCTTTGTCCAAAATAGCGCAATGGCATGTCCATCTACATCTCTTCTAACCATTTTTCTATCTTTGACTGCAATATAGTACGTTTCATTTACAAGCAAATCTTTGAAAAACGTTTCGTATTTATAATCCATAGTAAACCCACTTTCTCTATAGTTGTGTATCAATGCAAATATAAAATAATAAACTTAAACAGTCAATCTAATACGATTTATGTTAAAGCAAAACGGCTAAAATCACACAGGATTTTAACCGTTTCACTAAAACTCTATATTAATCGCCTAATTCTTTTAAAAAGGCTTTTTCATTTAATTCAATTTCTTCTCTTGAGCTGCCATGCCAGATACACGCAAAACGAGAATTCACTTTATCCTTACCATACCAATCACCATCATAATAAGATAATGGATAAATTTTGCCCTGGCGGACATATTTCATAATCGTGCGATAAAATTTCGTATTATCACCGCGTGAGAAATAACTATAGAATTTATGGAAATCTCCAGATAATTCATCATCTAACAGCAACATGCTTGTTGACCCGTTTTGACGGAAGTTTAAATCAATCGCATAAACATGACCATACTTATCATAAAGCAAGTCGAAACCTCCGACACCATAGAAACCTTCTTTAATACCGTTTTCCATAATTTCACGACCCGCTTCAATCACAGCTTGCGGCACCTCTTCCACTGGTACACTTTGATTTCCGTTATAGAAACCATAATCATCTGTGATTTGTTCGGCTGTTCCTAAATATTTCAAACCGATTTGATCTGAGTAAGCAAATTGTACACAGTAATTGGCGATATCATCCACTTTTTGTTCAATAATCATTGTTTCTGTTTCATCTAATGCTTGATGAACACGTTCAATTGCTTTTTCTAAATCTTCTTGGTTATAACAGATCATCACGCCATAGCCGCCGGCTGTCGGTAAATCATCGCCCGGTTTTAATACAATCGGTAAATCCCACTTCTTCACTGCTTCTTCAAAATCTTCTACCGCCACAACTTCACGTTTCGGCAAATATTTACCGTTTGTCCACTCTGGTATACGTGCTTTATTGTTGAGCGCAACAAACGTATCTTTATCCAGCGCATAATCTTCTTTAGGTACAATGTCTTCACTATGCACATATTGGAAGTATATCTTCTTGTTGTCTTCTTTCGTTAACGAACGTAATAAATGTTCATAACTAGCTTGGTTATGGAATTTATAAACATTGCTTGGCACTTCTTTACCGACTTCGTTGAATAACTGTTTCAACTTATCAGTGACACTCGCTTCATGCACAATCACCGGCATTTTATTTGCGATTAATAATTCACGACCTGTTAAGAAGTTAGATTGATGCTCATCAGGCTCTAACCAAGGATTAGAAACATACGATGGACGAGACGTATAAACAATAGACTCATCATATAAATCACTTAAAGTGACCTTAGGTTGTTCTGAATGTTTTCTAAGTTCTTTTAATGATGCTTGCTTCACTTTTCTGACATGTTGTTCTTTAATTTCTCTCAACAATTCATTGTTTTGAATTAAATCTAAGCCCATACGTGCTAAAATATCCGCACCTTTAATTAAGGCACTATCACCATGGTCAGATGCAGCAGCTTCTTTAAATTTGTAAGTATGTCCTACTAAATTGCTTGGCCCGATTTTAATATGTGCATGTAACGTCGGTACGATATGACTGACGTTACCCGTATCAGTAGAACCGTAACCGAAGTCATCTTCACTGACTTCTTCGCCTTTTTGACGTGCATAATGTGCAAACAGTTCATCCAATTTAGGTGTTAAGATAAATTCGTTCACGCCATTTTGAATCGGTTTGAATGAATAGTCACAACCTGTCTGCAATGCGGCACCTTGAGCAATTTGACCTACTCGGTGTGTTAACACATCTAAATCTTTACGTGTTGTTGCACGTGTATAGAAACGTGCATGTGTAAAATCAGGAATAATGTTGGCTGCTTCTCCACCATTTAAAATCACACCATGTACACGTTCACCTTTTTTAATTTGTTGACGTAATTGTGCTACACCATTGAAATAGCTGATCATCGCATCTAAAGCGTTAATCGCTTCATCCGCATTTTCAGAAGCATGTGCACTTTTACCGTAGAATTTAATATCTAATACATCTACTGCTAATGTATGGATTGTTTTGTATGTTTCATTACCAGGGTGCAGCATCAAAGCAACATCTAATTCATCAATGATACCTTCTTTAACATAACTCGCTTTCGCACTCCCGTTTTCTCCGCCTTCTTCAGCTGGACAACCTAACACAACCACTTGTCCGCCTACTTTATCGATAACTTGTTTTAAAGCGATACCAGCTAACACACTTGTTGTACCGATAATATTATGACCGCATGCATGACCTAATCCAGGAAGCGCGTCATATTCTGCTAGGAAACCAATCGTCGGCCCTGGCTTGCGACTATGATATTGAGCAATGAAGCCAGTCGGATGACCTGCGATATCTTGTTCAATTTCAAAGCTGTATTTCTTTAATTCTTGCATTAATAAACCAGAAGCAAAGACTTCTTGGTTTCCTAGTTCTGGTCTTTCATGGATTTTATGACTGATATCAATAAATTCTGACTGTTTCGCATCTATAAATTGTTCAATATGAGTTTCAAATGACATTTTAGTGACTCCCTTTATTTTTCAAAGATATATGTGTCTTTAAGGTCGTTTTAACACGATTTGGAACGCTTTTACCTTGCGTTCTCATCCCCTTTTATATCTTTATCAGTAAAATTGATTACTAAACATTTTAAAGGTTTTTCATGACTTTGTCATCCTTTTTCTTAATTTTCAACAAATTTATCCCGAGTAAACTGATAAACTTTTCATTGAAAGTGTATTCGGTAAAATTGTAAATGCTGCTTAGCCTTGTTACAATAAGACATGAAGAACTAAAGGAGGTTTAGTTTTATGCCTAAAATGAACGTTGAAAGTTTCAATTTAGATCATACTAAAGTTGTTGCACCATTTGTGCGCTTAGCAGGTACAAAAGAAGGTCAAAACGGAGATGTAATTAAGAAATATGATATTCGTTTCAAACAACCAAACAAAGAACACATGAAAATGCCTGGTTTACACTCATTAGAACACTTAATGGCTGAAAACATCCGTAACCACACAGACAAAGTCGTAGACTTAAGTCCAATGGGTTGCCAAACTGGTTTCTATGTATCATTCATCAACCATGATGACTACGAAGATGTATTAAACATCATTGAAGCAACATTGAAAGATGTTGTTGCGGCTAAAGAAGTCCCTGCTTGTAATGAGGTACAATGCGGTTGGGCAGCAAGCCACTCATTAGAAGGTGCACATGAAATTGCACAAGAAATGTTAGAAAAACGTGACCAATGGGATAAAATCTTCAGCGAAGACTAATCCTGGTCACTTGATGCGTTAATAGTATGTGAAGCCCCGCTTCAAATCAAAAATTGATTTGAGACGGGGCTTCTTTTTTGTTTGCTATTAAAATTATGAATAGATTGCTTTCATCTATTCTCTGTTTTTTAGTTTGTCTAATAATAATGAGAGTTTGTAGAGCATTGGGCGAAGCGGTTTAATAAAATCTCCAATATACTCTTCTACGTGTGCATTAAATCCTTCTTTGAATTTTTGTACACCATAGTCTTCTGCATTATCAGAGAAATCTCCTGTAATACCGTAGAAATTATAACGGTCAATACCTTTCTTCTTCGCAAATTTAATCATTTCCCATTGTAAACGGTATGCGCCCATAAACGCATTATATTGAGGATTCGAACCACTAGAGAGATAGTAAACTTCGTGCTCATTATAAAGATAAAGCGCAGCTGCTAAGTTTAAGATGTTGCCATCTTTTTCTATCATCGCTTGTGTTTCTTTGATTTTACGTTCGTTACTATTAAATTGTTGCTGCAGTTGATTAGCTCTGCTTTTTGATTTCTTAGAGTTCGGACTTTCTTTCAACTTCTCATTCACTTCATCTAAATCACTTTGTAATTGTGCGTGTTTCTCTTTCAACTCTTTTAAGTACGTATGCAAATCGACATATGCTAATTTTAAGAAACCACGATGACCATAAACCTTTTGCATTTGTTTAAAATAATCCAAACCTCTAAATGTGAAACCGTGTTTCTCTTCTGCCATTTTAAACAATTCGAAGAATAAAGGTGTTTCATCAATAGAAAGTGTACGGACTTGTACACCCATTTCATAAGTCTTTTTAATATTACGTCTTGTTTGATAGTCCATTTCATTGAGTAACTGCGTTTCTGATTTTCCTTTTAAATCTAACACAGACAACCATCTGATTTGACTCATAGAAGAATAACCAGTGGAATAGCCCTGATGTTTGTAACCTAACTTTTCCAATGTTTGAATCAACTGATGATTATCAAATTGTTCAATGATTTCACCATCAGGTTCTCTGATATTTTCCAAAATATACGGATCGACAAGTACATATAACCCTTTGTGTTTTCTTAAATAAAGTGTCAAAGACGCAAAAAAATATTCCACAAGTTTAATATTCTTATAATCCATGACAGGTCCGCGATGTGTATAGAAGTATTTAAAGAAGCGCAAACTTCTCGCTTCTGTTAGTAAACACGCCGCAATAACTTCATTATTTTCATCTTTAACTCCTACTAGGTGCACATCATGTTGTGCTTTATTGCGATTATGATAATGTTTCGCTGACTGTGTATAATGTGAAAAATGTTGTTTTGTATAATTATCAAACTCTGTTTCAGATAAATTTGTAAAGTACATGTTGCATCTCCTTCGGTGTTTTATACACAATAATAGAACTGAAATGTAAATATTCCAGTTCTATTATCATATACCTTAATTAATAATTCCCCATAACGGGCCTAATGTATTAGAATTTTTATCCCATGTTCTAACTGGTAAATATATTCGTTTTCCTGAATATCCAGTATATACAACCCATACATGTCCATCTTGTTTCATGACTGTATCATACTTAATTGTTTGACCAGGATGTAACACACCTGATTGTGGGTTACTTCTAAATGGCCCATTCAATCGAGTTTTAATATCATAGTTTGCTGTAAATGATGCTGATTCTGCTTTGTAATAAGTACCTTTGCCATCAACTTTATAAGTACTGTTAGTTGATGGTGCTTGTACGCGATTAACCGGCGGAGTATAACCAGAAGTATTACTACCATATCCATATTGTTTTAAAAATGGTATTGGATTTTGTGCATAATTATTACCTAACCCACCAACCATTCTTTGGAAATGCAAGTGTGGACCTGTTGAGAATCCTGTACTACCTGATTTTCCTATAATTTGTCCAGTTGAGATATAATCTCCGACCCTAACATTTAATTGACTTAAGTGCATATACCATTGGTAATGGGAACCATCGGGCTCTTTTACACCAATTTGATTACCGCCACCATAAGGGCTCCAACCAGCTTCAATAATTTTACCACCTGTAATTGCTCTTACTGGAGTCCCAATAGGCATTGCAAAATCAGCCCCATAATGCATGCCATTATTTATGTTTAAATTATAATGTCCATATCCAGCAGTCAATTGATATTTCGTAAGCCATTGAGCTGATGCATAGGGTTCCATACTTCTTGTAGTATATCGAGGAGTACTTTCAACAAAGTTAAGATTACTTCTTGTATGAAAACTATTTTTATATTCTCGTTGAGAAACTGTATTTTTATCTAAATACGATTCAAAATATTTCTTTTCAGGATTAACAAATTGAATGTTGTTTTGCAATTGACTATCTATCATAGCACTTGATTCATTTAAATTGTTGTTTTTTGATATATTCTGATTGCTTTCAACTGAATCAACTTTTGCTTTTGAAACTTGATTTTCAGTTACAGTATCATTAGTTGTTTGTAATTTCGAATCAATTTTCACCTCGTTATTTATAAGCAATTCTCCATAATTAACTTGGTTTTCTTGATTAATTTCTTCTGCTGCATATGCGTCATTATTGTAATTGGAAAGAAAAACTCCACCTGCGGCAAGTGTTGACGTTAAAATAAGCACTTTAGTGTTTAATAACTTTTTTTCATTGATGTCCATTCTATTGCCTCCTATTAATAATAACCACTTAAAGATTACCACTTATTTATGTTCTGCGCAATTATAAATAAGAACATTTCATAATAAAACATTCTTAAATTCAATGATTGCCACGTACAAAATAAAAAGGGGCTGGGACATAAATCCAGTCTCAAATAAAAGCCAAGGAGAATTTTTAATGATTTCCCTCGGCTTTTTATATAAAATACTCATATTATTTTAAAAAAATAAAGCCCTCACGTATAATTAGAGAATAACCACAAACCCAATCATTGGAGGAACTTTATGTATAAAAATTATAACATGTC